>DASWXO010000041.1:0-38112 GCA_036405455.1 Thermomonas sp. | reverse complement strand
ACTCGCGCTTGCGGGTCTCGGCCAGCACGCCGGCCTTCTCGCAGGTGCGCTTGAAGCGGCGCAGGGCAAACTCGAACGGTTCGTTTTCGCGGACTTTGACGCTGGGCATCGGGGAATCTCGTGACTGGAGAATTCGCCCGGTCAAGGTGGGCGAGCCGCGCATGATAGCAGCGGCCCGGGTTTGGGCGCAAGATACCCAGATGAACGTCCTTGGCATCGAATCCTCCTGCGACGAAACCGGGGTGGCGGTGTACGACACCGCCATCGGCGGCTTCGCCGGCCTGCGCGCCCACGCGGTCTACAGCCAGATCGCCCTGCACGCCGAGTACGGCGGGGTGGTGCCGGAGCTGGCCAGCCGCGACCACGTCCGCAAGCTGCTGCCGCTGGTCCGCCAGACCCTGGCCGAGGCCGGCCTGTCCACCGCTGACCTCGACGGCGTGGCCTACACCGCGGGCCCCGGGCTGGTGGGCGCACTGTTGGTGGGCGCCGGCGTGGCGCGGTCGCTGGCGTGGGCGCTGGACGTGCCGGCCATCGGCGTGCACCACATGGAAGGCCACCTGCTGGCGCCGCTCATCGAAGACGATCCCCCCCGGCCGCCGTTCGTCGCGCTGCTGGTGTCCGGCGGCCACACCCAGCTGGTGGCGGTGGACGCCATCGGCTGCTACCGCCTGCTGGGCGAAACCCTGGACGACGCGGCCGGCGAGGCGTTCGACAAGACCGCCAAGCTGATGGGCCTGCCGTATCCGGGCGGCCCGCAGCTGGCCGCCCTGGCGGAGCAGGGCGTGCCCGGCCGGTTCAAGTTCTCGCGGCCGATGACCGACCGCCCCGGGCTGGACTTCTCCTTCAGCGGCCTGAAGACGCAGGTGTTGCTGGCGTGGCGCGACAGCGACCAGTCGGACCAGACCCGGGCCGACATCGCCCGCGGCTTCGAGGACGCGGTGGTGGACACGCTGGCGATCAAGTGCGGTCGTGCGCTGGACGCGGCGGGCTGCGACACGCTGGTCGTCGCCGGCGGCGTCGGCGCGAACCGGCGCCTGCGCGCGAAGCTGGTGGAACTGTGCGCCGCCCGCGGTGGCCGCGCCTGCTTCCCGCGCCCGGCGCTGTGCACCGACAACGGCGCGATGATCGCCTTCGCCGGCGCGCTGCGGCTGGCCGCCGGCCAGCACGACGATGCCGCGATCCGCGCGGTGCCACGCTGGGACATGGCGACGCTGGCGCCGGTCTGAGCCGCCGAGGCGCAGGCGGGGGATTGTTAAGCTGTGCATCCAATCCCCTCCGCGCCGCGGTATCCCGTGGCCCGGGAGACGTGAAGCCGCCCATGACCGACATTGTTTTCATCGAAGGCCTGCGCCTGGATGCCCTGATTGGCGTCCACGACCGCGAGCGCCTCGCCCCGCAGCCGCTGCTGCTGGACATCCGAATGCGCTTCGACAACCGCGCGGCCGCGGGCAGCGACGCACTGGCCGACGCACTGGACTACGAAGCGGTCAGCCTGCGCCTGGCCGACTACGTCGCCCGCACCGATTTCGCGCTGGTGGAAACGCTGGCCGAAGGCTGCGCCGCGCTGATCCTCGACGAGTTCGGCGCCCGCGGCGTGCGGCTGAAGCTGTCGAAGCCGGAGGCGCTGGCCAACGCCGCGGCGGTGGGCGTGGAGATCGAGCGCGGGAGGTTCGCGGCATGAGCGTGGTGCTGGTCACCGGCGCGTCGCGCGGCATTGGGCGCGCCATCGTCGAACGCTTCGCCGGCGAGGGCGCCACCGTGGTCGCCTGCGCGCGCGGCCGCGAGGGCCTGGATGCGCTGCAGGCCGCCCTCCCCGCGGTCGATTGCCGCGCCTGCGACATGCGCGATGCCACCGCGGTGGACGCGCTGGCGCGCGACGTGCTGGCGCGCCACGGCGCGGTGGACCTGCTGGTCAACAATGCCGGGGCCTTCCGGCCGGGCGGCATCGCCAGCGAGGACGACGACGCCCTGCTGGACATGCTGCAGGCCAACCTGTTCGGTGCCTACCGGCTGACCCGCCGGCTGCTGCCGGGAATGATCGAGCGCCGCAGCGGCATGGTGCTCAACGTGTGCAGCACGGCCTCGATCGCCGCGTATCCGAACGGCGGCTCCTACAGCATCGCCAAGCACGCGCTGTACGGCTTTTCGCGCAACCTGCGCGAGGAGATGAAGCCGCACGGCGTGCGCGTGGTGGCCCTGCTGCCGGGCGCCACCCTGACGGCCTCGTGGGACGGCGTGCCGCTGCCGCCCGAGCGCATGATGCCGGCCGAGGACGTGGCCGCGATGGCGTGGACGGCGTGGACGATGTCGGCGCGTACCGTGGTGGAGGACATCGTCATGCGGCCGCAGCTGGGTGACATCGGCGAATCGGATTTCGCGGGCAGCCCCGCATGAGGACGCAGATGGACGAGCGCGTGACCATCCGCCTGGCGAAGCAGAACATGAAGTTCTCGGCCGGGCACTTCACCATCTTCTCGGCGACCGAGCGCGAGCGCCTGCATGGCCACAACTTCACCGTCGAAGTGGACATCGAGGCGCGCATGCTGGGCAACGGCATGTGCTTCGACTACGGCCTGTACAAGGACCGTGTGGTCGCGCTGTGCCGCGAGCTCAACGAATGGGTGATCCTGCCGACGCGATCGCCGCACCTGCGCATCGAGGAAGACGGCGGCCACGTCTACGCGCATTTCGACGGCCAGCGCATCCCGTTCCTGCGCGGCGACGTGCTGCTGCTGCCGATCGAAAACGCGACGCTGGAGGAATTCGCCTGGTGGTTCCTGCAGCGGCTGGCCGAGGATCGTGACGCGCTGCGCGCGCACGCCATCGACGCGATCGAAGTGCGGGTGCTGTCCGGCCCGGGCCAGAGCGCCGGCCGCCGCATGAGGCTGGACTGATGGCCGCCACCACGCTGCCGCCGCCGTCGGCCGACGCGCAGGCCCACAGCGCGCACCTGCGCGAAGTGATCCAGGAGCAGATCATCGGCGCGGGCGGGCGCATCCCGTTCTGGAAATTCATGGAGCTGGCGCTGTACGCCCCCGGGTTGGGGTATTACAGCGCCGGCGCGCACAAGTTCGGCCCGGGCGGGGACTTCACCACCGCGCCGGAACAGTCGCCGCTGTTCGCCGCCTGCGTGGCCGACGCGCTGTCGCCGGCGATCCGCCAGGCCGGCAAGGGCGCGCTGTTCGTGGAGCTGGGCGGCGGCAGCGGCGCGTTCGCCGAGGCCTGCCTGGAGCACCTGCAGGCCAACGGTGCGCTGCCCGCGCGCTATGCCATCCTCGAGCCCAGCGCCGACCTGCGCGAACGCCAGCGCGAGCGCCTGCAGGCGCGGCTGGCACCGGCGCTGTTCGCGCGCGTGGAGTGGCTGGACGGGCCGGTGCAGCAACCGTGGGACGGCGTGCTGTTCGCCAACGAAGTGATCGACGCGCTGCCTACGCCGCGTTTCGTGGTGCAGGGCGGCGAGGTGCTGGAGGAGTGCGTAGCGCTGGACGGCGAGGGCCGGTTCGTGCGCGCGGAGCAGCCGGCCGATCCGCTGCTGGCCGCCGCGGTGCGCCGGATCGAATCGCAGCTGCCGGGGCCGTTCGCCGACGGCTACCGCAGCGAGGCGCTGGCGCAGCTGCCGTACTGGGTGCAGGCGGTCGCCGGCGGCTTGCGCAACGGCGCCCTGCTCTTCGTGGACTACGGCTACGCCCGCGGCGAGTACTACCTGCCCGAGCGTAGCGACGGCACCCTGCGCGCGTTCCGCCAGCACCACCTGATCGACGACGTGTTCGCGTGGCCGGGCCTGCAGGACATCACCGCCTCGGTGGACTTCACCGCACTGGCGGAGGCCGGGGTGGGTGCCGGCTTCGAATTTTCCGGCTATTGCTCGCAGGCCAGCTTCCTGTTGGGCAACCGCCTGCAGGCGCACCTCGAGGCGGCGGAAGCGCAGGCCGCGGACGACATCGCGCGGCACAACCTGCGCCAGCAGGCCAAGCGGCTGACGCTGCCCAGCGAAATGGGCGAGCGCTTCCAGGCGATCGGGTTCCAGCGCGGCGTGGAGCTGGACGCGGCCTTCCTGGTCGGCGACCTGAGCCACCGCCTGTGAGCCGTCCGCGCCGCGTCGGCCGCTCGTTGAAGCCGTTCCGGCGGCCGGCGCTGTGGGCCGGGCTGTGGATGCTGGCGGTGGCCTGCGTGGTGGTGGCCTCGCTGGTCCCCGCGCGGGACCTGCCGGACCTGCAGGTGAGTGACAAGAGCGAGCACTTGGTCGCCTACGCGCTGCTCGCCGCGGGCGCGGTGCAGCTGTTCGCGAGGCGCCTGTCGTGGGCCGTGGTCTGCGTGTTGCTGGTGCTGATGGGCATCGGGTTGGAGTACCTGCAGGCGGCGATGAAGCTGGGCCGTATGCTGGATCGTGCCGATGCACTCGCCAACACGCTGGGCGTGCTGGTCGGCCTGGCCACCGCCTTCACGCCGCTGCGCGATCTGCTGCTGCGGCTGGACGGCGGCCGCTGACGAACGGCGGCCAGGCGAGTGATCGCTCCGCGTTGGATCCCATGCGGACGGTTCCGCACAGGAGCGACGCCATGCCCCGTTTCATCATTGAACGCGAGATCCCCGGCGCCGGTGCGCTGACCCCCGCCGAACTGCATGCCATCTCGCAGACATCCTGCGGCGTGCTGCGGGAGATGGGCCCGCAGGTCCAGTGGGTGCGCAGCCACGTCACCGCCGACAAGGTCTGCTGCGAGTACATCGCGCCCGACGAGGCCAGCGTGCGCGAGCACGCGCGCCTGGGCGGCTTCCCGGCGAATGCGGTCAACCGGGTCATGGCGACCATCGATCCCACCACCGCAGAGTGACCGGTCTCAGCCGCGCGCGGCGGCGATCGCGGCGATGCGGGCCCGGCGCAGGGCTTCGCCGAAGGCCGGGCCGCTGACCCCCTGCGCGGCGATGGCGTCACCGCGCACGGCCAGCGCCGCAGCGTGCAGGCGCCGCAGCGTCGCGGCCTGCGCGTAGGCCGCGTCCTGCAGGCCGGCGCGACCGCGCGCGTCGGCTTCGCACACGGTGGCCAGGCGGTCGATACGGGCGGGCTTGCGGAAGCCATCGCAGCGCGCCACCAGGTCGTGCACGGTCGCGTCCTTCAGTTCGTCGATGCGGTGCACGTTGAGATGCTCGCGGCAGCACAGCAAGGCGAGATCCCGGTGCTCCGCGGGCACTTTCAGGCGCTCGCACAGCGCGACCACCGGGGCGACGCCGCGCTGTTCGTGCATCACGTGGCGCGGCAGCGCGTCGGTGGGGGTCAGCGCCTTGCCGAGGTCGTGGCAGAGTGCGGCGAAGCCGACCAGGTCATCCCCCGGCGCCAGCCGCGCGGCCATGTCGCAGACCAGTTCCTGGTGCAGGCCGGTGTCGATCTCCGGGTGGTACTCCGCGCGCTGCGGCACGCCGTACAGCGCGTCCACCTCGGGCAGCACCACGCGCAGCGCGCCGGCCTGCCGCAGGGTGCGCAGGAAGGCCGCGGGCGAGGCGCTGCGCAGGGCTTTCGCCAGTTCCTGCCAGACCCGCTCCGGCACCAGCGTGGCCAGTTCGCCGCCATCGGCCATCTGCCGCATCAGCGCCAGCGTGTCCGGAGCGACCGTGAAGCCCAGCGGCGCGAAGCGGGCCATGAAGCGGGCCGCGCGCAGCACCCGCAGCGGATCCTCGACGAAGGCATCGCCGACGTGCCGCAGCACGCGCGCCTCGAGGTCGCGCACGCCGCCAAAGGGATCGACCAGCGTGCCGTCTTCGGCGCGGGCGATCGCATTGAGGGTGAAGTCGCGGCGACGCAGGTCGTCCTCCAGCGTCACCGATGGATCGGCATGCACCACGAAGCCGGTATAGCCGCGGCCGGACTTGCGCTCGGTGCGGGCCAGCGCGTGTTCCTCGCCGGTATCGGGATGCAGGAACACCGGGAAGTCGCGGCCCACCTGGCGGAAGCCGGCATCGCGCATCTGCTCCACGCTGGCGCCCACCACCACGAAGTCGCGGTCGCCGGGCGGCAGTCCCAGCAGGGCGTCGCGCACGGCGCCGCCGACGAGGTAGACGCGGACGGAGTCGGGAAGCTTGGCCATGCGCGGATGATGCCCGAGCGCGTTCAGCCGCGCCGACGCCGCGCGGGCGTCGCGCGCGGCGCGGGGGCCGCCGGCTCCGCCGCCGGGCAGGCGAAGCCCTTGCGCGGTCCGGTGGTGATCCCGCGCAGGCGGTCCGACAGGCGCAGCGCGGTGCCGTCGAGCCGCCAGTCATAGAGCGTGCTGAAGCTGAGCACGCGCGCGACGTATTCGCGGGTTTCCTTGTAGCTGATGGTTTCGATCCAGACGTCCGGCTCCATGTCCGGGCGCTGCGCCACCCAGCGTGCCAGCGGCGTCGGTCCGGCGTTGTAGCCGGCGATCACCTGGTAGGGCTGGCCGCCGTAGCGGTCCATCAGCTGGCGCAGGTAGGCGGTGCCGATGGCGATGTTGGTATCGGCGTCGTAGAGGTCGTCGCCGTCCTGCCACGGCAGGCCCAGTTGGGCGGCGATCGCGGCACCGGTGGCCGGCACCACCTGCATCAGCCCGCGGGCGTCGGCGGCCGAGCGCGCGTTGGGGTCGAACACGCTTTCGGCGCGGATCTCCGCTGCCACCCACGCCGGGTCGATCCGGTTGCGCGCGGCTTCGCGGCGGAGGGTGGCGTCGTGGTGCAGCGGGAAGCGCAGCCCGTAGAGCCGCTGCTCGTCCGGATAACGCTTGCCGTCGACGTTGACCAGCCCGAACACGCCGCGGTCGAACCAACCGTTGTCCTGCGCCACCTCCACGGCCAACCGGCGCTGTTCGTCGGTGAAGCGCGCCAGCGCGGCGTCCCATTCCCGCGTGGCCCAGCCGCGGCGATCCAGCTGGTACAGCTGCACGGCGCGGACCAGCGCCGGGTTGCGGGCGACCGCGAGCTTCGCGGTCGGCGCGGGCGGGGGCAGCCACGGGCACAGTGCATAGGGCTGGTCGAGGCGGTCGGCGGCCAGGAAGCCATGGAAGTCCGGCTTGCGCGCGGCCTGCGCGTACAGGGCCTTCGCGCCGGCGCCGTCACCGGTGAGCTCGCGGGTGCGCGCGGCGAAATACAGCCAGCGCGAATCGCCGCGTTGCGCCTCGGGCATGCGCTGGATCGCGGCCAGGGCGGCGGCCCAATCGCGGCGCGCCAGCGCCTCGCGCACCTGCCATTCGTGCAGGCTGTCGTCCCACGCCGAGGCGGGCACGGCGGCCAGCCGGCGCGCCGCGTCGGGCAGGTAGGACGCCACCGTCCACAGCGCGATCTGGTAGCGCACGCGCCCCTGCTCGGCGTCGCCGAAGGCCAGGGCCTGCGCCACGCCCGGCAGCAGCGCCTCGGCGCGGTCCGGGTCGGCCTTGGCCAGCGTCGCCAAGCCGACGGCGGCGACCAGGCGGCTGCGCGGCGTCACCGGCCAGTCCGCCACGTTGGCATCGGGGGCATCGAGATAGGCGGCGTACCGCAGCGCCAGCGTCGCGTCGTCGCCGCCGAATCCCGCGGCGATCGCGCGCATCACGCCGGCTTGCCCCGCGTCGGCGGCCTTGTCGAAGCGCTCCCAGCGCAGCGCATCGGTCAGGCCGCCCTGCGCGGCGAGCAGCGCGAGCGGCGCGTCGCACTGCGCTGGCAGCGAGCGGCCGCTGCTGCGCCAGAGCGCCTGTGCCGCGGCCGTCCATGCGGCGTCGGCCCGGTTCATCGCCATCAATGCCTGCAGGCGCAGGCAGCGCAACGTGGCCGCATCGATCGTGTCGTCCCACTGGTCGAGGAAGGCCTGCCATTCGTTGCGGCGGGCGAGGGCGGCGAGCCAGTCGGCGCGGAACAGCGTGGCCACCGGTTCCCCCTGGCGGCGCGCGAGGAAGGCGTTGCCCCGTGCCACCGGCAGCGTGTCCAGTCGACTGCGCAGGGCCGCGTATTCCAGCCAGCCGGCCAACGGATGGGCGGCGAATCCCGCCAGCGCGAGGTCGTCCAGGGTGCCGCGATTGGCGGCGTCGAACGCGGCGCGGAAGGCGGCATCCGGTGGCGGGATCCGGGCCGGCACCGACTGCAGCAGCGGCGACGGGCGCGTCGTGGGGGCCTGCGCCGCAGCGGGGTGGATGCCGCACGCAAGCGAGAACATCAGCAGCAATGGCGTCGCGATCTTGTGCATCGCCCGACTATAGCCGAGCATCGATGAACGACTTTTTCGATGGCGGGCGATGACGTTCCTCCTGCTTTACCTCGCGTTGGGTGCGTGTGCCGGCGTGCTGGCCGGGCTGCTGGGCATCGGTGGCGGGCTGGTGCTGGTGGGGGCGCTGGCGTGGCTGCTGCCGACGCAGGGCGTTGCGCCGGAGGCGGCGATGCATGCCGCGTTGGCCAGCTCGCTGGCCAGCATCGTGCTGACCGCGGCTTCGTCGGCACGGGCCCACCACCGGCGCGGCAGCGTGCTGTGGCCGACGGTGGCGTGGATGGTGCCGGGCGTGCTGGTGGGCGGCTGGCTGGGCAGCCGGTTCGCCATCGCCCTGGACGGCAACGTGCTGCGCTGGTGCGTGGCCGGCTACTGCGGACTGGTGGCCGCGCAGATGCTGCTGTCCGGACCGCCAGCGCAGGACACGGCGGTGGCGGCACCGCGCGGACCCGGCTACACGCTGTCAGGGGGCGTCATCGGCGTGGTGTCGGCCATCGTGGGCATCGGCGGTGGCAGCCTGACCGTGCCGCTGCTGGTCTGGCGCGGGGTGGCCCCGGTGCGCGCGGTGGGAACGTCGTCCGCGTGCGGCATCTTCATCGGCCTGGGCAGCGCGTTGGGCTACGCGCTGCAGGCGCCCGCGGGCGCGCTGCCGCTGTCCGGCGCGGTGGGGTACGTCTACCTGCCGGCGGCGTTGGGCGTGGCGGTGGCGTCGGTGCTGGCCGCACCGTACGGCACTCGGCTGGCGCACGCGCTCAGCGGGCCGGCCCTGAAGCGGGTGTTCGCGGCATTCCTGTTGCTGGTCGGCAGCGCGTTCGCCTACAGCGCGCGGGGCTGATCAGCGCAGCGCTGCTTCCGGCACGTCCAGCGCCACCGACAGGGCGAGATGGTCCGACTGCGCGGCAGGCAGCGCCTGCATCTCGGCGACCGGCAGGTCCGGGGTCACCAGCATGTGGTCGATCGCCCGCTGCGGCCGCCATGACGGAAAGGTGGGGACGCGGCGATCCGGCGGTTGCAGGCGGGTCTTGCGGTAGAGCGCCTGCATCTCCGGCTGCTCCGGGTCGCAATTGAAGTCGCCCATCAGCACCGCGTGCGGCAAATCAGCGAGCAGGTCGGCGATGAAGTCCAGCTGCGAGCGCCGCGACTGGCTGCCCAGCGAGAGATGGGCGACCGCGATGGTGAGGGCATCGCGGCCGTCGCCGAACGAGGCGGTCAGCACGCCGCGGCCCTTGACCCGGCCGGGCAGCGGATGGTCCTCCACCAGGCGCGGCTCCAGCCGGCTCAGCAGGCCGTTGGCGCTGGACGCCACGCCGCCCATCCGCCGGTTGGGCTGGTGGCTCCAGTACGCGAAGCCGGCGCGCTCGGCCAGGTAGTGGGTCTGGTTGGTGAATCCGGAGCGCAGGCTGCCGGGGTCGGCTTCCTGCAGGCCGACGATGTCATGGCGGCCGGCCAGCTCGGCGATGCTATCCAGCGCGCCGCGCTTGTTGCCCGCCGGCAGCACGTGCGACCAGCTGCGGGCCACGTAGTCGTGGTAGCCGCGGGTGCTGGAGCCGGCCTGGATGTTCGCGCTCAGCAGGCGTAGCCGGCGTCGTTCCATGGTCGGCCCCCGTGGGCGGGGCTCAGGCGCCCGGCGTGGCAGTTGGTGCCGCCGGTGCCGTCGCCGGCGCGGCCAGCTTGGCGCGCTCCTGTGCGATCAGCTGGGTCATGATGCGGAACATGTCGTCCACCGATTTGCCCTTGACGCGGTACTTGCCCGCCACCACGAACGCCGGCGTGCCCATCTGGTCGCCGTTGGCGAAGGCTTCGGTCATGTACTGGCGGGCGCGGTTGACCTTGGTGGCGACCGCGAAGCTCTGCATGCCGCTGAGGAACTGGTTCGGATCGGCGCCGTAGCCGGCGTAGAACGCGGCGATTTCCTCGGGTTTGTCCATGCCGCGCTCGCCCTTGAGGGTGTTGTCGATGTGGATGGCGCGGAACAGGGCGTCATGGGTCTTCTCCACCAGGCCCATCGCCTCGGCGGCGTAGTAGGCCTTGGCGTAGTTGTCCCACATCGAGCCGAAGGCGGCCGGCACGTAGACGAAATGCACGTCCTTCGGCAGCTTGGCCTTCATCGCCGACACCTGCGGCTGCACCGCGGCGCAGAACGGGCAGACGTAACCGAAGAACTCGACGACTTCCACCCGGTCCGGCGCGGTGTCGAACGGCTGGCCGTTCGGGATCACCACGTAGTCGGTGCCTTCCACCGGCGGCGGCGCCTTGGCGGCGGCGTCCAGGGCGGCCTTGGCGGCCGCCTCGGCCTGCGCCGCGCGCTGCGGATCCTCCGCGCTGGCCGTCTTGGCAGGTGCGACCTGCGCGGCGGCGGCATCGGTCGCAGTCACCGGCGCAGGGGCGTCATTCTTGCAAGCGGCGAGCGGCAGCAGGGCGAGCAGGAGCAGGGCGTGGCGGAAGGCGGTCATGGCGGTCTTCTGTCGGTCGGTCAGGGTCGGGGGGCTGCAGGGCGCTTGGGCGGCGGGGCCGGGCGCGCCGGCGCGGCTTTCCTCGGCGCCAGCGCGTCGACCACGCGGCGCGCGTTGTCGAGCAGGTTCTGGTAACTGTTGCCCAGCACGAGGTAACGGCCGGCCACGACCAGCGACGGCGTGCCTTCGATCTGGCTGCGGGCGGCGAATTCGTAGGCGTGCTTCAGCTTGGGCAGCAGACTTGCATCGTCGGCCAGCGCGGCCTTGAGTGCGGGGGCATTGACGCCCTGCACGCGGCTGGCGAACGCGAGGATCTGCGCGGCATCGGCGTTGCGCGGCAGTTCGCCGGTGTCGTGGACGGCGGCGAACAGGCGCGGATGCAGCACCGGCAGGGACTTCGCGGCCTGGGCGGCGAAGAAGACGCGCGACCACGGGTCATCGCGACCGAAGACCCCTGGCACCAGCACCAGCCTGGCGTGCGCCGGCAGCCGCTTCGCCCACGCCTCCAGCATCGGCGAGAACTGCGCGCAGTGGGGGCAGGTGTAGGCGAAGACTTCGGCCACCTCGACCATGCCCGGCGGCAGCGGCTGGTAGGGCTGGCCGCCCTCGATGGCGCGGTACTGCACGCCCTCGGTCAGGCCCGGCAGCGGGGCCTGCGCCCGCACGGGCGACAGGATCGCGGCCAGCAGCAGGACGAACGACAACAGCGGCAGGCGCATGGGGTCAGGCTCCGGCGATCAGGGGAGGGCCGGGCGAGCATGCACGGGACGGAGCCAACGCACGGTGAAGCGCGGCCCGTCAGCGCGAGATGCTTTCCTTGGTGGTGCCCGGCTCGCGGGTGTGCAGGCCTTGCACGTAGCTGGCCAGCGAGCGGATTTCCTCGTCCGTGAGCGACTTGCTGACCGCCGCCATCAGGTTGAAGTGCGCCGGGTTGGTGTAGGTGGTGGTGCCGGCGCGGTATTCCTCGAGGCGACGGGCCACGTAGGCGGCGTCCTGGCCGTGCAGGGCCGGATAGGCCGGGCCCGGGTTGCCGGCGCCGGAGGGGCCGTGGCAGGCCATGCAGGCGGGCACGCCCCGCGCTGCGTCGCCGTTGCGGAACAGGCGCTCGCCGACCTGGTAGAACTTCATGCCCTGGTTCGGACCGTCGGCGATCGCGGTGTCGTCGGCGACGCCGGTGCCGGCCTTCTGCTTGGCGAACCAGGCGCCGACGTCGCGCATGTCCTGCGCGCTGAGCATGCTGGCGAAGGGCATCATCACGCCGGCCAGGCCGCTGGTGCGCTGGCTGGTCTTGAACAGGTGCAGCTGCTCGGCGATGTAGCGCTCGGGCATGCCGGCGATGCGCGGGGCGTTCTGCTGCATGGCGTTGCCGTCAAGGCCGTGGCAGGCGGCGCAGGCGCCGGCCTTGCTCTGCCCGGCGGTGGCATCGCCCCAGGTCGCGGGCTTCTCGACCAGCGGCGCGGTCTGCACCGGGGCGTTGTCGGGTGCGGGGACGGCCGTGCTCTGGGCCCACGCGGCCGCGGCAAGAGCAAGACAGGCAACACCGGCAAGGGCATGGACAGGACGCATGCGGAACTCCACTGGCATAAGGGCGCGGGCAGGTGCCGCGCAACCGGCAAATTATGGTCGGCGCGCCCGAAGCGGTCAAACCGCCGCCCGGGGTCGGCGCGGACATGCCATGCTATGCCCATGGCTGCACCCAATCCGTTCGCGCGCGCCCAGTACCTGCTGGCCGCCCACAATTTCCGGCAATTGCCGCCCGACGGCGGTTTCGAGGTGGCCTTCGCCGGCCGCTCCAATGCCGGCAAGTCCTCCGCCCTGAACGCCCTGTGCCAGCAGAATGCGCTGGCGCGGGTGTCCAAGACGCCGGGCCGTACCCAGCAGCTGGTGTTCTTCGGCCTGCCGCCGCACGAGAACAAATACCTGGTGGACCTGCCGGGCTACGGCTACGCCAAGGTGCCGCAGGAGCTGCAGGCGCACTGGCAGGCCTTCCTGGACGGCTATTTCGGCAGCCGCGACGCCCTGCGCGGGCTGGTGGTGGTGATGGACGTGCGCCACCCGCTGAAGGAGTACGACCGCCAGATGCTGGGCTACGCCATGCGCCGCGGGCTGCCGGCCCACGTCATCCTGACCAAGGCCGACAAGCTGGGCCGGGGCGCCGCCGGCAACACCCTGCAGGCTGTGCGGATGGAGCTGCAGCGCTCGTTCGCCGACAGCGTGACCGTGCAGCTGTTCTCAGGCGAGTCCAAGCAGGGCGTCGACGAACTGCGCGCCGTCGTGGCCCGGTGGCTGGCCCTCTGACCGGATTGCGCACGCCCGCGGAACGCTGAACGCGCGGCCGCGATGGTGCGCCGCACCCGTACGCCCGGCTATCCTGCCGCACCGTTCCGATAGGCCGCGCCGATGTCCGGACCCAGTACCGCCAGCGATACGCCGATCACCGACCGCCACCAGCTGGCCGAGGTGCTCGCCTCGGGCGAAAAGCCCCGCGATGCCTGGCGCATCGGCACCGAGCACGAGAAATTCGGCTTCCGCCTGGACGACCTGCGGCCGCCGGCGTTCGACGGCGAGCGCGGCATCGAGGCCCTGCTGAAGGGCCTGGTCCGCTTCGGCTGGGCGCCCTACGAGGAGAATGGCCGGGTGATCGCGCTGGCGCGCGACGGCGCCTCGGTGACGCTGGAGCCGGCCGGGCAGCTGGAACTGTCGGGCGCGCCGCTGCGCACCATCCACGACACCTGCAAGGAAGTGGGCAGCCACCTGCGGGAGGTCCGCGAGGTCGCCGACGAACTGCAGCTGGGCTTCCTGGGCATGGGCTTCCAGCCCAAGTGGCGGCGCGACGAGATGCCGTGGATGCCCAAGGGGCGCTACCAGATCATGAAGGCCTACATGCCCAAGGTCGGCAACCTGGGCCTGGACATGATGACCCGCACCTGCACGGTCCAGGTCAACCTGGATTACGCCAGCGAAGCGGACATGGTGAAGAAGTTCCGCGTGTCGCTGGCGCTGCAGCCGATCGCGACCGCGCTGTTCGCCGATTCGCCGTTCACCGAAGGAAAGCCGAACGGCTTCCTCAGCTACCGCTCGCACATCTGGACCGACACCGATCCGGACCGCACCGGCATGCTGGACTTCGTGTTCGAGGACGGTTTCGGTTACGAGCGCTACGTCGACTACCTGCTCGACGTGCCGATGTACTTCAGCTACCGCGATGGCATCTACCACGACGCCAGTGGCAAGTCGTTCCGCGATTTCCTGCAGGGCCGGCTGGACGTGCTGCCCGGCGCGCTGCCGACCCTGCGCGACTGGAACGACCACATGACCACCGCCTTCCCGGAAGTGCGGCTGAAGAAATTCCTGGAGATGCGCGGCGCCGACGGCGGTCCCTGGAACCGCTTGTGCGCGCTGCCGGCGTTCTGGGTGGGCCTGCTGTACGACGACGCGGCGTTGGACGCGGCCTGGGACCTGGTCAAGGACTTCACGCTGGCCGAGCGCCACGCCCTGCGCGACGGCGTGCCGAAGCATGCGCTGGGCCTGCCGTTCCGCGGCGGCACCGCGCGCGACCTGGCGCGCCGTGCGCTGGAGATCGCCGTGGCCGGCCTGCGCCGGCGCGCCGCCCAGGACCGCTGCGGCACCGACGAAACCGGCTTCCTCGATCCGCTGGTGGAGATCGTCGAGTCCGGCCAGACGCCGGCCGAGCGCAAGCTGGCCCTGTTCCACGGCGAATGGCAGGGCAGCGTGGACCCGGTGTTCCGCGAGTTCGCCTACTGAGGCCGGATGTCCCGGTTTGACGGCGCGCCGACGCGGAACCCGCTAGCCTGCGGGACATGAGCAACGACCTGCCGGAACCCCTGCGCGACACCCTCGACTTCTCCGCCACGGATGGCCTGCTGCGCGACGACGTGCGCACGCTTGGCGCGCTGGTCGGCGAGATCTTGGCCGAGCAGTGCGGCCAGCCTTTCCTCGACGAGGTCGAGACGCTGCGGCGGCTGGCGATCCGCCGGCGCGAGCAGGACGAGCCCGCGGATGCGTTGGCGGACCGGCTGGCCGGCGTGCCGCTGGACACCGCCACCCAGCTGGTGCGGGCGTTTTCCGCGTACTTCGGTGCGGTCAACGTGGCCGAGCGCGTGCACCGCATCCGCCGGCGCCGCGATTACCAGCGCGCCGGCGAGCGCCCGCAGCCGGGCGGCCTGGATGCGGTGCTCCAGTCCCTCCGCGACGAAGGCGTGGGATCCGACGATCTGCGCGCGCTGCTGGCCCGCCTGCGCATCGAACCGGTGTTCACCGCACATCCCACCGAGGCGGTGCGGCGCCTGCTGCTGGAGAAGGAGCGCGAGGTGGTGCGCCGGCTGGTGGCCGACATCGACCGCCAGCTCACGCCGGCGGAGCGCGACGCGGGGCTGGCGCGCATCCGCTTCGCGCTGACCTCCGCCTGGCAGACCTCCGACGCGCCGCCGGCCCGGCCCAGCGTGGACGACGAGCGCGAGCACGTCGGCTTCTACCTCGGCGAAGTGCTCTACCGGGTGCTGCCGGTGTTCTTCGAAGCCTTCGACGCGGCGATCGTCCGCGCCTACGGACAGGCCATGCCGCTGCCGCCCGTGCTGCGGTTCGGCACTTGGGTGGGCGGGGACATGGACGGCAACCCCAACATCGGGGCCGCCACCGTGCTGGCGGCGCTGGAAGCGCAGCGCGCGCAGGTATTGGGCAAGTACCGCGAAGACCTGGGCCGGCTGGCGACGCTGCTCACCCAGAGCCGCGACCGCGTCGGGGTGGACGCCGGGATCGAGAACCGCATTGCCCGCGCGCGCGCCCTGCTGGGCGATGTGGCGGGTGTCGAGCCGCGCCACGTCGACATGCCCTATCGGCAGCTGTTGGAGGCGATGCGCCTGCGGCTGGAGGCCACGGCCGCCAACGATGCCGCCCGCGGCTATGCCGCGCCCGGCGACCTGCTGGATGACCTCGAGACGATCGACGCCAGCCTGGCCCACCACCGGGGCGAGCACGCAGGCCGCTTCGCAGTGCGGCGGTTGGTCCGGCGCGTGCAGTGTTTCGGCTTCCACCTGGCGACCCTGGATCTGCGCCAGGATTCCGCGGTGCACGACGCCGCGCTGGCGGCGTTGCTGGGCGATCCCGACTGGAGCAGGTGCGAGGTCGAGGCCCGCGTCGCACGCCTGCATGCGTTGCTCGATGGCGAGGTGGTCGCCGCGCCGGATGCGCCGGACGCCGCCGGAACGCTGGTGGCCTTCGCGGCCGTGGTGGAGGCACGGCGGCGTTTCGGGCCGGAGGCGATCGGCCTGTACATCATCAGCATGAGCCGCAGCGCCGCCGATGCGCTGGCGGTGCTGGCGCTGGCGCGGCAGGCGGGCTGCGCGGACGCCGACGGCACCGTGCCGCTGGACGTGGCACCGCTGTTCGAGACCGTGGACGACCTGCAGGCCGCGCCGCGGGTGATGCGCGCGCTGTTCGACGATCCCGTCTATCGCCGCCACCTTGCCCGGCGCGGCGGGCGCCAGGTGGTGATGCTGGGGTATTCGGACAGTGCCAAGGACGGCGGCCTGCTGGCTTCGCGCTGGGCCCTGCAGCGCGCGCAAGTGGAACTGCTGGAGGTGGCGCGTGACGCCGGCGTGCAGCTGGCGTTTTTCCATGGCCGCGGTGGCTCGGTGAGCCGCGGGGGCGGCAAGACGGAGCGGGCGATCATCGCCGCGCCGCGCGGCTCGGTGGACGGCGCCCTGCGCGTCACCGAGCAGGGCGAAGTGATCCATCGCAAGTACGGCATCCGGGCGCTGGCGCTGCGCAACCTGGAACAGACCGCCGGCGCGGTGCTGCGTGCCTCGCTGCGGCCGCGTCGGCCGGAACCACGCGAAGAGGCATGGCGCGCGCTGGCCACCGGGCTGGCGCAGGCCTCGCGGACGCACTACCGCGCGCTGGTGCACGAGGATCCGCGTTTTCCCGATTATTTCCGTGCCGCCACGCCGATCGACGTGATCGAGCAGCTGCATCTCGGCTCACGCCCGTCGCGACGGCGTGACGGGAGGATCGCCAACCTGCGCGCCATTCCGTGGGTGTTCGCCTGGTCGCAGAACCGCTCCGGCCTGACCGGCTGGTACGGCATCGGGACCGCCTTGGCGCAGGGAATCGACCGGCACGGATGCGAGGCGATGGCGGCGATGGCCCGCGACTGGCCGTTCTTCGCCACGGTGGTCGACGACGTGGAAATGCTGCTGGCGAAATCCGACATCGCCATCTTCGAGCGCTATTCGCGGCTCGCAGGCGAGGCGCATGCCGCGTTCTTCCCGCGCATCGCGGACGAGTTCGCCCGCACCCGCGACGCGATCCTGGCCATCAAGGGGCGCGACACCCTGTTGGCGGGAGACTACCGGCTGCGGTTGTCGATCCGCCTGCGCAATCCCTACGTCGATCCGATCAGCCTGCTGCAGGTGGACCTCCTGCGGCGCTGGCGCGAAGGCGGGCGCACCGACGAGGCGCTGCTGCGCGCGCTGGTCTCCACGGTCAACGGCATCGCCGCGGGCATCCAGAACACGGGCTAGGCATGCCCGCCGGGCCGGGTTTGCCATATACTCCCCTCCAGTATCGGAGACGCCGCGTGCCGCACTCGCCCGAAGACAAGAAGCGCGCCACCACCCGCCTGCGCCGCATCCGCGGCCAGGTGGATGCGCTGGAGCGCGCGGTGGAGGCGGGCAGCGAGTGCGCGCCGATCCTGCAGCAGCTGGCCGCGTTGCGCGGCGCGGTGAACGGGCTGATGGCCGAGATCCTCGACAGCCACCTGCGCGAGGAATTCACCCAGCTCGCCGCCGATCCCAAGCTTCGCAAGCAGCACCAGCAGAGCATCGACGACGTGATCGCGCTGGTGCGGTCCTACCTCAAATGATTCCCCCTGTTCCCAGGAGCCTGCCCATGAAATCCCGCGCCGCCGTCGCCTTCGCCGCTGGCCAGCCGCTGCAGATCGTCGAGATCGACGTCGCCCCGCCCAAGGCCGGGGAAGTGCTGGTGAAGATCACCCACACCGGCGTCTGCCACACCGACGCGTTCACGCTGTCGGGCGACGACCCGGAGGGCCTGTTCCCCTGCGTGCTGGGCCACGAGGGCGCGGGCGTGGTGGTGGAGGTGGGCGAGGGCGTGACCAGCGTGCAGCCGGGCGACCACGTGATCCCGCTGTACACCGCCGAGTGCGGCGAGTGCCTGTTCTGCAAGTCCGGCAAGACCAACCTGTGCACGGCGGTGCGCGCCACCCAGGGCAAGGGCGTGATGCCGGACGGCACCACCCGCTTCAGCTACAACGGCCAGCCGCTGTACCACTACATGGGCTGCAGCACCTTCAGCGAGTACACGGTGGTGGCCGAAGTCTCGCTGGCGAAGATCAACCCCGAGGCCAACCACGAACAGGTCTGCCTGCTCGGCTGCGGCGTCACCACCGGCCTGGGCGCGGTGCAGAACACCGCCAGGGTGCAGGCAGGCGATTCGGTCGCGGTGTTCGGGCTGGGCGGCATCGGCCTGGCCGTCATCCAGGGCGCGCAGCGGGCGAAGGCGGGGCGGATCATCGCCATCGACACCAATCCCGACAAGTTCCCGATGGCGCGCGACATGGGCGCCACCGACTGCGTGAACCCCAAGGACTTCGACAAGCCGATCCAGCAGGTGGTCGTGGAGATGACCGGCTGGGGCGTGGACCACAGCTTCGAGTGCATCGGCAACGTCAACGTGATGCGCGCGGCGCTGGAATGCGCGCACCGCGGCTGGGGCCAGAGCGTGATCATCGGCGTGGCCGGCGCCGGGCAGGAGATTTCCACCCGCCCGTTCCAGCTGGTCACCGGCCGCAAGTGGCTGGGCACCGCCTTCGGCGGCGTGAAGGGCCGCAGCCAGCTGCCGGGCATGGTGGAGGAGGCGATGGCGGGCGAGATCCGCCTGGCGCCGTTCGTGACCCACACCATGGGCCTGGAGCGGATCAACGAGGCTTTCGACCTGATGCACGAGGGCAAATCGATCCGCTCGGTGGTGCATTTCTGAGGGAGGTGGCGTGATGGAACGCATCGAACACCGCGCGAGCTTCGGCGGCTGGCAGGACGTGTACCGGCACCGCTCGGCGGTGCTGGGCTGCGACATGGCCTTCGCGATCTACCTGCCGCCGCAGGCGCAGGAGGGCCCGGTGCCGGTGCTGTACTGGCTGTCGGGGCTGACCTGCACCGAGCAGAACTTCATCACCAAGGCCGGCGCGCAGCGCTACGCGGCGGAGCACGGCATCGCCATCGTCTGCCCGGACACGAGTCCGCGCGGCGACGACGTGGCGGACGCGGACGGCTACGACCTCGGCAAGGGCGCGGGCTTCTACGTCAACGCCACGCAGGCGCCGTGGGCCGCGCACTACCGCATGTTCGACTACGTGGCCGAGGAACTGCCGGCGCTCATCGAGGCGCACTTCCCGGTGACCGCGGCGCGTGCGATCAGCGGGCATTCGATGGGCGGCCACGGCGCGCTGGTGGTGGCCTTGTCGAAGCCCGGCCGCTATCGCAGCGTGTCGGCGTTCTCGCCGATCGTCGCGCCGTCGCAGGTGCCGTGGGGCGAGAAGGCGTTTTCCGCCTACCTCGGCGACGACCGCGAAGCGTGGAAGCAGTACGACGCCAGCGAACGGATCAGGGCGGCAGCGGAAAAGCTGCCGGTGCTGGTCGACCAAGGCGAGGCCGACGAATTCCTCGATGCCCAACTGCAGCCGTGGCGGCTGAAGGACGCCGCCGATGCGGCCGGCTATCCGGTCTACCTGCGCATGCAGCCGGGGCATGACCACAGCTACTACTTCATCGCCAGCTTCATCGGCGAGCACATCGCCCACCACGCGGCGGCGCTGCGCGCCTGAGCGGCGCGCTCAGGCCAGCGTGAAGTCGGTGTAGGCGAAGCGCCCGTCGCGCAACACCGTGGCACCGCGGCGCAGGGCCAGCGGCGCGGCGAACATCGGTCCGGCGGCAACGCAGGTGTGGAATTCGCCGTGCTCTCCGCAGGGGTCGGCGCTGCCGGGCAGATTGGCGAGCAGGGCCATGTCGAAGGCGTGGCCTGCGAATCCGGCGTCCAGCTGGGTCGTGTCCACGCAGCACACGGTGGCGCGCAGGCCGCCTTCGAGCATCGTGCGTGCCAGCGACCGGGTGTCGCTGCCGAACAGCGGGAACAGCGGCGTCCAGCCCAGCCCGGCGCACAGCGTTTCACGCCAAGCGCGGATGTCCGCCAGGAACAGGTCCCCGAATGCGACGTGGGACAGGCCCGGCCGGCGGGCCCGTGCATCTGCCAATGCGTTCGCGAAGCTGGCGATGTAGGCCGCGTTGCCGGCGACTTGCGGGATCCATGCCTCGATCACTGGCAGGCCGGCCGCCCGGGCTTGCGCGTGCAGGACCTCGCGGCGGATGCCCTGCATCGAGATGCGGTCGAAGCCTTCGGTCAGCGTGGTCAGCAGGCCGACCACTTCGACCTCGCCGCGCTGGCGCAGCACGTGCAGCGCCCAAGCGGCATCCTTGCCGCCGCTCCATGACAGCAGCACGGGCGTCATGGCGGGTGTACGGAGTCAGGCCGCGGTGACGTCGCGCAACTGCCAGTGGCTGCCGGCCAACAGCGCCATGCGCTGGCGCAGCAGCGCGGACGGCAGGCGCGTGTCCACCACCAGGTCGATGTGCAGGTCGGCCTGCTGGCCGCTGACCCGGGTCTCCGGGTCGGTCGCACCCAGCGTCGGATCGACGTCGTCGGGCTCCTCCTGCCTGCCCCGCCAACGCTGGAACAGCGCATCCTCGCGCAACGCCAGCTGCAGCTCTTCGGCAAAGCCCTCAGCGCCCTGCGAGTGGAAGCTGAGGTCGGGATCGTCGCCGCGGGCGAGGCTGGGGTCGGGCAGGCGGATGTAGTAGCGCGTCGTCATGGGTGGGTCGCGTGGGGAAGAGGAGCGCAGTGTGCCGGTGGCGGTGTGGAGGCCGTGTATCGGTCAGCCGAAGCGGTGCGGTTGCGCCGCGAAGCCGACCACCAGCGCGCCCCGGCCGACGTTCACCAGGCCGGACAGCCCCATGAAGCTCTCGTAGACCTCCACGCCGCGGTCGGCGCAGACGTTGCGCAGCTGTTCGTAGCCGGGCAGGGCGCGCATCTCGTCCAGCGCGCCGCCGTAGCTCAGGTTGACGGTGGGCACCAGCAGGCCGGAGGCCACGCGCTCGCTGGTGAATTCGAACAGCTTCTTGCTGGCCGCGGAAAAGCCCTTCACCTTGCCCACCGGGCCGGTTTCGCCCTGGTTGCAGTGCAGGATCGGCTTGATGTCCAGCGCGGTGCCCAGCGTGGCGCTGAGGAAGCTGACGCTCTTGTCGCCGCGCTTCTTGATGCGGTTGCGCAGGTAGTTCAGGTCCGGCGGCACCATGTAGGCGTGGGTCTTGGCGGCCACGCTCTCCAGGTGCGCGCGGATGCGCGGCGGCGTCTCACCCGCCGCGCGCATGCGGGCGGCTTCGATCACCGGGACGCCCACGCCGGCGAAGACGCTCTGGCTGTCGATCACGCGCAGTGCGAAGGGCGTGTTGTTGCCCGACGCCGACCGCACCTGCTTGTAGTCGTTGAGGATGGTGAAGCTGGCCTGCTGCGCGTTGTCGTGGATGCCGCTGCGGGTGCGCGTGGTGGTGATGCAGAACACGTAGTCGTAGTCGTGCACCAGCTTGTTCAGGAACAGGTCGTGGACCTGTTGCACGGTGAACGGCGTGGTTTCCGCCTCGAAGGCGCGTGCCGCGGTTTCGCCGCTGAGGAAGCTCATGGTGGCCTCCTCGTTGCGGACGTCCGCCAGGACCGCCTGGCCGATCTGCACCGTCACCGGCAGGATGGTGATGTTTTCCCGCTCGATGAAATCGTTCGGCAGGTCGCAGGCCGAATCCGCGATGATCCCGATGCGCATGGCGCTTCCCTTTTCCGTATCGTCGTTATGGGTGGCGAAGCTACCGCAACTCGCGCCGGCATGCATTGTGCGGCGCGGCCATCCCGGTGGCCGCGCCGCGTTGCGGGGTCAGCGCGCGCCGTCCGGATAGCTGCGGGGCAGGCCGTTGTCGGGGTGCATGTAGCGGTCGCGCAGCTCGGTCTGGCGGCTGCGCATGGGGATCGCGCGCCCGTCCAGCCAGACCTGGCTTGCGACGCTGGCCACGTTCAGCGGATCGCCGGTCCACAGCACCAGGTCGGCGCGCTGGCCGACCGCGATGGTGGCGCCGACCGCCCCGCCAGTGCCCAGCGCCGCCGCCGGCACCGCGGTCAGCCCGGCCAGGCCGGCTTCCCACGGCAGGCCGTTGGCCACCGCGTTGCCCGCCAATTGGCGGATCTTGCGCGCGTTGTGCGAGGCATCGCCACCCTGGAAGAAGGACACCGGCACGCCGGCCGCGTGCAGGCGCGCGGCGTTCTCCAGGGTTGCGCCGATCTCGTCGAAATCGGCCGGCAGGTTGGCCAGCGCGTCCACGAACACCGGCACGCCCGCGGCGGCCAGTTGCGGCGCCACCTTCCACGCCTCGGCGCCGCCCACCACGGCGATGCGCACGTCGCGCTGTCTGGCCCAGCGCAGTAGGCGGGCGATGTCGGCCGCGCGCTGCACCCGCACCATCACGCGGCCACCGCCGCCGATGTACTTGGCCAGCGTCGTGCGGCCGGCCGGCGTGAGCAGGGCGAACTGCGAGTCCTGCGGGATCCGGCCGCGCACTTCGTCCACCAGCTGGTCCAGCAGCATCCACTGGGCGGCCCGCGAGCTGCCGCTCAGGTTGGCGCCGTCGCCGCCGAGGGTGACGAACAGCGCGCGCGGACCGACCGCGTCCAGGCTGCCGTCCAGTCGCACCACGCCGCCCTGGCCGCCCACCAGCGAGCCGCCGGGCCGGCTGCCGGCCGACAGCAGCGTCCAGCCGATGCCTTCCACCCGCGCCACCGGCACCAGCACCGACTCGGGGTTGTAGGCCAAGGTGACGTCGAATTCCGGGCGCACCCGCATGTCGGCGGCATTCGCGCCCAGCGCCAGGGTGGCATCCACGGTCGACGACTCGCCGGACACTTCCTCGACGCCGATGTCGGTGATGCCGCCGAACAGCGACGGCGTCAGCGGCGCGCCCTGCGCATCGACCACCGGCGCGCCGGCGGCGGCCAGGCCCGTGCCGATCGCGGCGATGCGGCCGTTTTTCACCAGCACGTCGGTGTTGCGCAGGGTGCCGCGCGCGCTGGCGGTGTGCACGGTGGCGTTGCGGACCAGCAGGTCCTGCGCCGTGGCGGTGCCGGTGGCGGCCAGCAGGGCCGCGGCCAGCGCCAGGCGCCGAAGGGGACGCAGGTTCATCGCACACCTCCGGTCGCGGTGGATTGGCCGAGCATGAAATCCGAGCGCGGCTGGCGCGCGGGGTCGCGGCGGTCGTAGAGGCGGGCGCCGTCGATGTACACCTGTTCCGCCTGCGCGTAGCTGCTGAACGGATTGCCGTTCCACAGCACCACGTCGGCCATCTTGCCGGCTTCCAGCGTGCCGGTCTGGTCGTCGATCCCCATCGCCTTGGCGGGGTTGGCGGTCAGCCAGCGGATGGCGTGTTCCGGCGCGATGGCCATGCCGGCGCGCCGGGCGTTGGCGATCACCTTGGCCGCTTCCTGGTTGAGCCGCTGGATGCCTTCCTCGGAGTC
Source organism: Thermomonas sp. (assembly GCA_036405455.1). GTDB lineage: Bacteria > Pseudomonadota > Gammaproteobacteria > Xanthomonadales > Xanthomonadaceae > Thermomonas. The sequence goes on along the minus strand of DASWXO010000041.1, from coordinate 14,832 downwards.
GGAGTGCACGATGGCGCAGCCGCCGGGCACGCGGTCCACCAGCGCGATGTTCTCCTGGATGCCGTCGAAGCTCTCCATCTTGAAGCCCCACCAGTCGGCCCACAGCGCGCCGCAGACGCCTTCGGCGGCCAGCCGGTCGGCGATCTTGTAGGCCTCCACGCCGTGGTGGAAGGCGGCGATCTTGAAGCCGAACTCCTTGGCCAGGTCCAGCATGGTGGCCATTTCGTCCGCGCGGTAGCAGTGGATGTTCACCCGGATGTCGCCATTGATGGCGCCCGCCAGGGTGTCGTTCTTGTAGTCGCGCTTGCCTTCGGCGTCCTTGCCGCCGGCCTTGCGCTTCTTCATGTACTCCGCCGCCTCGGCGAAGGCGGCGCGGTAGCCCGCCACGTTGCCCATGCGGGTGCCGGGGCCGCCGCGCTGGCCGTAGACGCGCTTCGGGTTCTCGCCGCAGGCCATCTTCAGGCCCCAGGGCGCGCCGGGGAACTTCATCCCCTGGTAGGTGGTGGCCGGGACGTTCTTCAGGGTGACCCCGCGACCGCCGATCAGGTTGGCGCTGCCGGGGAGCACCTGCAGGCTGGTGATGCCGCCCGCCATGGCGGTGAGGAAGCCGGGGTCCTGCGGCCAGATCGAGTGCTCCGCCCAGACATTGGGGGTCACCGGCGAGGTCGCCTCGTTGCCGTCGCTGTGCGCGCTCACACCCGGGCTGGGGTACACGCCGAGGTGGGAGTGGATGTCGATGATGCCGGGCGTGATCCACTTGCCGGTGGCGTCCACGCGCACGGCGTCGGCCGGCGCTTCCAGGGCCTGGCCGACGGCGGCGATCCTGCCGTCGCGCATCAGCACGTCGGCATCGTCCAGCCGCGTGCCGGTGCCGGTGAGCACGGTCGCATGCTGCAGCAGCACCGTCGGCGAGGCGACGCGCTGGTAGGTGCTGGGATACGGATCGGCGGCGAAGTCGTAGGGCTTCGCGGGCGTGGCCGGCTTCTGCGGCGCGCTGGCGCAGCCGGCCAGCAACGCCGCCAGGACGGCGGCGGTCAACGGTTTCATGCAGGGATCCCCATGTGCGGTGGTGCGTGTCCGCACCCTAGCGCCAACCCGCGGCGGCCGCCACATGACCGAGGTCATGGGTCGCGGGGCGGCCGGTTAGAATCGGGGCAAAACAAGGATCGCCCATGAAGAGCAAACAGGACATCGTCAACAACTGGCTGCCGCGCTACACCGGGGTGCCGCTGGACGGCTTCGGCCAGCACATCCTGCTGACCAACTTCGGCGGCTACCTCGCGCATTTCTCGGAGCTCACCGGCGCCCCGATCGTCGGCACCGACCGGCCCATGCCCAGCGCCACCGCCGACGGCATCACCATGATCAACTTCGGCATGGGCAGCCCCAACGCGGCCACGGTGATGGACCTGCTGTCCGCCATCGAACCCAAGGCCGTGCTGTTCCTCGGCAAGTGCGGCGGGTTGAAGCGCAAGAACCAGCTGGGCGACCTGGTGCTGCCGATCGCCGCCATCCGCGGCGAGGGCACCAGCGACGACTACCTGCCGCCGCAGGTGCCGGCGCTGCCCGCGTTCGCGATGCAGCGCGTGATCTCCACCAGCATCCGCGACATGGAGCTGGACTACTGGACCGGCACCGTGTTCACCACCAACCGCCGGGTCTGGGAGCACGACGACGAGTTCAAGGACCGGCTGCGGGCGATGCGCTGCATGGCCATCGACATGGAGACCGCCACCGTGTTCGCCGCCGGCTTCGCCAACCGCATCCCCTGCGGCGCGCTGCTGCTGGTGTCCGACCAGCCGATGATCCCGGAAGGGGTGAAGACCGAGGCCAGCGACGCCAAGGTGTCGGCCGAGTTCGTTCAGAACCACATCAAGGTCGGCATCGAGTCGCTGAAGCTGATCCGCCGCAACGGCAAGTCGGTGCGCCACCTGCGGTTCGACGAATAGCGCGCCTGACCATCGCGATGCCGCCGCGCAGCCGGCATCGCGCTTTCGATTCCGACTTCCGATAGAGGGGCCACGCAAGCAATGAAACTGCTGAAGAAGATCGCACTGGCCTTCGTGGTCGTCCTGGTCCTGTCGCTGGCAGGCGGCTATGTCTATTTCGACCGGAAATTCAGCCCGGCGGAGAACGCCCTCGACGTCGTGGGGAGCGCGGAAGCCGTGCCGATCCACTGGCAGGCGATGGACGGCAACGCCCATGCCGCGTTGCTGCTCCCGGTGAAGATCAGGGGCATCGACAAGCAATTCTTCATGCAGCTGGATTTCGGGGCGCCGAGCACGATCCTGTACAGGACGCCCTTGCAGTCGATCCGCGACCGGTTCCCGACGGCTTTCGCGCTCGACGCCACGTCGCCGCAGGTGGCGCTGGGGTTCGGGGTCGGCGGCCTGCAGGTTTCCTCGCGCAAGTTCGCGCTGAAGGCGTACGGCAGCGCGGTGGAGTTCGACAAGCCGGACGCCGAGAACATCATCGGGACCCTCGGCGCCGACGTGCTGGAAAAGCGCGTGGTCGTCCTGGACATGAAGCGCGATGCCTGTTCGTTCGTCGAGCGCGTCGCAGGCACCGGGTTCGTGCCGTTCGAATTCAAGAAACGCAAGATCTTGCTTCCGGCGACGCTCGGTGGTACGCGCCTGAAACTGCTGTACGACTCCGGCAGCAGCGGTTACCAGCTCATCACCACCGAGGAAAACTGGAAGCGGCTGAGGACGGCGGATGGCAGTGTCAAAGTCGAAACAGGCAACTCGTGGGGAACGGCCCTGAAGGTCGTGTCCGCGCCGTCCGAGCAGCAGGTCCTGATTTCGGGCACGGCGTTGAAGCTGTCGGAAGTGACCTATGTGGAAGGGATGCCGGCCATGCAGCGGTGGCTGATGAAGGGCTCCGGGATGGAAGGCATGGTCGGGAACGCGCTTTTCCTGGGCCACATCCTGACCCTGGATGCGCGGAACAGGCAATTCAAGATCGAGTGAGGCACCCGGCCCGTCGCGATGGCACAGGGGCACGGGACGAACCTGTTTCGGAGGGCGGGGGAGCGGACATGAACCGGAAACGCAGTGACCCTGCCGGTATCGTCGCCTTCTGGCGCGAGGCGGGCATGGGCAAATGGTTCCGTGGCGGCGCGGCGTTCGACGAAGAATGCCGGACGCGCTGGCAGGACGCGCATTTCGCCGCGGCCCGCCGCGAGTGCGACGACTGGATGGCCGACGCCGACGGTGCGCTGGCGCTGGTGCTGTTGCTGGACCAAATCCCGCGCAACATCTTCCGCGGCAGCGGCCACGCCTTCGCCACCGATCCGCTGGCGCTGCATGTCGCCGGTCGCGCCATCGACGCGGGGTTCGACGCGCAGGTCGAGCCGGCGCTGCGGTTCTTCTTCTACCTGCCGTTCGAGCATTCCGAAGCGATGGCCGACCAGCAGCGCGCGGTGGGCCTGTTCACCGCGCTGGGCGATGCCGACCTGCTGGGGTATGCCGTCGCCCACCGCGACGTGATCGCGCGCTTCGGTCGCTTTCCGCACCGCAATGCGGCGCTGGGCCGCACCGACACGCCCGACGAGCGGGCGTGGCTGGCGGCGGGCGGCGGATTCTGATCGTGGGGGGCGTGCCGTGCTCAGTAGCGCGGCACGGCCGGATCGAGATCAGCCCACGCGGCGATGCCGCCAATGACATTGAACACGGCGGTGAAGCCCAGCGCGCGGAAGTGTTCCGCCGCTTGTGCGCTGCGGCCGCCGGCTTGGCACAGGAACGCCAGCGGGGTGTCCTTCGGCAGCGCTTCCAGTTCCTCGACGCCGTCGTCGAGCGTGCGGAACGCCACCGGCGCTTCCGCCAGCGCGCGCTCCTGCGGCGGGCGGACGTCCACCAGCACCAGATCGCCGGCCTGCACGCGGTCGCGCGCCTGCGCGGGCGTGAGCGGCTGCACCTTGGGGGGCGCGTTGGGGTTGTCGATCACCAGCCCCTTGCCGCGGGCATCGTCCGCCCAGTCGATGGTCATGCCGCGCGCGCGCTGGGCGCTGGCGAGGTCGAACTGGGCGCGGATGCCGGCGGATTCGCTGGCGATGGCGGCGGGGTCCACCGGCGCCAGCTGCAGGCGTGCGTTGAAGCCGCGGTCCACGTCCACCTGCAGGGCATAGCCCTCGCCGGCGTTGGCCAGTGCCTGCTTCAGCATCTCGGCGGCGGCCGGGGTGATGGTGATCTGCGGCGGGGTGCGGTCGGGCGCGGGCAGGCCCAGCGCGGCGTGCAGTTCGCCGCTGCCGGCCATCTGCACGATGATGTCCGAGCCGCCCACCAGCTCGCCGCCGATGTAGAGCTGCGGGATGGTCGGCCAGTCGCCGTAGGCCTTGATGCCCTCGCGGATCTCGGGGTCGGCCAGCACGTCCACGTGCGCGTAGGTCGCGCCGGCGGCATCCAGCGCGCCCACGGCCTTGGCGGAGAAGCCGCAGGCCGGCGCGCCGGGGTTGCCCTTCATGAACAGCACGACGGGATGGGCGGCCAGCAGCGATTCGATGCGGGTGCGCAGGGCGGGATCAAGCGACATGGCGGGGTTCCGGACGCGGGTCTTCCATTTTACGCCGCGGGGGGCGGGCGTGCGGGCGCAACCGCGGGCGGCCAGGCGGTATCCGGTGATGGACCGGCGCGCCGCAGCGGCGTGCCCTCGCCTGGAGTGTTCGATGTCCATCTTCGTGTCCCGCGCCGTCCTGTCCCTCGCCACGGCCTGCGCACTGTCCCCCGCCGCCGCGCAGTCGCCCGTCCCGCCGTCCGAGGCCTGTCGTGCAGTGCAGGTGGCGGCGCGGCAGGCCCCGGTCAGCGTGCCGTTCGCGCTGGTCGATGGTCGCGTCTACGTCGAGGCCCGGGTCAACGGCGGCGGCCCCTACCGGTTCGCGGTGGACACCGGCGCCAGCGGGATGGGGCGCGCGGACGCGCGTCTGGTCGCGGCGCTGGGGCTGTCTCCCCAGGGTGCGGTGGCCAACTCCGATGGCGTGCGGACCACCCGAAGCGAGACCGTGCGGCTGGACGCGCTGGCCCTCGGCGGGCTGGCGCGGCGCGACGTGGAGGTGATCACCCGCGACTACGCCTCGCGGCTGACGGAGGCGCAGCGCTTCGACGGCATCCTCGGCCGGGACTTCTTCGCCGACGGCTTGCTGGTGCTCGACTACCCCGCGCGCCGGCTGCTGTTCACCCCCGCGCCGGGCCTGGCGCCGGAGGCTGCCGGCAGCCTGGGCTACGAGCGCCCGTTCCGCGTGCCGGCCACGGTCGCCGGCGTTGCGACCACCGCGCACCTGGACACCGGCGCCAATGTCGCCGTGCTGGTGCCGAAGGCGCTCTACGACCGCATCCCGGGCTCGCCGCTGCAGGCCGCGGGGCCGGGGCAGCTGACCAACGGGCGCATCGACACCGCGCGCGGCGTGCTCGGCGGCCCGCTGGTCCTGGGGGATTTGCAGTGGCCCGGGCTGGAGGTGCGGGTGTCGGACGCGTTCCCGGAGGTGCTGGTGGGGGCCCACGTGTTGGCGCGCCAGGTGCTGGCCATCGACCAGCGTACCCGCCGCGTCGCGCTGTGCCCGCCCGGGGGCGGCTAACCCCCCAGCAGGGCGCGTGCCACCGGCAGCGCGGCGTCGGTCCAGCGGGCGTACTGCGCGGCGGAGGGATGCAGGCCGTCTTCCGCCAGCAGGCCCGCCGTGTCGGGCGCACGGGAGATGCCGGTGATGTCGACGAACGCCACGCCCGCCGCCGCGCAGGCCTCGCGCGCGGCCGCGTTGCAGGCGTCAAGCGCGGCGGCGATGGCCGGGCGGTCGCGCCCGCTGGCGAGGGCGAACGGCGTCATGCCCCAGTCGGGAATGGACAGCACCAGCACCCGGTCGGCGCGGCCGCCGGCCAGCGCGATCGCGCGCCGGAGCAGGCGCTGGAATTCGGCCGCGTAGTCGTCCACCGGGCGGCCCCGGTACTGGTTGTTGACCCCGATCAGCAGCGACACGAACGCCCAGTCGCCCAGCGGTTCGGCCGCGTCCATCGCCGCCGCCAGCTCGTCGGTGGTCCAGCCGGTGGTGGCGATGATGCGGGGATCGGCGAGCGGGATCCCCAACGCACGCAGCCGCGCGGCCAGCTGCACCGGCCAGCGGCCGGCGTCCTCCACGCCTTCGCCGATGGTGTACGAATCGCCCAGCGCGAGATAGGCGAGGGCGGCCGCCATCAGGCCACCGCGCTCTGCCGCTGCGCGCGCTCGGCGCGCCGGGTCAGCACGCGGTCGACGCGGCTGAACACTTCGCGCAGCACCGGTGCCTCGGGCAGCAGGGTGACGCGGAAATGGTCCCGGTAGGGCACGTTGAAGCTGGTGCCGGGGACAATCAGCACGTCTTCCTGCTCCAGCATCTCCAGCGCGAATTCGTGGTCGTCGAAGCCCCGTGCGGCGTCGCCCACCACGCGCGGGAAGCCGTACAGCGCGCCGGCCGGCGGCACCAGCGACAGGTGGTCGCTGGCGGCGCAGCTGTCGATCAGTGCGCGGCGGGTTTCGTACAGGCGGCCGCCGGGGCGGACCAGTTCGCCGATGGTGTCGGTGCCATGCAGCGCCTGTTCGATGGCGAACTGGCCTGGCACGTTGGCGCACAGGCGCAGCGCGCCCAGCAGGTCCAGCGCGTGGTGGAAGTCGCCGCAGGCCAGCGGGTCGCCGCTCAATACCGCCCAGCCGACGCGCCAGCCGCAGGCGCGGTGCACCTTGGACAGGCCGCCGAAGCTCATGCACGGCAGGTCGCCGGCCAGCGGCGCGACCGGCTGGAAGGTGGCATCGTCGTAGAGGATGCCGTCGTAGATTTCGTCCACCAGCAGCAGCAGGCGATAGCGGCGGGCGATCTCGACGATGCGCTCCAGCAGGTCGCGCGGATAGGTGGCGCCTGTGGGATTGTTGGGGTTGATCAGCACGATGGCGCGGGTGCGCGAGGACACCAGCGACTCGATCTGCTCGGGATCGGGCAGGAAGCCGTTCTCGCGGTCCAGCTTGTAGTAGACCGGGCGGCCGTCGTTGAGGATGGTGGCCGCGCTCCACAGCGGGTAGTCGGGCGAGGGCACCAGCACTTCCTCGCCGGGGTTCAACAGGGCGCGCAGCGAGATGTCGATCAGCTCGGACACGCCGTTGCCCACGAACACCCGCTCCGGCACCGCGTTCGGCGTGCCGCGCTGCTTGTGGAACGCGGCGATGGCCTCGCGCGCTTCCGGCAGGCCCTGCTGGTGGGTGTACGGGTCGGTGCGGGCGATGCGGCCGGCGATGGCGTCCTGCAGGTGCTCGGGCGCGCGGAACCCGAAGGCGCCCGGGTTGCCGATGTTGAGCTTGATGAGCTTGCGGCCCTGGCCTTCCAATTCGCGCGCCCGTCGCGCCAGTTCCCCCCGGATTTCGTAGCGGACTTCGGTCAGGCGGGTGCGGGTGGCGATCTTGTTGCGGGGGTTGAACGCGGACATCGGCGTGGGCAGGCGGACAGGATGGCAAAGCCTAGCGGAAATGCAGGCGCGGCGCGGCAGTGGCCGGGCCGGCGCGTCCGGCCGGGGCTAGAATCCGCGGCATGACCCCTGGCCGCCCCGCATGACCCCGCCTGCCGCGTCGCCCACGCTGTCCGCCATCGGCTGGCACTGGACGCCGGAGACCCTCCCTCCCGCCTGGGCGGACCGGCTGGCGGCGCACCCCGCGGCGCGGCCGGCCCGCATCGTCGAGCAGCACCGCAGCGGTTACCGGGTCTGCGAGACCCTCGATGCGGTGTTCCCGGCGGAGTCGCTGCCGGAATGGCAGCGCGCCGGCAGCTACCGCAAGGGCGAGATCAGCCCCGAAGCCCGCCCCGCGGTGGGTGACTGGGTGCTGGTGGAGGGCGAGGCGCCGAATGCCCTGCGCATCGTCGCGCTGCTGCCCCGGTTCTCGGCGATCAAGCGTGGCGCGGCCGGCGAGCACTACCGCCAGCAGGTGATCGCCGCCAACATCGACACCGTGTTCGTGGTCTGCGGCCTGGACGGCGACTTCAATCCGCGCCGGATCGAGCGCTACCTGCTGCTGGTCGCCGGCAGCGGCGTGCAGCCGGTGGTGGTGTTGACCAAATCCGACAAGGACGGCACCGACGCCGCGGCGGCGCTCGCCGACCTGCGCGCGCTGGAGGTGCCGGTGCGCGCGGTGAATGCCAAGGACCCGGCTGCGGCCGACGTGCTGGCGCCGTGGCTGCAGGCGGGGCACAGCATCGTGCTGGTGGGCAGTTCCGGCGCAGGCAAGTCCACGCTGACTAATACGCTGCTTGGCACCGAGAAGATGAAGACCGGCGCCGTCCGCGCCAGCGACGCGCGCGGCCGCCACACCACCACCCATCGTGCGCTGATCGCGCTGCCGTCCGGCGCCTGCCTGATCGACACGCCGGGGATGCGCGAACTCAAGCCGACCGGCGAGGAGGCCGTGGCCGAGAGCTTCGCCGACATCGAGGCGCTGGCCGCGCAGTGCCGCTTCCGCGATTGCCGGCACGCGAAGGAGCCCGGCTGCGCCGTGCGCGCGGCGGTGGAGCGCGGCGACCTGGCGGCCGAGCGGGTCGCCAACTTCCTCAAGCTGTCCGAGGAGGTGGCGGGCGCCGCCCAGCAGCTGGCCACCCGGCTGGCGCAGAAGGCCGAGGCGCGCACGGCAGGCAAGCCGCCGCGCAAGCGGCCGGGCGCGACGCATGGCCGGCGCTGACGCCGTCGCCCATCACGCCGCGCTGGATGCGCGCCTGGCGCGCGCGGCGAAGCCGATCCGCCTGCTCAGCCTGGCCAGCTGGCCGGCCAGCGAGCAGCAGGCCTTCCTGGACGGCTGGGCGCGCGGCAACCCGCGGCTGCCCGCCTACCAGTACCCGAAGCACGATTTCTCCGAGGCGCGCCGCGAGCTGGCCGCCGTCGCCGCCGCGGCCGACCCCACCCATCCGCTGGGCCAGTACCTGGTGGAGTCCGCGCAGGGCTGGGTGCTGGCCGCGGAACTGCTGGAGCATCTCGGCACGCGGCAGGTGACGGACCTGTCGATCGCGCTGTTCGGCACGCCCGACCAGGCGCTGCCGGGCGGTGCGACCACCCGCGAGGCGGCCAACCACTTCCTGCTGGTCGCGGACGAACTGGACCGCGAGCTGATCACCCTGCCGGAGCAGGTGGAAATCTCCGCCACCGCGCTGGCACTGCGGCTGCAGGCGGAGCTGGACGATTTCTTCGACGGCCGCGTGATCGGCGTGGAGCTGGACCCCGACCTGATCGCCAAGGCCGCCGCCGGCGCCACCCGCATCCGGTTGCGCGCCGGTGCCGCGTTCTCCGACTACGACCTGCAGCAGCTGCTGCAGCACGAGGCCTACGTGCACTCGCTGACCGCGCTCAACGGCCAGCAGCAGCGCAACCTGCCCAGCCTGGCGCTGTCGTCGCCGCGCGTGACCGCCACCCAGGAAGGGCTGGCGGTGTTCGCCGAGCAGATCACCGGCAGCATCGACATCGAGCGGATGAAGCGGGTCAGCCTGCGCATCGAGGCGGTGGCGATGGCGCTGGAGGGCGCCGACTTCCTGCAGGTGTTCCGCTATTTCCTCGAGTCCGGGCAGGGCGAGGTGGAAAGCTTCACCTCCGCCCAGCGCGTGTTCCGCGGCGTGCCGACCACCGGCGGCGCGGCGTTCACCAAGGACACCGTGTACCTGCGCGGCCTGATCGGCGTGCACACTTTCTTCCGCTGGGCGCTGAAGCATGGCCAGCTGCGGCTGTGCCGGCTGCTGTTCGCCGGCAAGATGACACTCGCCGACGTGCAGCGCTTCGCGCCGCTGTTCGACGACGGCACCCTGGCCGAGCCGCGCTGGCTGCCGCAGTGGGTGGCGCGCGCGAACGGCCTCGCGGGCACGCTCGCATTCTCACTGTTCGCCAACCGCATCCGCCTGGAGCAGGTGGTGTCGGCGGAAAGCGTCGCCGACCTCTAGCGCAGGCGCACCAGGCGCCCATCCGCGAGGATGCGGTAGTCGGCGGGCGCATCGCCTTCCACCAGCAGCACGCGGTTGCCGATGGCCACGCCGTCGTAGCGCGGGATGTCGTGGGTCAGCCGTTGGAAGATCCAGGCCTTCGCGTCCGGGTCCGGGCGCAGACGCAGCGGCATGGGCCCGGCGTGCGACTGCACGGCGGCGGCCAGCGCCGGCGAGAACCGGGCCTGCACCTCGCCCACCCGGCGGATGCCCAGCATCACCGCCAGGCCGTGCAGCAGGGTCAAGCCGGCGAACACGGCGATCGCCACGCGACCGCTCCGCCGGGCAGGCCGCCAGGCGGCCGCCACCGCCATGGCCGTGACGGCGGCGAAGCCATAGCCGTAGTGGTTCCAGCTGCTGGACAGCGGCAGCACCGGCAGCAGCGCCGCCATCCCGCCCAGCAGGCACAGCAGGGCCAACCGGCGGTCCGCCCGCCACAGCGCGACCAGCAGCCACAGCCACAGTGCGCCGGCGATCGCGGCCGGCAGCGGTCGCTGCAGGGTGGTGAAGCCCTCCAGCACCGGCACCAGTGGCGGGAACAGCTGGTATTCCAGCCAGCGCAGCGGCACGTTGGCCACGCCCAAGACGTATTGGCTGCCTTCCCGCGGGGCGTGCAGCAGCACGTCCAGCCGCAGCACCAGCCAGCCGGCAGCCGCCATCCCGGCGCCCAGCGTCGCCGCGAGCCAGCGTCGCTGGCGGCTGTCGAACAGCCAGGCCACCGCCAGCAGGGGCGGGATGGCGAAGGCCGCTTCCTTCGCCAACAGGGCGATGGCCGTGCAGGTGAAGGCGGCCAGTCCGGCCAGCAGCGGGCGCGACGTCTGTTGCACCAGCCACGCCGCACCCAGTGCGCCGCCCAGCCACAGCAGGTCGGCGAGGCACCCCGCCCAGCCGTGGACCAGCGCGGCGAAGGGGCCGGTGGCGAAGGCCAGGGCGCCCGCGGCGGCGGGCCAGGGGCCCATCCCGAAACGACGGCCGACCGCGAACAACAGGCCGGCGTTGAGGGAGCCCCAGGCCACCAGCACCGCGTGGAACGCGACGGGGGTGTCGAACAGCAGGCGCGACAGCAGCATCCACAGCGAGAACGTCATCGGGCGGTACTGGAAGGCGGCCACGTCGCGCCAGGGCGCCAGCAGGTCGCCGTCGGCGAATGCCGCCCACTGCAGTTCATCATGGCTGAAGTAGCCGGGGTTGAAGGCCAGCGGCCACTGCAGCAGCAGCGTCGCCAACACGACCCATGCCACCGTGGGCACGCGGGGCGATAACGTCCTCATGCGGCTTCCATGAGCAGCGCCGCGGCGCGTTCGCCGCTGCCCATCGCCAGCGTCCATCCCAGCATGCCGTGGCCGATGTTCAGCACCAGGCCCTCGCAGGCGTGACGGATCACCGGGCGCGAATCCGGCGTGGCCGGGCGCAGGCCGGCCCAGCGGTGCGCGATGCGGTCGTAATCGGCGGCCTCCGGGAGCGAGGCGCGCGCCAGCGCGACCAGGTGTTGCAGGCGCGCCGGCGCCGGGGCCGGATCCCAGTCATTGAGGTCGGCCAGCCCGGCGACGCGGACGCGGTCGCCCAGCCGGCAGAACACCAGCTTGCGCGCGGTGTCGGTGATGCTGGCCCGCGGCGGCAGCGCGCCGCAGGGCGCGGTGAAGGAATAGCCCTTGACCGCCATCAGCGGCGAGCGCAGGCCGAGTGTGCGCAGCAGCGCGTGGCTGTCGATGCCGGTGCACAGCACGACCTGGCGCACGCGCAGGTCATCTCCGCCCTGTGGGTCCGCCGACAGTCGCCAGTGCATGCGCTCGCGCTGGAGCCCTCGCAGCGTGACATTGAAGCGCGCCTGCACCCCGTACTCCGCCTGCAGCAGCGCCAGCAGGCCGGTGCAGAAGCGCCACGGATCGCCGGCCGCCTCCTCCGGGGAATACACCGCGCCGGCCATTCCGCGGGCGCCTGCCAGCGCGGGCTCGACCGCCAAAGCTTCGGCCGGTGACAGCCACTGCTGCCGCACGCCGAACGGCCGCTTGGCCGCCATCATCGCTTCCGCCTTCGGGCGCGCCGCGGCGTCCGCGTAGACGTGCAGCTTGCCTGCGACCCGGTGCTGGAAGTCGAGGGGGTGGCGGGCCAGCAGCGCGGCCAGCGCGGCCTTCGATTCCAGCGCCAGTGCCAGCGTGTCCAGCGTGTTGCGGTGCTGGCGGGCGGCGGTGGCGTTGCGCAGCAGGCGCAGGCCCCAGCCCCAGAAGTGGGGATCGGCCGACACCCGGGTGCGGAACGCAGGGTCGCGGCCGGACAGCATCGCCGGCAGCTGGCGCCACAGCGCGGGGCCGGCCATCGCATCGGTATAGGCGTAGCTGAGCTGCGCGCCATTGGCGTACGAGGTGCCGAGGCCGGGGCCGTCGGCGCGGTCCAGCAGCAGCACGCGCAGGCCGCGCCGGGCCAGCGCCCAGGCCGTGGCCAGGCCCACCACGCCGGCGCCGACCACCGCGACGTCGGCGTCGCCTGCCGCGGGCGGCGGCATCAGTGCGGCCACAGGTTGATGAAGCCGGTGATGATCAGCGCGTTGGTGAAGTCGATGAAGAACGCACCCACCAGCGGCGCGACCAGGAACGCGCGCGGGGCGGCGCCGTAGCGCTCCACCAGCGTGCGCATCACCGCCATCGCGTTGGCCGTGGTGCCCAGCATGAAGCCGATGAAGCCGCCGCCCATCACCGCGGCGTCGTAGTCGCGGCCCATCGCGCGGAACACCACCGCGCAGAACGCCACCACCAGTGCGGCCTGCAGCGCCAGGTTGACCAGCAGCGGCAGCGCCAGGCCGGCCAGTTCCCACAGCTTCAGGTTCATCAGCGCCACCGCCAGGAACAGCGACAGGCAGACGTTGCCGATCAGCTCGGTGGTGGGCACGGACAGGCGCACCCAGCCGGTGCGGTCGTCGACGTTGCGCACAACGGCGCCGACCAGCATGGCGCCGACGTAGGCGGGCAGGGTGATGCCGGTGGCGGAGATCGCGCGGCTCACCCAGGCACCCAGCCACATCGCCACCAGGATCACCACGATGCTCTTCAGGGCCCCGTACTCACGCTCGGCTTCGCTGCTGGCGGGCAGCAGCGGCGATTCCGGCGGCGCGCGGTGGTCGTCCGGGCGCGCCGAGGTCAATCCGAAGCGGCGGATCAGCAGGGTCGCCACCGGGCCGCCCAGCAGGCCGCCGCAGACGATGCCGGCCATCGCCGAGGCCACGGCGATCGACTCGGCTCCGGCCACGCCGGCGCTTTCGAACAGCGGTGCGAAGGCCAGGCCGGTCGCGGGGCCGCCGGTCAGGGTGGTGGAGCCGGCCAGCACGCCGAACAGCGGATGCAGGCCGAACCCGGCCGCCACCGCCATGCCCAGCAGGTTCTGCGCCACCGCGAAGCCCGAGGCCAGCAGCAGGAACAGCAGCACCTGGCGGCCGCTGATCTTCAGCAGCCACACGCTGGCATTCATGCCGATGGTGGTGAAGAAGGCGATCATCAGCGGCGACTGCAGCCCGGTGTCGAGCGTGAACAGCGTCGCGTCGCGGCCGTGCGCGGCCCAGGCGGCCAGCGCGACCACCAGCCCGCCGATCACCGGCGGCGGCAGGTTGTAGCGCCGCAGCACCGGGACGATCCGGCACAGGCCGTAGCCCAGGAACAGCGCGAGGCCGGCGAAGGCCAGCGTCTGGACGGCGTCGAGTTGCAGCATGGCAGGCCCTCGTGCGGCGCCGGCGGCGGGACCGGCCCGGCGGGGAGCCGGTATCATCTCCGATCCGCTCCCTGGAATGCGCTTCGATGTCCGACACCTCCGCCAGCGACGACCTGAAACAGGCTGCCCTCGACTACCACCGGATGGAGCCGCGCGGGAAGCTGAAGGTCACGGCGACCAAGCCCATGGTGACCCAGCGCGACCTGGCCCTGGCCTATTCGCCGGGCGTGGCCTACGCCTGCGAGGAGATCGCCGCCGATCCCACCAAGGCCAGCGAGTACACCGCGCGCGGCAACCTGGTCGCGGTGATCTCCAATGGCACCGCCGTGCTGGGGCTGGGCGACATCGGCCCGCTGGCCGGGAAACCCGTGATGGAAGGCAAGGGCGTGCTGTTCCAGAAGTTCGCCGGCATCGACGTGTTCGACCTGGAGATCGACGAGCGCGACCCGGACAAGCTGGTCGACATCATCGCCAGCCTGGAGCCCACCTTCGGCGGCATCAACCTCGAGGACATCAAGGCGCCCGAGTGCTTCATCGTCGAGCGCAAGCTGCGCGAGCGGATGAAGATCCCGGTGTTCCACGACGACCAGCACGGCACCGCGATCATCGTCGGCGCGGCCGTGCTGAACGCCCTGGAAGTCGCCGGCAAGAAGATCGGCGAGGTCAAGCTGGCCACCACCGGCGCCGGCGCCGCGGGCATCGCCTGCCTGGACATGCTGGTGGCGCTGGGCGTGAAGCCGGAGAACATCCTGGCCTTCGACCGCGACGGCGTGATCCACACGGGCCGCCCCCACCTCGACCCGGACAAGGCGCGCTACGCGCGCGACACCGACAAGCGCACGCTGGCGGAGATCGTGGACGGCGCGGACGTGTTCCTCGGCCTGTCCGCCGGCGGCATCCTGAAGCCGGAGATGGTGGCGACGATGGCTCCCAACCCGGTCATCCTGGCGCTGGCCAATCCCTACCCCGAGATCCTGCCGGACGACGCCAAGGCGGTGCGCCCGGACGCCATCATCGCCACCGGCCGCTCCGACTTCCCGAACCAGGTCAACAACGCGGTCTGCTTCCCCTACATCTTCCGCGGCGCGCTGGACGTGGGCGCCACCCAGATCAACGAGGCGATGAAGCTGGCCTGCGTGCGGGCGATCGCCGAGCTGGCGCGCAAGGAAGCC
>DASWXO010000040.1:0-3787 GCA_036405455.1 Thermomonas sp. | reverse complement strand
CCGACGGCGCCTGCCTCGGCAATCCCGGACCGGGCGGCTGGGCCGCGCTGCTGCGCTGGCGCGGCGTCGAGCGCGAGCTGGCCGGCGGCGAGGCGCAGACCACCAACAACCGGATGGAGCTGATGGCCGCCATCGCCGCGCTGGAGGTGCTCAAGGAGCCCTGCGGCGTCGTGCTGACCACCGACTCCCAATACGTCCGCCAAGGCATCACCGAATGGATGGCGGGCTGGCTGCGGCGCGGCTGGAAGACCGCTGGCGGCGACCCGGTGAAGAACCGCGACCTGTGGGAGCGGCTGCACGCCGCGGCGTCCCGCCATGCGGTGGACTGGCGCTGGGTGAAGGGCCATGCCGGGCATCCGGAGAACGAGCGCGTCGACCAGCTGGCGCGTGCGGAAGCGTTGAAATTCAAGGAGCAGGCAGGCTGATGGCGACGTCCGCGCACCGACAGATCGTCCTCGACACCGAAACCACCGGCCTGGAATGGCAGAAGGGCAACCGGGTGGTCGAGATCGGCTGCGTTGAGCTGCTGGAGCGGCGGCCGACCGGGCGCACCTTCCACCGCTACCTGCACCCGGACCGCGAGTTCGAGCCGGGCGCGCAGGAGGTGACCGGGCTGACCCTCGAATTCCTCGCCGACAAGCCGCGCTTTGCCGAAGTGGCGGAGGAGTTCCTCGCCTTCATCGACGGCGCGGAGCTGATCATCCACAACGCGGCGTTCGACCTCGGCTTCCTCAACGCCGAGCTGGCGCGACTGGCGGGCGCCGGCCGCATCGAGGACCGCTGCACGGTCGAAGACACGCTGCTGATGGCGCGCCAGCGCTTCCCGGGGCAACGCAATTCGCTGGACGCGCTGTGCAAGCGCCTGGGCGTCGACAACTCGCAGCGGCAACTGCACGGCGCGCTGCTCGACGCCCAGATCCTGATGGATGTCTACCTGGCGCTGACCTCGGGCCAGGGCGAGATCGGCTTCGACAGCGCGCCGGCCGCGGCGGCGCAGGCCGGCGACGTGGTGCTGGTGGACGTGGGGGATGCCGCCGCACGGCCGCGCGTGCGGGTGGCGCCCGACGAGGCCGAGGCGCACGCCGCGCGCCTGGCGGGTCTGGAAAAGAAGTCCGGGCGCTGCCTGTGGCTGGCGCTGGAGACCGACGCCGCCTGAGTCGCGGCGTCAGTGGCGCCGGACCAGCACCACGGTGACGTTGTCCGAGCCGCCGCCGTCCAGCGCCGCGGCCACCAGCCCGTCCACGCATTCCTGCGCGCTGCATTCGCGGTGCGCCAGCACCTGCGCGATCTGGCGGTCGTCGACTTCCTCGGTGAGGCCGTCGCTGCACAGCAGCAGCTGCATGCCGGGGCGCAGTTCGCCGGTCAACGTTTCCACGTTCAGTTGCTCGGGGGCGGTCACGCCCAGCGCCTGGGTCACCACGTTGCGGTGCGGATGGCTGCGGGCCTGGTCGGCGCTGATCGCGCCCTGCGCGATCAGCTCCTGCACGTAGCTGTGGTCGTGCGAGATCTGGGTCAACAGGCTGTCGCGCCACAGGTAGACCCGGCTGTCACCAACCCACGCCACTTCGAACCGGTTGCCGTTGACCCGCGCAGCGACCACGGTGGTGCCCATCGGCAGGCTGTCCCCGCGCCGGCGCGAGCAGCGGATGATCTCCTCGTCGGCGATGCGGATGGCCTCGGCCAGCGGCGTGCCGGCGCGCACCTCGCGGACGATGGCCTCGCGCGCCAGCGCGCTGGCGACCTCGCCGAATTCGTGCCCACCCATGCCGTCGGCCACCAGCCAGAGCCCCAGCTCGCTGTCGCCGTAGTAGGTGTCCTCGTTCAGCTCGCGCCGCAGGCCGACATGGGTGAGGTGTCCGAATTCGATCATGCGTGCGGCAAGCGTCCGGGAGTCGAAGGGAGTAACGGAATCATGCGCGGGAACCGGACGCGGCGCCAATCGGGCCCGGTCGGTGGCCCGCGCGACCCGGTGCGGATGCAGGGGCCGGATACGCAAAACGCCCCGCAGGGGGGCGCTTTGCGTAACTGGCGGAGAGGGAGGGATTCGAACCCTCGGTAGGCTATAAACCTACGCCTGATTTCGAGTCAGGTACATTCAACCGCTCTGCCACCTCTCCGGAAGTGGGGAGCGCATGATACGGGGCGCGTGGCCCGGCGGCAAGGCGGGTACACTGGCCACCCCTTCCGGAGGCTGCGTCCCGATGTCCGAGATCCTGGTGCCCGTGTCGTTCGGCGAGCTGCTGGACAAGATCGCCATCCTGCAGATCAAGTCCGAGCGCATGACCGACCCGGCCAAGCTGGCCAACGTCCGCAACGAACTGGCCGCACTGGAAAAGACCTGGATGGCCCACCCCGCTGCCGGCCAGGACATCGCCACGCTGCGCGCCGAGCTGAAGGCAGTCAACGAGCGCCTGTGGGTGATCGAGGACGACATCCGCCTGAAGGAGAAGGCGCAGGCCTTCGACGACGAGTTCATCCGGCTGGCGCGTGCGGTCTACTTCCAGAACGACATCCGCGCGCGGGTGAAGAAGGACATCAACCTCGCACTGGGCTCGGCCTACGTCGAGGAGAAGTCCTACCAGGATTACGGCACCGGGCAGGGCGCCTGAGCCTCACCCGAGGCTGGCGCGGAAGCGCTCGAACGCCGCCACGGCGTCCTCGACGCGGATCAGGTCCATCACGCCCTCGGCCTCGATCTTCGTTCCCCACTTGAGGTCCGACGCCGGCTTGCCGCGGTATTTCCGCGCGGCGTCGTCGTAGCGGTCCACGCACCAGCGGCGGTCGGAATACGGCCCGCTGCGGTGCGGGTTGGTGGCGGCGTGCAGGCCCAGCACCGCGGTGCCCATCGCGTTGGCGATGTGCATCGGGCCGGAGTCCGGCGTCACCAGCAGGTCGGCACGGGCCAGCAGGGCCGGCAGCTGCTTGAGGGTGTCCTTGCCGATCAGGTCCAGCACCTCCGCGCGCGCTGCCATGGCCGCGAGGATCGCGTCGCCGGTGCGGCGCTCCAGGTCGCTGCGTCCGCCGCACAGCACGATCCGCCAGCCTTGCGCGGCGGCGTGGTCGGCCAGCGCGGCGTAGCGTTCGGCGCGCCAGTTGCGCAGCGCGTGGCTGGAGCAGGGCGAGAGCATCAGCGTGCGGCGGCCGTCGTCGGCCCATTGGGCACGCGCCCAGGCGTGGGCGTCGTCCGGCACCGGCAGGTTCCAGACCACGCCGTCGCGCACCAACCCCAGCGGCTCGCAGAAGCTGCCGATGGCGTCCAGCACGTGGACCGGCCCGTGGTCGGGGATGCGCTCGTTGACGAACAGGCCGTGGCCTTCCTTGCTGCGCGAACGGTCGTAGCCGATCCGCCGCCGTGCCGGTACGAACGCCGACAGCAGGTTCGCGCGCGCCGAGACCTGCAGCTGCAGCAGCACGTCGAAGCGCGGGCCCAGCTCGCGGCGCAGGGAACGCATGCCGGCCAGCCCGGTCTTCTTGTCGTATTCCACGAAGCGCACGCCCGGCAGGCCCTCCAGCAGGCGGCGCTCGCCGCGGCCGATGATCCAGGTCAGCGCGACGCCCGGCAGCCCGGCCTGCAGGGTGTGCACCAGCGGCAGCACGTGGGTGACGTCGCCCAGGGCGGACAGCCGCAGCAGGCAGATCGAACGCGGGGCATGGGCTTTTTGCACGCGGTTGTTACACTCGGAAGGATGACGGGTTTCGACGCCAACGAGCATCTGACGCCGTTCCGCGACGCGCGCGGCTACGGCGCGATTCTGTTCGACCGCACGCAGGTGCGGCAACCCGAGCC
>DASWXO010000039.1:0-2276 GCA_036405455.1 Thermomonas sp. | reverse complement strand
GCCGACAAGGAGTTCGTCTACCTCAAGCGCCGCATCAACCCGGACGAAGCCGCGAGCATCCTCGCGCTGGACATCCCCGGCGTGGCCAGTCAGCGCGAGTACCGCCGCTTCTACCCGCAGGGCGAGGCACTGGCGCACGTGCTGGGCTTCACCAACGTCGATGATCGCGGGCAGGAAGGCCTGGAGCTGGCGTTCGACGACTGGCTGCGCGGGACTGCCGGCGCCAAGCGCGTGATCCGCGACAACAAGGGCCGCATCGTCGAGAACGTGGACCTGGTGCGCGCAGCGCAGCCCGGGCACGACCTGGCGCTGAGCATCGACCGCCGCATCCAGTACCTGACCCACCGCGAACTGCGCAACGCGATTGCCGAAACCGGCGCCAGCAGCGGTTCGGCGGTGGTGCTGGACGTTGCAACCGGCGAAGTGCTGGCGATGGCCAACCTGCCGACCTTCAACCCCAATGCGGTCGGTACCAGCCCGCGCGACGCGCATCGCAACCGCGCGGTGACCGACCTGCTGGAGCCCGGTTCGACGATGAAGCCGCTGACCGTGGCGGCGGGGCTCGAGGCCGGGGTGATCACGCCCGCGACCCTGTTCAACACCAGCCCGGGCTGGATCGCCAACGGCCGCTACCGCACCACCGACACCCACAACTACGGCGTGCTGGACACCACCGGCATCATCCGCAAGAGCTCCAACGTCGGAGCTTCGCTGGTGGCCAAACGGCTCAGCGACGCGCAGTTCTATGCCTTCATGCGCCGCTTCGGCTACGGCCAGCGCAGCGGCAGCGGGTTCCCGGGCGAAGCGGCCGGGCTGTTCCCCGCGCCCGACCGCTGGAGCGGCACCAGCAAGCAGACGATGAGCTACGGCTACGGCCTGAGCGCCACCCCGCTGCAGATCGCCACCGCCTACGCGGCGCTTGGCAACGGCGGACTGCTGCACCAGCCCAGTTTCGTCAAGGGCCAGCACAACCCGCCCAAGCGGGTGCTGGACGCGCGCATCGCCAACCAGGTGCTGCACATGATGCAGACGGTCACCGAGCCGGGCGGCACCGCCACCCAGGCGGCGATCCTCGGCTACCACGTGGCCGGCAAGACCGGCACCTCGCGCAAGGCCAGCGCCGGCGGTTATTCGCGCCGCTACATCGGCTACTTCGCCGGGCTGGTGCCGGTGGATAACCCGCGCTTCGCGATGGTGGTGGCGGTGAACGATCCCGATCCGACCCGCAAGGGCTATTACGGCGGCGTGGTCGCCGGCCCGGTGTTCCGCAATGTGATGGAGGGCGCACTGCGCCTGATGGATGTCTCGCCCGACAACCTCGACGCCTGGCTGGCCGTGCAGGCCGCGGCCGAGGCCAAGCGCATGAAGGCGGAAGGCCGCACGCCGCCGGCGCTTCCCGCGACGGCTGCCGCCATTGCGCCATCCGGTGCCGCCAATGCGAGGGCGCTGCAATGACCCGCGCCATGCTGCTGGGCGAACTGCTGCCGGAGCTGGAAGGGCTGTCCGCCGACCTTGCCATCACCGGGCTGGTCCAGGACAGCCGCGAGGTGAAGCCGGGCGATGCGTTCGTGGCGATCGCCGGGTTCGGTGCGCACGGGCTGAATTTCGTCGACGTGGCCCGCGAGGCCGGCGCCGCGGCGGTGCTCTACGAACCGCCGGCGCCGGACGACCTGCCTGCGCCGGCCGACGCGATCCCGGTGGCCGGCCTACGCGCGCGCATGGGCGCGATGGCCGACAGCTTCCACGGCCATCCCAGCGCCTCGATGGCGACAGTGGGCGTGACCGGCACCAACGGCAAGACGTCCACCGTGCAGCTGCTGGCGCAGGCGTGGACGCTGCGCGGCCAGAAGGCCGGCACCGTCGGCACGCTGGGCAGCGGCGTGTACCCGAAGATCGTGCCGACCGGCTTCACCACCCCGCTGGTGCTGCGCATGCACGCGCTGCTGGCCGAGCTGCGCGACGAGGGCGCCTCGGCGGTGGCGATGGAAGTGTCCTCGCACGCGCTCGACCAGGGTCGCGTGGATGGCGTGCACTTCGACGTGGCGGTGTTCACCAACCTCACCCGCGATCATCTCGACTACCACGGCGACATGGCCCGCTACGGGGCGGCCAAGGCGCGGCTGTTCGACTGGCCCGGCCTGCGCGCGGCGGCGGTCAACCTGGACGATGCGTTCGGCCGCGAGCTGTTCGCAGCGGTCGGTGGCAAGGTGCGCGCGCTGGGCTTCTCCTCGCGCGGTGCCGCCGGCGCCAGCGTGCGCGCGGAAGAGCTGGTGCTG
>DASWXO010000038.1:0-44017 GCA_036405455.1 Thermomonas sp. | reverse complement strand
ACGCGGTACTGCACGTTCACCGCCACCTCGACGATGTTCTCGTCGCTGGTGAGCACCGGCACGCGGTCCTCGTAGTTCTTGATCTGGGTGGCGTTGACCTTGATCACGCGCTCGATCGGCCACGGCAGCTTGAGGCTGGGGCCGGGCTGCATCACGCGATCGAACTGGCCGAAGCGCAGCACCACGCCGCGCTGCTGCTCGGCGATCAGCACGAAGCAGTTGAACACCAGCCACAGCGCCAGTGCCAGGCCGATCCAGCGCAGCGGGCCACCGCCGCCACCGACATCGGGCAGTTTGTCCAGCAACCGGCCGAAGCCGCCACCCGTCGATCGACCGCCGCCGCCACCGGGGCGGTTCCAGGCCATCCAGGCCGCTCTTGGCCCGCGCGGGCCGCTGTGTTGTGTCGTCATGGGGCCGATTCTACCGGGAAGCCATCGTCGGAATCCTCCGGTCCGGGGACCGGCAGCAGCGGGCGCAGCGGGGCGCCGTCGGACTGGGCGGCCAACCGCGCCGCCTCGGCCAGGGGCAGGTCCACGTCCAACGCCCAGCGCTCGCCATCGTGCTGCTCGGCGCGCACCGCACCCAGCGCATGCAGGCGGGCGCGCAGGCGGC
The DNA here is from genome assembly GCA_036405455.1 of Thermomonas sp. Lineage (GTDB taxonomy): Bacteria > Pseudomonadota > Gammaproteobacteria > Xanthomonadales > Xanthomonadaceae > Thermomonas. The sequence goes on along the minus strand of DASWXO010000038.1, from coordinate 43,405 downwards.
CGGCATCGGTGGGCAGCAGCACCTCGCCGGCGACGCGGCGCAGACCCAGCCGTTCGCCCAGCGCGTCACGCAGCAGGTCCAGCCCCAGCCCGTCGCGGGCCGACAGCCAGACCGCGCTGCGCGCCTCGCCGGGGGCATCGATGCGCGGCTGTGCGCCTTCGATGCGGTCGATCTTGTTGAACACCAGCAACTGCGGCAGGTCGCCGGCGCCGATCTCGTGCAGCACGGCGTCGACCTGCGCCATGCGCTCGTCGCGCAGCGGATCGTCGGCATCGACGACGTGCAGCAGCAGGTCGGCCTCGCGTGCCTCGCTCAGGGTGGAGCGGAACGCGGCCACCAGCTCGTGCGGCAGGTCGCGGACGAAGCCGACGGTGTCGGCCAGCACCACGCCGCCGCCCGGCAGCTCGATGCGGCGGACGGTGGGGTCGAGCGTGGCGAACAGCTGGTCCGCCGCGTAGGCCCCGGCGCCGGTGAGGGCATTGAACAGGGTGGACTTGCCGGCGTTGGTGTAACCCACCAGCGCCACCCGCGGCAGTTCGCTGCGGACGCGGGCGCGGCGCATCTGGGTGTGCTGCACCTCCACCTTCTCCAGCCGCTTCTGCAGCATCTCCATGCGCTTCTGCAGCAGGCGGCGGTCGGTTTCCAGCTGGGTTTCGCCGGGGCCGCGCAGGCCGATGGCGCCACCGCGCTGGCGCTCCAGGTGGGTCCAGCCGCGGACCAGCCGGGTGGCCATGTGGCGCAGCTGCGCCAGCTCCACCTGCAGCTTGCCCTCGTGGCTGCGCGCGCGCTGGGCGAAGATGTCCAGGATCAGGCCGGTGCGGTCCACCACCCGGCGCTCCAGCGCCTTCTCGAGGTTGCGCTCCTGCACCGGGGTCAGCGCGTGGTTGACCAGCACCAGGTCGGCGCCGGTGGCCTCGCAGGCCGCCTTCACCTCATCCAGCTTGCCGGTGCCGATCAGGATCGACGGATTGGGCTTGTCGATGCGGGCGGGCAGGACCGCGGCCACGCGTGCGCCCGCCGACCGCGCCAGCTCGGTGAATTCCTCCAGCACGCCTTCGGCCGGCGGACCGCCGGCATGGGGCTGGATCAGCAGCGCGTTCTCACCGCCGCGCGAACGTTCGAAGAATTGGGTGGACATCGGGCATGACGTGCGGGCGACGGCCCGCGATTGCAAGCCCGCGCCGGGGCCGGATCACTCGGCCTCGGGCTGCGCCGGCTCCGCCGCGTCGGCCGTCTCCGGGCCGGCCGCGCCCAGGCGGACGTTGCGGGCAGGCACCACGGTGGAGATCGCGTGCTTGTAGACCATCTGGCTGACGGTGTTGCGCAGCAGGATGACGAACTGGTCGAAGGATTCGATGGTGCCCTGCAGCTTGATGCCGTTCACCAGGTAGATCGAGACCGGCACCCGCTCGCGGCGCAAGGCGTTCAGGAACGGATCCTGCAAGGATTGCGACTTCGTCATGGATTCCCCGTGCTGTCGTGCGTTGTTGTTGTTGTCGTGGGCCGACGCCTGTGGCGATCCCCGGCCCCGCGCCCGTCCATCGCGGCGGGCGCGTCCCGATGTTAACGCAGGAGTCATGTCCGGGGGAACGACGCCAGCCCTGCGTCAGGCGGGCACCGCACGCCCGAGGAAGCCCGCCACCGCTCCATCCAGTGCGGCCTGCTGCGATGCCGGATCGAACCATCGCGCATCCAGTTCGCCGCGCAGCCAGGTGAACTGGCGTTTGGCCAATTGCCGGGTCGCGGCGATCGCGCGGTCGCGGAACTCCGCCGGCGAAGAGGCGCCGTCCAGGTGTTCCCAGGCCTGCCGGTAGCCCACCGCGCGCAGCGCCGGGAGGTCCAGCGGCTTGGGGTGGGCGCGCAGTTCCGGCACGCCGCGCAGGGCGCGCACCTCGTCGAGGAAGCCGGCCGCCAGCATGGCGTCGAAGCGGGCTTCGATGCGGGCATGCAGGTCCTCCCGGCGCGGCGGCGCGAGGACCAGTTTCAACACCCGCAGCGGCAGGCGAGTTCCAGCCGCATCGCGCTGCCAGGCGCTGATCGGACGACCGCTGAGCCGATAGACCTCCAGCGCGCGCTGGATGCGCTGCGCGTCGGTCGCATGGATGCGCGCGGCCGCTGCGGGATCCACCCGTGCCAGCTCGGCGTGCAGCGCCGCCCAGCCGCGCACCTCCGCCTCGGCGGAGATCGCAACGCGCAGCGCCTCGTCGGCCTGCGGCATGTCGGACAGGCCTTCCAGCAGCGCGCGGAAGTAGAGGCCGGTGCCGCCGGCGAGGATCGGCAGCCGGTCACGGGCCACGATGCCGTCGATGGCGGCCCGCGCGTCCGTCGCGAACTCGGCGGCCGAGTACGGCTGCCACGGCGCGCGCAGGTCGATGAGGTGGTGCGGCGCCAGCGCCTGCTCCGCGCGGGTGGGCTTGGCCGCGCCGATGTCCAGGCCGCGGTAGACCAGCGCGGAATCGACGCTGACGATTTCGCCGCCCAGTCGCCGCGCCAGCGCGATGGCGTACGCACTCTTGCCCGACGCCGTCGGGCCCATCAGCGCGATCGCGCGCGGGCGCGCGTCAAGCCCCATCGGGTCAGTAACCGCGTTCGCGCAGGCTGGCCCGGACCTGCTGGTGGCGGGCCTGCACCTCGGTGGCCGGCGCGGGCGACAGCAAGCTGCCCAGCACGACCGCGACGCTGCCGGCCAGGAACCCCGGCACGATTTCGTACAGCGCGCTGCCCGTGTGCTTCCACAGCACCACGGTCAGCGCGCCGGCCACCATGCCGGCCAGCGCGCCGATGCCGGTCATCCGGCCCCAGACCAGCGAGAGCAGCACCACCGGCCCGAACGCCGCGCCGAAGCCGGCCCACGCGTAGCTGACCAGGCCGAGCACGCGGCTGTCGGGATCGCGGGCGATCCAGATCGCCAGCAGCGCCACCGCCAGCACGGTGGCGCGCCCCATCCACACCAGTTCGCGCGGGCCGGCGTTGGGCCGCAGGAAGCCGTGGTAGAAGTCCTCGGTGAGGGCGCTGGAGCACACCAGCAGCTGGCAGCTGAGCGTGCTCATCACCGCGGCCAGGATGGCGGAGAGCAGCACGCCTGCCACCCACGGATTGAACAACGCTTCGGCCAGCACGATGAACACGCGCTCGGGATTGTCCGCCAGCACCCCGGCCAGCTGCGGGTGCTGGGTGGCCCAGGCGATGCCGGCCAACCCCACCGCCACCGCGCCGAGCAGGCACAGCACCATCCACGTCATGCCGATGCGGCGCGCCTGCGGGATCACCGCCAGCGAATCCGCCGCCATGAAACGCGCCAGGATGTGCGGCTGGCCGAAATAGCCCAGGCCCCAGGCCAGCGCGGACACCACCGCGACCAGGCCGCCGGCGCCGATCCACTGCAGGCGCGACGGGTCGACCTGTTCGATGACGCGCAGCGTCTCGCCCGGCCCGCCGACGCTGAGGATGACGATCACCGGAGTCAGCAGCAGCGCGAAGATCATCAGGGTGGCCTGCACCGTGTCGGTCCAGCTCACCGCCAGGAAACCGCCGATCAGGGTGTACAGGATGGTGGCCGCCGCGCCCCACCACAGCGCCTGCGCGTAGGGCAGCCCGAACACGCTTTCGAACAGGCGTGCGCCGGCCACGATGCCGCTGGCGCAATAGATCGCGAAGAACACCAGGATCACCAGCGCCGACACGACGCGCAGCAGGCGTCCGTTGGCGGCGGAGCCTGTGTTCGAGAAGCGGGTCGTGAAGTAGTCCGGCAGGGTCAGGGCATTGTCGGTGCGCTCGGTATAGACGCGCAGCGGCCCCGCCACGAAGCGCCAGTTGCACCACGCGCCGATGCACAGGCCGACGGCGATCCACGCCTCGCTCACGCCGGTCAGGTACAGCGCGCCGGGCAGGCCCATCAGCAGCCAGCCGCTCATGTCGGAGGCGCCTGCCGACAGCGCGGTCACGTAGCCACCCAGGGAGCGTCCACCGAGGATGTAGTCGTCGAGGCTGCGGGTGGAGCGCCAGGCCGCCAACCCGATCCCCACCATCGCCAGCAGGTACAGGCCAAAGGTGATCAGCAGCGGGGTACTGGCGGTCATGCGCGGCGCTCCGGTTGGACGCCGCACTTTAACCCGGCCCGTCCCCGGTTACTCCGGCCAGACGATCTCCGGCTTCCCCGCCGGCTTGCGCGGCGCCGGCACCGCGGCGATCGCCTGCCACACCTTGAGGGCATCCACGGTCTCGGCCACGTCGTGCACGCGCAACAGCAGGGCGCCGCGCTGCGCGGCCACGAGATGCGCCGCCACCGAGCCCGCCATCCGCGCGCGCGGCTCGGTGCGGCCGGTCAGCTCGCCGATGCTGCGCTTGCGCGACAGGCCCGCCAGCACCGGCACGCCCAGCTCGGTGAAGCGGTCCAGCTGCGCCAGCAGCTGCAGGTTGTGCGCGGTGGTCTTGCCGAAGCCGAAGCCCGGATCCACCACGATGTTCTTCCTGGCGATGCCCGCCATCTCGGCGGCGAAGATGCGCTCGGCGAGGAAGCGGTGCACCTCGCCCACCACGTCGTCGTAGTCCGGCGCCTCCTGCATCGAGCGCGGCTCGCCCAGCATGTGCATCAGCACCACGGGCACGCCCAGCGCCGCCGCGGCGTCCAGCGCACCTTCGCGGCGCAGGCCGTACACGTCGTTGAGCATGCCCGCACCCGCGGCCACCGCCGCGCGCATGACCTCGGGCTTGCTGGTGTCGATGCTGATCGGCAGCGCGGTCTCGCCCGCCAACCGCTCGACCACCGGCACCACCCGCCGCAACTCCTCCTCGACGGGCACCTCCTGCGCACCCGGCCGGGTGGATTCGCCGCCGACGTCCAGGATGTCGGCGCCCTGCTCCACCAGCCGCAAGCCGTGCGCGACCGCGGCTTCGGCGTCGAAGTAGGCGCCACCGTCGGAGAACGAATCCGGGGTGGCGTTGACGATGCCCATCACCCGCGGGCGGTCCAGCCGCAACGGGCGCCCGTTGCAATCGAGCTGCGGGGCGGTGTCGAACATCGGAGGCATCCCAACGAAAAAGGCCAGAGCGGACTCTGGCCTCTTCGTCGCGCCACGGCAAGCGCGTCAGGTCTGCGCGGCGGGTCCGCCGATCGGCGCCGCGGGCGGCGCGGCATCGTTGCGCTTGGTACCCGTCTTGTTCCAGCCCATCGGCGGCGGAACCTCCCGGCCTTCCATGATGGCGTCGATCTGCGGGACGTCGATGGTCTCGTACTCCAGCAGCGCCTTGGCCATCGTGTGCAGCTTGTCGATGTTGTCGGTCAGGATCCCGGTGGTGCGTGCATAGGCCTTGTCGAGGATGCCGCGCACCACGTCGTCGATGCGGCGGGCGGTGTCGTCGGAGACATTCTTGTGCTGGGTCACGCTGCGACCCAGGAAGACTTCGTCCTCCTCCTCCCCGAAGGTGATCGGGCCGAGTTCGGACAGGCCCCACTTGGTGACCATGTTGCGCGCCATCTTGGTCGCGCGCTCGATGTCGTTGGACGCGCCGGTCGTCACCTTGTCGGCACCGAAGATCAGCTCCTCGGCCACGCGGCCGCCGTACAGCGAGGCCAGCTGGGACTCGATGGCGGTGCGGTTGTAACTGTACTTGTCGCCCTCCGGCAGGTACATGGTCACGCCCAGCGCGCGGCCGCGAGGGATGATGGTGACCTTGTAGACGGGGTCGTGCTCCGGCACCAGGCGGCCGACGATGGCGTGGCCGGCCTCGTGGTAGGCGGTGAGCGTCTTCTCCTGCTCGCTCATCGCCATCGAGCGGCGCTCGGCGCCCATCAGGATCTTGTCGCGCGCCTTGTCGAAGTGCTCCATGCGCACTTCCTTCTCGTTGCCGCGCGCGGCGAACAGCGCCGCCTCGTTGCAGAGGTTGGCGAGGTCGGCGCCGGAGAAGCCGGGCGTGCCGCGGGCGATGGTCATCGGCACCACGTCGTCGGCCAGCGGCAGCTTGCGCATGTGCACCTTGAGGATCTGCTCGCGGCCCTTCACGTCGGGCAGGCCCACCACCACCTGGCGGTCGAAGCGGCCCGGGCGCAGCAGCGCCGGGTCGAGCACGTCGGGGCGGTTGGTGGCGGCAATGACAATGACGCCCTCGCCGCCCTCGAAGCCGTCCATCTCGACCAGCAGCTGGTTGAGAGTCTGCTCGCGCTCGTCGTGGCCACCGCCGAGGCCGGCGCCGCGATGGCGGCCGACCGCGTCGATCTCGTCGATGAAGATGATGCAGGGCGCGTGCTTCTTCGCCTGCTCGAACATGTCGCGCACGCGGCTGGCACCGACGCCGACGAACATCTCGACGAAGTCCGAGCCGGAGATCGAGAAGAACGGCACCTTGGCTTCGCCGGCGATCGCCTTGGCGAGCAGCGTCTTGCCGGTGCCGGGCGGGCCGACCATCAGCACGCCGCGCGGGATCTTGCCGCCCAGCTTCTGGAAGCGCGACGGGTCGCGCAGGAACTCGACCAGCTCGGCCACGTCCTCCTTGGCCTCGTCGCAGCCAGCGACGTCGGCGAAGGTCACCTTCACCTGGTCGTCGGAGAGCAGCTTGGCGCGCGAACGGCCGAAGGACATCGCGCCCTTGCCGCCGCCACCGCCCTGCATCTGCCGCATCATGAACAGCCAGAAGCCGATGATCAGCAGCACCGGCAGGAAGTTCAGCACCAGCGACCAGAAGGAGATGCCGGAGTCCGGCGGCGCCTGCTTGATCTCCACCTTGTGCTGGATGAGGTCGTTGATCAGGTCCTTGTCGCGGACCGGCGCGGTGGTGGTGCCACTGCTGCCGTCGGCGCGCTCGAAGCTGATGCTGCGCTCGTCGCTGGCGATGTCGACCTTCTTGATCCGGTCGTTCTCCACGTCCTGGACGAACTGCGAATAGATGACGTCCTGCTTGGCGGCCAGCTTGGGCGAGAAGCTCTGGAAGACGACCATCAGGACGGCGGCCACCACCACCCAGAGGAGCAGGTTTTTCGCGAGATCGTTCATGTGGTCCTTTGTCCTTTACCTTCCGCCTGCGTCGCCTGCTATTTCGCCTGGGCCAGCTTGCCGGTAGCCAGTGCGTAGACCTCCGGCGACCTGTTACGCGATGCCGCCGGCTTCCGGATCACCACTTTGGCATACCGCCGCCGCAGTTCCCGCACGTACTCGTCGAACCCCGCCCCCTGGAACAGCTTGATCAGGAAGGCGCCGCCGGTGCGGAGCTGGCCGTCGGCGAAGTCCATGGCCAGCTCGGCCAAGTGCATCGCGCGGGGCTGGTCCACCGCCGCCACACCACTCTTATTGGGGGCCATGTCGGACAACACAAGGTCGACCGGCTGCCCGCCGAGCAGGTCCAGCAACCCGGATAGAACCGCATCGTCCCTGAAGTCGCCATGAAGAAAATCCACCCCGGCCAGCGAGGGCATTTCCAGGATGTCGCTGGCGATCACCCGGCCCGGGCGGTTCGGGTCCAGCCGGTCCAGCTCCTGGCGGATCCACTGCGACCAACCGCCCGGCGCCGCCCCCAGGTCCACCACCACCATGCCGGGCTTGAGCAGGCGGTCGCGCTCGACCAGCTCCTCCAGCTTGTAGGCGGCGCGCGAGCGCATGCCCTCGGCCTGCGCTTTCTTCACGTAGGGGTCGGAGAAGTGTTCCTTGAGCCAGCGCTGGCTGGATTTGCTGCGGGTGGCCATGCCTGTCGTCCCCCTCCCCGCGGGGGGAGGGTTGGGGGGAGTCGGGAAGCCCGCCGGAGGCGGCTTCGCTGGCCCGCATGATACCCTGCACGTCCCTGATTATCTCCGCCGCGTGCCGCATGCCGATCGCCCTCACCAATGCCCAGGTCCGCTTCCTCCGCGGGCAAGCCCACGACCTCAAGGCGATGCTGCAGGTCGGCGGCAAGGGCATCACCGATGCCCTGGTGGCGGAGGTGGAGCTGGCCCTGGAGCACCACGAGCTGATCAAGGTGAAGGTGGCCGGCGAGGACCGCGCGCTGCGCGACGCCATGATCGCCGACCTGGCCGCCCGCGCCGACGCCGCGCTGGTGCAGCGCATCGGCCATACCGCGGTGCTCTACCGGCCGTCCAAGGACAAGCGCCAGATCGTCCTGCCGCGGGCCTGACTCCACGCTATCCCGCGATGCAGCTGAACCTCGAACGACCGGACTACCAGTACTTCCTGCGCGGCGCCGACGGTGCCGGCGCGCTGGTCAACGACCGCCGCCTGACGGCGAGCTTCGTGGTGGGGCCGGACGCACTGGTCGAGGCCTGGCCGGTCCGCGACGTGCGCCAGATGACCCCGGCAGATCTGGATGCCGTGCTGGCCCTGTCCCCGGAATTGGTGGTGCTGGGCACGGGCCCCACCCAAGCCTTCCCGCCGGCCGCGGTGATGGCCGCCTGCCTGCAGCGCGGGATCGGCCTGGAGGCCATGACCAATGCCGCCGCCGCGCGCACCTATTCGGTGCTGGCAGGCGAGGGACGACGGGTCGTGGCCGCCTTCGTGTTTCCCTGAACCAACGCCCGCCCGGCGGTTGCCGGGCCCGCGCTTCGGGGCTATGGTGCCCCGCAAATCCGATGACACCCGCGGGCGACGCGCCAGCCGCGCCGCCCGCATTGCTTTGCTGGAGCCACTCACACCATGAGCACCACCGACCAACGCCCTGCCCTGCTGCTGTCCCGCATCGACGTGGAACGGATCGAGGACCTGCTGGAGCGCCCGGAGTACCGCAGCCTCGACACCACCGCCCTGCGCGGCGAGCTGGAGCGTGCCGAGCTGGTCGAGCCGGGCGCGATGCCGGGCGACGTCATCACCATGAACACCACCGCGCTGGTGGAGGTCGTCGACGACCAGCAGCAGGCACACGCCCATGCGCTGACGCTGGTCTACCCCCGCGACGCCGACGGCAGCAGCGACAAGGTCTCGATCCTCGCCCCGGTGGGCAGCGCCCTGCTGGGCCTGCGCGTGGGCGACAGCATCGACTGGCCGCTGCCGGGCGGCCGCCGCGCGCGCCTGCACGTGCAGGCGATCCGATACCAGCCGGAAGCCGCGGGCCAACTGCACCGCTAAGACGACCCGGCGTCACGCCGCGGCAGGCGGCCGGGGTGCGCCCAGGCGCCCCAGTTCCCCCAGCATCTCCCACGATTTCAGCCCACGCCCGCCGAGGTGGTGCAGCAGCACCCCGCGCAGCGGCAGGCGCAGGCTGGCCAGATCCTCGGCATCGGGCAGGACGTCGGCGGCCAGCGCCCGCAGCGCCCGCCCGGTGGCGGTGTCCCGGCGTTCGCCGGTGCGCTCGCTGTACAGCCGGCGCGGCCCCTCCTCGGGATCGAGGCGGTAGCGGGCGGCGGGATCGACCGCCACGCCGTCGGCCTCGAGCCCGAACGCCAGGCCCACGCCCAGCGCCTCCAGCAGGTCGCGTTCGAACCGGCGCAGCGTCCACGCCAGCGGCTCGCCCGCGCGCAGCCGCTCGCGCACCTGCGCGTAGGCGGCGTGCAGTTCCGGCTGCGGCACATGGCGCGGGGCCAGCCGCAGGCAGAGCTCGTTGACGTAGAACGCGCCCATCGCCGCATCCCCCTGCAGGAGCGGCGCGGCGTCCACCGCCTCGGCGGCGGTGAGCTGCGCCAGCTCGCCCTTTTGCAGCGCGTCGAAGCGGATGGATTGCAGCGGCTGCAGCGCCGCCCGCAGCAGGTGCTTCCTGGGCCCCAGCACCCCGCGTGCGACCAGGCCGATGCGGCCGTGGTCGGCGCTCAACACTTCGACCAGCAGGCTGGTCTCCCGCCACGGGCGGGCGTGCAGGACGAAGGCGGGTTCGGCGGCGTAGCGCATCCCGGCATTGTAGGAGCGCACGGTGGGGACGTGACGCGCAGGCCGTCGCCGTGTCCGCGCCGGTGCGGTGCGGCACCCGTCGGATCAGTCGTGGTAGCCCAGCGCGCGCAGGGCCGCTTCGTCGTCGCTCCAGCCCTCGCGCACGCGCACCCAGGTCTGCAGGAACACCTTGGCATCGAACAGGCGCTCCATCTGCTCGCGGGCGTGCTTGCCGATGTCGCGCAGGCGCTCGCCGCCCTTGCCGATCACGATGGCCTTCTGGCCTTCGCGCTCGACCCAGATCACGGCATCGATGCGGTACATCACGCCGGCCTTGGGCGAGGGCTCCTCCTCGAACTTCTCCACCTCCACCGTGGTGGAGTACGGCAGCTCCTCGCCCAGCCGGCGCATCAGCTGCTCGCGTACCAGCTCGCCGGCGAGGAAGCGCTGGCTCTTGTCGGTGATCTCGTCCTCGCCATACATCGGCACGGCGTCCGGCATCAAGTCCAGCAGCGTGGCGACCAGCGGTTCCAGGCCGCTGCGCTTGAGCGCGGATAGCGGATGCACGGCGGCGAACTCGCGCCCTTCCGTCACCTTGGCGATGAACGGCAGCAGCGCGGTCTTGTCCTTCTGCTTGTCGACCTGGTTGACCACCAGCACCACCGGCAGGCCGGCATCGCGCAGGGCGTCGTAGGCCAGGCCGTCCTCGTGGTCCCAGCGGCCGGCCTCGACCACCAGCAGTGCCGCGTCCACGCCTTCCAGCGCGCCGCGCGCGGCCCGGTTCATCATCCGGTTCATCGCCTTGCCCGAGCGCTTGCCCTGCTCGCCATGGATGCCGGGGGTGTCCACCAGCTGCAGCTGGCCGCGCGGGAAGGTGGCGATGCCCAGAAGACGATGCCGCGTGGTCTGCGGACGGTTGGAGGTGATGCTGACCTTGGCGCCGACCAGCGCATTGACCAGGGTGGACTTGCCGACGTTGGGCCGGCCGATCACGGCGACGGCGCCGCTGCGGGAAATGGGGGTATTCATGCCTGTTCGATGTCCTTGAGCGCGGCCTCGGCCGCCTGCTGTTCCGCCGCCCGCCGCGAGCTGCCCTCGCCTTCGGTGCGCAGCGCGGGCACGGCCAGGGTGCAACTGACCCGGAAGATCCGCGCGTGGTCCTCGCCGCCCTCGTGCAGCAGCGCGTACACCGGCAGCGGGTGCTGCCGGCCCTGCAGCCATTCCTGCAGGCGGGTCTTGGCGTCCTTGCCGACCTTGTTGGGGGGCGGCAGCGCCGCGATCAGCGGCGCGAACCACGGCAGCACGGCCGCGCGGCAGGCCTCGAAGCCGGCATCGAGGTAGATCGCCGCGACCAGCGCCTCCAGCGCGTCCGCCAGGATGGAATCCCGGCGGTGGCCGCCCGTCTTCATCTCGCCCGGCCCCAGCACCAGCCGGGCGCCGAGATCCAGGGTGCGGGCGATGCCGGCCAGGGCCGACTCCCGCACCAGTTCGGCCCGGGCGCGGGTCAATGCGCCTTCGTCGGCCTTGGGCCAGTGCCGGTAAAGCGCTTCGGCGATGAACTGGTTGACCAGCGCATCGCCAAGGAACTCGAGGCGTTCGTTGTGGGGACTGCCGGCGCTGCGGTGGGTCAGCGCCTGCGCCAGCAGCGCGGGGTCCGCGAACACATGGCCGGCGAACGCCGGCCCCGGGCCGTCACTCGGCGCTTGCGCCACGCGCCAGCACCCGTTCGGCGTGGAACTTGCCGACCACGTCGAGGTTCGCCATCAGCGGCTCGCGGCGCTCGTAGTCCACGATCATCTTCAGGCCACCGTCACCCGACTCGAACTTCAATGCGTCCATCTTTTTGACGTGGTCCGCGTAGCTCATCTCCAGCCGACGCTGGTACATCTGGCGGATCTTGTCCTTGGACGCACCGGCCAGCTCGGCATCCTCCGCCAGCCCCTTGAGCGCCTGCTGCACGGAGTAGTACTCGATGTACATGGGTACGATCTTCATGCCGACGTAGGCGAAAAAGATCGCCAGGCACAGGGTCATCAGGAACCCCAGCATGGTCATGCCTTGCTGCGTCTGCTTCATGCGTGCATCCCCTCTTGGTTGAACGGCCAGGTGTCGATCAAGGAATACGCGTTCCGATGCGGGAAACGTCCACCCAGTGGTCGGCACTGGCATCGAAGTTCATCCACACCATGAACGCCTTGCCGCGCAGGTTGGCTTCCGGCAGGAACCCCCAGAACCGGCTGTCCTCGCTGTTGCCGCGGTTGTCGCCCATGACGAAATAATGCCCCGCCGGCACCGTCCAGTCACCATCGGCGACGCTGATCTCGCGCTCCAGCACGAAATGCGGACGGCCGGGCAGTCCCTCGGTCAGCTTGGCATCGCCCGTCTCGCCGGCCCCTTGGCCGACGCCGGTGTAGATCCCCTCCACCCGGTAGGGCAGCACGGTACCGTTCACGCTGACCTTGTGGTCGTGGTAGCCGATGTGGTCGCCGGGAACGCCGATGACGCGCTTGATCCAGTCCTCGCGGGGGTGGTGCGGCGGGCGGAACACCACCACGTCGCCGCGCGCCGGCTCGCCGTTGTCGAGGAACTTCTTGTTGGTGATCGGCCAGCGCAGGCCGTAGGAGAATTTGTTGACCAGGATGAAATCGCCGATCAGCAGGGTCGGCATCATCGAGCTGGACGGGATGCGGAAGGGCTCGGCGACGAAGCTGCGCAGGCCCAGCACCAGCGCCAGCACCGGGAAGAACGCCTTGGAATAGTCGACCAGCGCCGGTTCCTTGGCGTCATCCAGCGGGCCGGCAGCGGCCGCGCGGCGCTTGGCCAGGAACAGCTTGTCCAGCAGCCAGACCAGGCCGGTGACGGCGGTCAGGACCACCAGGATCGTTTCGAACCACACCATCATGCGGCGCTCTCCGTCGTTTGCCGGCCGGGCCGGACCAGGGTTGCATCATGCCCGCCAGCCGGGGCGCTGGCACGCAGCCCCCGGGTGGCAGTCGGCGCGGACGGCGTCACTTCGCGTCCACCTGCAGCACGGCGAGGAAGGCCTCCTGCGGGATCTCCACGCGGCCGACCTGCTTCATGCGCTTCTTGCCTTCCTTCTGCTTCTCCAGCAGCTTCTTCTTGCGCGTGGCGTCGCCGCCGTAGCACTTGGCCAGCACGTTCTTGCGCAGCGCCTTGACCGTGGTGCGGGCGATGATCTGCGCGCCGATCGCGGCCTGGATGGCGACGTCGAACATCTGCCGCGGGATCAGGTCCTTCATCTTCTCGCACAGCTCGCGGCCGCGCCGGTCGGCGTGGCTGCGGTGGACGATGATGGAGAGCGCGTCGACGCGGTCGCCGTTGATCAAAGTGTCCACGCGCACGAACGGGCCGGCCTCGAAGCGCAGGAAGTGGTAGTCCAGCGACGCGTAGCCGCGGCTCACCGACTTCAGCTTGTCGAAGAAGTCCAGCACCACCTCGGCCATCGGCAGTTCGTAGCTGATCTGCACCTGGCTGGCCATGTAGGTGATGCCGACCTGCACGCCGCGCTTGTCCTCGCACAGCTTGATGATGTTGCCGATGTACGGCTCGGGCGTGAGGATGTTGGCGCGGATGATCGGCTCGCGGATCTCCTGCACCTGGTTGATCGGCGGCAGCTTGGCCGGGTTGTCCATCGGCACGATGGTGCCGTCGGTCTTCAGCACCTCGTAGATCACCGTGGGCGCGGTGCTGATCAGGTTGAGGTCGTACTCGCGCTCCAGGCGCTCCTGCACGATCTCCATGTGCAGCATGCCGAGGAAGCCGCAGCGGAAGCCGAAGCCCATCGCCTCGGAGCTTTCCGGTTCGAAGCGCAGCGCGGCGTCGTTCAGGCGCAGCTTGTCCAGCGCCTCGCGCAGCGCCGGGTAGTCCTCGGCATCGACGGGGAACAGGCCGGCGAACACGCGCGGCTGCATCTCCTGGAAGCCCGGCAGCGGCGTCGGCGCCGGGTCGCCCGCCAGCGTGAGCGTGTCGCCCACCGGCGCGCCGTGCACGTCCTTGATCGAGGCGGTGATCCAGCCCACCTCGCCCGCGCGCAGGGCCGGCAGCACCTTGCGCTTGGGGGTGAACACGCCGACCGCGTCGACCTGGTGGGTGCGGCCGGTCGACATCACCAGCATCTTGTCGCCGGGCTTCAGCTCGCCCTGCATCACGCGCACCAGCGAGACCACGCCGAGGTAGTTGTCGAACCACGAGTCGATGATCAGCGCCTGCAGCTTGTCGGTGTCGCGCGGCTTCGGCGGCGGGATGCGGTGGACGATGGCTTCCAGCACGTCGCCGACGTTGAGCCCGGTCTTGGCGCTGATGGCGACGGCGTCGGCGGCGTCGATGCCGATGACGGCCTCGATCTCCTCCTTCACCTTGTCGACGTCGGCGGTGGGCAGGTCGATCTTGTTCAGCACCGGCACCACTTCCAGCCCCTGCTCCACCGCGGTGTAGCAATTGGCCACCGACTGCGCCTCCACGCCCTGCGCCGCATCCACCACCAGCAGCGCGCCTTCGCAGGCAGCCAGCGAGCGGCTGACTTCGTAGCTGAAATCGACGTGTCCGGGGGTGTCGATGAAGTTCAGGAAGTAGGTGTTGCCGTCCTTGGCGGTGTACGGCAGCGAGACCGACTGCGCCTTGATAGTGATGCCGCGCTCGCGCTCGATCGGATTGGAATCGAGCACCTGCGCTTCCATCTCGCGCGCCTGCAGGCCGCCGCACAGCTGGATGATGCGGTCGGCCAGGGTCGACTTGCCGTGATCGACGTGGGCGATGATGGAGAAGTTGCGGATGAACCGCATCGAATCGTGCTGCATGTGGGGTGCGTCGGCTGGGTGCGGCGCAGGCCGCGGGAGCGCGGCCTGTCGGGGAGATAGCCGTTCATTATCGCACAGGCCCACCCATGCCCCTGCCGTGGGCGGGGCGCCGTTCATGTCCGGCGGGCGCCCGGCCCGCGGCCCGGCACCCACCGTCGCATCACTCGCCCGGGGTGACCGTGACGTAGCGCGTCCCGCCGCCGCGACGCACCAGCAGCATCACCGGCTTGCCGGCACCGGCCGCGCGCAGCTGGGCATTCAGGGCGTCGGCGCTGCCGACGTCGCTGCGGCCCACCGCCAGCACCACGTCGCCCGGCATCAGCCCGGCCTCGCGGGCGGCCTGCCCCTCGATGCGGGCGATCAGCACGCCCTCCTTCGGCTGTAGGCCCAGGCGGCTGCGCTGCTGGGAGGTCAGGTCCTGCCCGACGATGCCCAGCGGGTTGGCCTGCGCGGGGGCGGTGGACCTCGGCGCGTCGCCCTCCGTACCGCCGGCGTCGGCACTGGCCTCGTCGAGCGCACCGAGGGTGGCGGTGAGGGTCCGCGGCTTGCCGTCGCGCATGACCTCCAGCTTCACCCGGCTGCCCGGCGCCATGCCGCCGATGATCGGCGGCAGGTCGCTGGACTCGTACACCGGCTGGCCGTTGACGCTGCGGATCACGTCCTGGCGCTGCAGGCCGGCGCGCTCGGCGGCACTGCCGGGCTCGACCGTGGCCACCAGCGCGCCGCTCGCGTTGGGCAATCCCAGCGCGCGGGCGGCGTCGCGGTCCATGGCCTGGACCTGCACGCCCAGCTGGCCACGGGTGACCTTGCCGGTGGTCTTGAGCTGCTGCACCGCGTTCATCGCGACATCGATCGGGATCGCGAAGCTCACGCCCATGTAGCCGCCGGAATTGCTGAAGATCTGCGAATTGATGCCCACCACCTGCCCACGCGTGTCCAGCAGCGGGCCGCCGGAGTTGCCGCGGTTGATCGCCACGTCGGTCTGGATGAACGGGACGTAGCGCTGGTCGGCGCCGGGGTTGGCGCGTCCCACCGCGCTGACGATGCCGGCGGTGACGGAATGATCGAGGCCGAACGGCGAGCCGATCGCCACCACCCACTGGCCCGGCTTCAACGTCGCGGAGTCGCCGATGCGCATCACCGGCAGGCCCTTGGCGTCGATCTTCAGCAGCGCCACGTCGGACTGCTCGTCGCTGCCGACCACCTTGGCGGTGAACTCGCGGCGGTCGGCCAGGCGGATGCGCACGGTGTCGGCGCCGTCGATCACGTGGTGGTTGGTCAGCACGTAGCCGTCGCTGGAGATGATGAAACCGGTGCCCAGCGAGGTCCCGCGCGGACGAGCGTTCGGCATGCCGGGCATGCCCGGCATCGGGGTCATGCCTGGGCCGAAGAAGCGGCGGAAGAACTCGGGGATCTGGTCCTCGCCGTCGCCCTCGTCGTCGCCGGGCATCTGCGGGGCGCGGCCCGACTGCGCGACGACCGGCTTGCTGCCGATCTCGGCCTGCACGCTGACCACGGCGGGCCCCACCTCTGCGACCAGGCGGGTGAAATCCGGGAGCCCGGCGACCAGCTCGGGGGCGGGCGTGGTGGGCTGGCCGGCCAGCGGCGTCTGCGCGTTGGCGGCGTTCTGGCCACTGCAAGCGCCCACGCCGGCGACGGCCAGCGCCGTGGTCAGCAGGAAGGGGCGCAGGAAAGCGGTACGGGTAACGGGCATGACGACGGCATCCTCGTGTGCGTGGATGGAAACAAGCGGTGTGCGCCGGAGGCGAACCAGCGCGACGACGATCAGGGCTGCGGCGGCGTGTCGGACGCGGCGGCGTCCTGCGCCGGGGCCGGATCGGACAACAGCTTCGGCGGCGCGCGGAAGGCGGACGGCGTGAAAGGATTGTCCGCGGCCCGCGGCAAGTGTTCGCCGAAACCGACGGTCAGGCTGCCGCTGTTGCCGTACTGCGAGAGGATCGAGCGCGGCCAGGGCCGGGTGACGATGTCAGTGGGCGGCAGCGCCGGGAATTCGGTGGCGGGCGCATCACGCCCGGCTGCCGGCGGGGTCGCGGCTGCGATGCGGGTGGTCTCCGGCGCAACGGCCACCGGCAGCGCGCTACGCGGCTTGCCGCGCCGCACCGGCTTGGCGACGGCCACGGCCGCCGCGGCAGCCAGCATGTTCGGCGCATCCGCCTGCGGCATGGGCGCCGGCGGCTGTGGTTTCGGCAACGGCGTGGCAGGCCGCGCGGACGGAACGGCGGCGACCTGCCGGCCGGGCACAGGCACAGCCTCCGGCGCCAGCGCCGGACGCGCCATCAGGGCCACCACCGCCAGCGCGGCGACGACCGCCCCCAGTCCAGCACTGCGCCGCAGCCAGGCCGGGCGCTGCGCAGCGGGGGCCTGCGCGCCATCGGCCGCCTCGCCGTGCAGCGCGACGGACACCCGCGAGGCGAAGTCGGCCGGCAGGTGCCGGGCGGGGGCCAGTCCGCGCATCACGTCGCTGGCGATACGCCATCGCTCCCAGCTGCCGGCCAGCTCGGCGTCGTGCTGCAGGCGGCGCAGCAGGAAGCGGGTCTGGTCTTCCGGCAGTGCCCCGTCCATCAGCGCGGACAGCTGTTCGCGGCTGCTGAGCTGGGTGAGGTCGATGCAATGGCGGTCGGTGTCGGCGTCGGTGTTCATGGGCGTCATGAGGCGTGCGAGCGCTTCGGCAGTTCGTCGTGGTCCAGCAGGGGGCGCATCCGGGCGTCGATGGCTTCGCGGGCGCGGAAGATCCGCGAGCGCACCGTGCCGATCGGGCAGTCCATGCGCTCGGCGATCTCCTCGTAGCTCATCCCCTCCACTTCGCGGAGGGTGATCGCATCGCGCAGTTCGGGTGGCAGGGCTTCGACCGCGGCCAGCACCGTTTGTTCCAGCTGCTGGCGCATCAGCTCGCGCTCGGGCGTGTCGTTGTCGCGCAGGCGCAGGCCGGATTCGAACTGCTCGGCATCCTCGATCTCGATGTCCTCGCCCGGCGGGCGGCGGCCATGGGCGGCCAGGTGGTTCTTGGCGGTGTTCACCGCGATCCGGTGCAGCCAGGTGGGGAACTGCGCGTCGCCGCGAAACCCCCCGATGGCGCGGTAGGCGCGGATGAAGGTGTCCTGCGCCACGTCCTGCACCTCGGACCAGTCACGCACGTAGCGCGAAATCACCGCCGCGACGCGATGCTGGTACTTGCGCACCAGCAGGTCGAAGGCGGCGGTGTCGCCGCGCTGCACGCGGGCCACCAGGTCCTGATCCAGCGCTTGCGACACCCGATCCTCCGTCATTTGCGCCGCGGCCTCGCTGGTGGGGCCCGGTCGCTTCCGGGCGGTGTGACAGGGACGGGCCGCGAAAGTTCCGCGGGCTGCATCCGACCTGTAGGCGATTAGACACGTATTCAAGTTTTCGCGGGCTACGATAAGCCCTTTCCCTTGGTACGGATGGCACGCCCATGGCCGCTTCCTCCGCAAACGGTTTCGACGGACTCCGCCTTCGCCACTGGACGCCCCAACGCCGCGACGATGGCGTGCTGGTGCTGGCCTTCGACCGCGCCGACGCCGCGGTCAACGCGTTCTCGCAGGACGCCCTGATCGAGCTGGGCGACGCACTGGAGCGCATCGCGCTCGAGCCGCCGAAGGCGCTGGTGATCGCTTCCGGCAAGGCCAGCGGCTTCATCGCCGGCGCCGACCTGAAGGAATTCCAGGACTTCGATCGCAAGGGCACCGTCAACGACGCCATCCGTCGCGGCCAGGACGTGTTCCAGGCGCTGGCCAGCCTGCCCTGCCCCACTGTCGCCGCCATCCACGGCTTCTGCATGGGCGGTGGCACCGAGATTTCACTGGCCTGCCGCTACCGCGTGGCCAGCAGCGACGCCTCCACCCGCATCGGTCTCCCGGAAGTGCAGCTGGGCATCTTCCCGGGTTGGGGCGGCAGCGCGCGGTTGCCGCGCCTGGTCGGCGCACCGGCGGCGATGGACATGATGCTGACCGGCCGCGCGCTGTCGGCGAAGGCCGCACGCGGCATCGGCCTGGTCGACAAGGTGGTGGAGCCGGCGCAGCTGATCGACGCCGCCGCCGCGCTGGCGCTGAAGGGCACCGTGCGCCCGTTCAAGCAGCGCGCGCTGGGCTGGCTGACCAATACCTTCGTGGCGCGCAAGCTGCTGGCGCCGCAGATGGCCAAGCAGGTCGCGCGCAAGGCGCCCAAGGCGTTCTACCCCGCCCCTTACGCGCTGATCTCGACCTGGGAGCGCAGCGGCGGCGCCGGCATCCGTGCACGGCTCGACGCCGAACGCCGGGCGGTGGTGAAGTTAGCCGGCACCCCGACCGCGCGCAACCTGATCCGCATCTTCTTCCTCACCGAGCGGCTGAAGGCGCTGGGCAAGGGCGACGCCGGCATCGCCCGCGTGCACGTGGTCGGCGCCGGCGTGATGGGTGGCGACATCGCCGCGTTCGCCGCCTACAAGGGCTTCGAGGTGACACTGCAGGACCGCGAACAGCGCTTCATCGACGGCGCCCTGCAACGCGCGCAGACCCTGTTCGAGAAGAAGGTCAAGGACGAGAGCAAGCGCCCGGCGGTGGCGGCGCGACTGAAGTCCGATCTCGACGGCGCGGGCGTGCCCGAGGCCGACCTGATCATCGAGGCGATCATCGAAAACCCGGAAGCCAAGCGCGATCTCTACCAATCGGTCGAACCGCGCATGAAGGCGGACGCGCTGCTGACCACCAACACCTCCTCGATCCCGCTGGACGAGCTGCGTCCGCACATCGCGCGCCCGGCGCAGTTCGCCGGCCTGCACTACTTCAACCCGGTGGCGCAGATGCCGCTGGTCGAGATCATCCGCCACGACGGCATGGCCCCGGAGACCGAGCGCCGCTTGGCCGCCTTCTGCAAGGCGCTGGGCAAGTTCCCGGTGCCGGTGGCCGGCACGCCGGGCTTCCTGGTCAACCGCGTGCTGTTCCCGTACATGCTGGAAGCCGCCACCGCGTATGCGGAAGGTATTCCCGGCCCGGCCATCGACAAGGCGGCGACGCGCTTCGGCATGCCGATGGGGCCGATCGAGCTGCTCGACACCGTGGGCCTGGACGTGGCTGCCAGCGTCGGCAAGGAACTGGCCCCCTTCCTCGGCCTGGATGTGCCGGCGGCGCTGGCGACGGTCGAAGCCGGCAAGCGCGGCAAGAAGGACGGCCAAGGCATCTACAAATGGGAGAACGGCAAGGCGACGAAGCCCGAACTGCCGGCCGGCTTCGTGGCGCCCGACGACCTGGAAGACCGCCTGATCCTGCCGCTGCTCAATGAAGCCGTGGCCTGCCTGCACGATGGCGTGGTCAGCGATGCCGACCTGCTGGACGCCGGCGTGATCTTCGGCACCGGCTTCGCGCCGTTTCGCGGCGGCCCGATCCAGCACATCCGCGCCACCGGCGCCGACGCCCTGCTGGCGCGGCTGGAAGCGCTGCGCGCGAAGTACGGCGAGCGCTTCGCGCCGCGCGCCGGTTGGGACAACCCGGTGCTGCGCGAGCCGGTGGCGTAACGCCGCACCGCCCGCGCCTAGCGCGCGGGCTTCCCTGCGAACGTCGTGAACTCCGGCCCGGCCAGCCGCAGGTTCTCGCGCAGGTAGGCGCGCAGCCGCTGTCCAGGCGGCTCCGGCGGCGGGCCGCCCAAGTGCCGTTGCAGCATCGTTTCCATTGCGAACAGGTAGGCCTCGCGTGGAACCGGATCGACCGGCGAGTGCCCGCCGTTCGGCTCCACCAGCAGCGTGACCGGGTTGCCCAGCGTCTTCAGCGTGGCGACGTAATCGATCACGCTGCGGATCGCCACCGTGCGGTCGGCACCACCGGCCATCACCAGCAGCGGGCGCTGCATCTTCGCTGCGTTCACCAACGGCGATTGCG
Organism: Thermomonas sp.; assembly: GCA_036405455.1. Lineage (GTDB taxonomy): Bacteria > Pseudomonadota > Gammaproteobacteria > Xanthomonadales > Xanthomonadaceae > Thermomonas. Next base: position 22,921 of record DASWXO010000038.1, on the reverse strand, counting down.
CGTGCAGGCGCGCGAAGACCGCCGGGTCGGTCGCATCCAGCGACAGCGCGTGCAGCGTCTTCTTCAGCGAGCGATCGGGAAGATCGCCCTGCTCGCCGGCCTCGACCAGCCAGCGCATTCCCCAGCCCAGGTCGGGCGGCGGCGAACCGGCCACGCCGACCTTGAACAGCTCGGGCTGGAAGGTCAGGCCCTGCAGCGTGGAATACCCGCCGAAGGAATGGCCGACGATGCCGACGCGCGCGGCGTCGCCAATGCCCTGCGCCAGCAGCCAGCGCACCCCCTCCACGATGTCCTGCTGCACGCGGCCGTTGCCGTAGTCGCCGTTCGACGCGAAGGTGTAGGCGCGGCCGTGGCCGGTGGAGCCGCGGAAATTCGACTGGAACACCACGTAGCCGCGGTTGGCCAGGAATTGCGCCACGCCGTCGTAGCCGGGCCGGAAGTGGTTGATCGGCCCGCCGTGCACCTGTGCGATCAACGGCGCGTGCGCAGCGTCCACGCCCGGCGGCAGCAGCACGAAGCCGTGCACGCGCCTGCCGTCGGAGGCGGTGTAGGCAATGGCGAGCTTCCGCGCCAGCGCGGTTTCCTTCGGCGAACCCACGGTGATGCCGGGATCGTCCAGGATGCGCCGCAGCCTGCCGTCCTTCGGGTCGAACAGATACCAGCGCGGATCGCGCAGGGTCGCCGCGCGTTCGCTCACCAGCCAATGCGCGGAGTCGCCGCTGCCGGCTTGCAGGCCGATGTCGCGGCCCGGGAACCTGCGCACGATCGCCGCGACCACCTCCTGCGCATCGCCGATGCCGTAGGTGGCGGCGACGGTGCTGCGATAGCTCGCCGCCAGCGGTTGCTGCGTGCCGGGGTCGACCACCACCTCGTCGAGATCGGCTTCGCCGCGCGGATCCTGGTGCACGGTCTGCAACCGGTCGTTCGCATCCAGCCGCATCACCCGCCGCAAATCCCCGCCCGGCGCCGTGCTGCCGGGATTGCCGGCCATCAGCAGGCTGCCGTCGGCCCGGGCCGCCAGCAGCTCCAGCCGCTCCATCGGCCGCAGGCGCAGCACTTCATGCAGCGTGCCGCCGGTCCGCACGCGATACAGCGCATCGTGGTCGCCTTCGAAGCGCGCCAGCGCGACGATGCGGCCCTGCGCATCCAGCGCGATGTCGTGGATCCAGCGCGCGTCCTCGCGCAGCAGGGTGCGCCTGCCGCGCGCATCCATGCGCAGCACGCGCCAGCGTTCGCTCTTGCCTACGGCAACGCGCTCCCCCAGCAGCACGGCGGCAGGCTGCGAGGGATCGAGCTTGATCACCCGTCGCCGTTCGGTGCCGCCCAGCGGCACGCGCACGCCGCTGCGGCCATCGATGCCCACGATGGTCAGTTCGCGCGGGGCGCGCAGGAACAGCCAGCGGCCATCGCGCGACCACATCAGCTGCTCGGCCTGGGTGTTGCCCACCAGCATGCGCGCCTTCCCGCTCCCGCTTGCCGGCAGCAGCCACAGTGCGCGCGACGCCTTCTGCTCGCGCAGGTAGGCGACGGCATCGCCGGCCGGCGACAGCGCGGCGGCGACCAGGAGGCGATTTTCGAGGAAGGCCGTGCGCGGCAGGCGCGGCGCGCGCGGCAACGCGCGTTGCGCGGCTTCCGCGGCGCGCAGCCCTTCTGCCTCCTGCGCGGGCAGCGTGCGGGGCACAAGCAACAGGGCGCACAGCGCCAGCGTGCCGCACAAGGTTCGGAACGTCGTCATCGTCTGGTTCCTCTTTCCGTTCCCGCTCAGGCGGCGACCGGCTGCGCGGCAGGCGCGGCCATCGGCAGGGTTTCGCGGCGCGGATACATCAGCCACAGGCTGGCCAGCGCCGGCAGGCCGACCACGCCGCACAGCAGCACCCACCCCCAGCGGCCGCGCGTCGAATGCGCTTGCCGTCCGCTCAGCCAGACCGCGCCGAGCAGCGACAGCAGGCAGCAGGCGGCGGCCAGCCAGAGCACCGGCGCCGGCATCGGTTCGGGCTTGGCGCGCAGCGGGTCATCCGCCGTGAAAAGATCCTGCGCGCCCAGGCACAGCGCGCGCAGCACCGGCGACAGCCAGGTGTTGCGATTGGTGTAGAGCGACGGCAGGTCGATCGAGAGCGCGCGGCGCGCGACTTCCTTCGCATTGCCCTTGCCGTCCACGCGTAGCACCTGCTGGAACGGATGCTGCAGTTCGCCGCTCCACACGCCCCAGGTATAGGTGTAGGACACCAGGTAGCCGTCCAGCAGCTCGACCACGTCCATCCGGCCGAGATTGCCGACCGGCCCCGGCATCGCCACCCGCAGCAGCGGTTGCAGCACGTCGAGTCCGTTCATCGCCTCGCGGCCGGGATAGAAATAGGCGGCGCGGTTGCTGAGTACCACGAGGTTGTCGCCGGCCGGCTCGGGCGGACCGGCCATCGCCTCGCCCTGCGGCAAGCGGATGCGCTCGAAGATGCGCTGCTGTTCGCTGTCGTACTGGTAGGCCGCGCGTGCGTTGTACAGGTAACTGGCGCCGTACGGCAGGGTCGGCGCGGGGAACGCGGCCTGCCCCTCGCCCACGCCCCTCTCGCCGATCCGCCGCTGGTCGCGCAGCCCGCGGGTGACGAAGCGCGCGCGATCGTGGCTGTACACGAGGAAGAGATTGTTGTCGCCATCGCCGAACTCCAGCGGCGCAAGATTGGTCAGGCTGCCCTGCACCGGCAGGCTGCGCAGCGGGTAGATCGTGTACACGTCGGACAGCGCGATCTGCTCGCGCCACAAGGCGGCCTCGGGGTCGCGGCTGTCCTGGATGCCGAGCAGCAACATGTCCTTGCCTTCGGCGCGGTCCGCTTCGATGTACCCGCCCTTCGGTGGCGTCGGCATGTTGAGCGGATGCGTGCCGGCGACCGTCCACGCCACTTCGACGCCGTATCCCAGCATCCAGGCCAGGAAATACGCGCCGAGCTGCACCGGCAGCGCGATCACCAGCACCGCCGCGGCATTGCGCGGCGGCGCCGCCGGATCCGGCTTGAACGCGATCGCCAGCATCGCCGCGAGGAAGGCGATCACCACGCACTGCACGCCCAGCATCGCCACGCCCGACGCCTGCGCATACAGGAAGAGATTGGGCAGCAGGAACGCGGCGAAGGAATAGCGACGATTGCCGACCATCGCGTAGGCGCCGGCGAAGTAGCCTGACACCGCGATCAACCACGCCGCCGCCGGCAGCAACCAGTGGCGCATATCGACCACGCGCGCGGTCAGGCCGTCCTGATAGGCGGCGACCAGCAGGATCGGCACCGCCACCGCCAGCAACAGCAGCAGCGTGGCGGCGCCAGTCAACGCGCCTGCCACCTGCAGCCGGTGCATCGGCCGGTGCAGCAGGTTGAGCCACTGGTTGGGCTTTCGGTAGCTGCCCATCTGGTACATCCCCAGCAGGGCGCCAGCCGCGGCATACACCGCAGCGAAGATCTGGTAGACGACGATGGGCTGCTGCGCCAGGTCGACCATGCGGCTGAGGAAGCCCAGCACGGCCAGGTTGGCGAGGAAGGCCGCGGCGGCCCACGGGCGGAAGCGCAGCAGTTCGCCCTTGAAGAGATCGATCATGGTGGTGTCCTCATGCCCTTGCCGGGCGTCTTGCGCGTCAGGCGTTGGCCGGCGCGGCGTGGTTCTTGGCCAGGAAGGCGTTGACGGCGCGGTCCAGACCCACCGGCATCGACTGCACGTTGCGCGCGCCGCTGGCGCGCAGGAAGTGTTCGAACCCGTCGTCCTGGTCCAGCACCAGGTAGTGGTGCAGGCCGTCCAGCCGCTGCACCTCCAGCAGGCCCGGCACGGTGCGCGGATCGGGCCCCTTGAACGGCACGTCGGCCACCCAGTGGCTGACCCGCGCGGTGAAGTCCTCCGGCGCCGACATGTGCACCAGCCGGCCGCGCTCGAGGATGATCAGGTTGTCGGCGACCCGCTCGATCTCCTCCATCTGGTGCGAGCAATAGATCACCGTGCAATCGTCGGCGGCGTTGCTGTAGAGCAGCGATTCGAGGAAGGCGCGCTTGGCGACCACGTCCAGGCCCAGCGTCGGCTCGTCCAGCACCAGCAGTTCGGGCGTCTGCGCCAATGCCAGCGCCAGGTTGAAGCCGGCGCGCTCGCCGCGTGAAAGCTGGCCGACCTTCTGCTCCGGCAGCACGTGGTAATGGCCGATCACGCCCTCGAATGCCTGCTGGTTCCAGCGTCCGTACTGGTGCTTCTGCATCGCCATCACCTGCGATACGCGCATCCAGGTGGGCAGCGTGTGCTCCTCGTTGACGAAGCCGATCCGGGCGCGGTCCTGCGGGGCCAGCGCCTGGCTGTCCTTGCCGAGGATGCGCGCCTCGCCCGCGCTGGGCGGCATGAAGCCGAGCAGGATGCGGAACAGCGTGGACTTGCCGGCACCGTTGGCGCCGACGATGGCGTGGATGCGGCCGCGCGGGATGGCGAGGTCCAGTCGGTCCAGCGCCAGCTTGCGGCCGTAGCGCTTGCTCAGCGCGCGGGTCTCGATTACGTGGTCAGGAAGGGGCATGGCAAGGGTCTCGTTGCTGCCGCCGCGGGCGTTGGGCGGCTGTGGCGGGGTGGACGGCAGGCATCGCGCGGTCGCGGCGCCCGGAATGCAGGGAGGGGCGCGGCACTCAGGCCGTTTTGCGCGGGGCGAGCTGGTCGAACGCCAGGGCGATGCGGGCTTGCACTTCGTCGGGCGGGAAGCCCAGCGGCACCACGTCGTTGACGAAACGACCGACGGCGTCGTCCAGCCGGCGCCCGCGCTCGGCGTCGGACAGGCGCTGGCGCGGGGCGGCCACGAACAGGCCGGTGCCCTGCCGGGCGTCCAGCCAGCCTTCGGTGGTCAGTTCGGCATAGGCCTTGGCGACGGTGTTCGGGTTGACCATCAGCTGCTGGGCCAGCCCGCGCACGCTGGGCAATTGGTCCCCATGGGCCAGCTCGCCGGTCGCGATCTTGAGGCGCACGCCATCGACGATCTGGCGGCCGATCGGGCGCGGGTCGCCGGTGGCGACCTGGAGCATCAGGGGACGGGGACGTGCCATCGGTGCCTGCCTCGGCTGTACTAGTTGCGCTAGTACGGTGCGGACGGCAGGCTAGCGTCAACGCGGCGGCGACGAAGCGGGGATTCGGTGCGACGAAACCCGGGGACCGGGGATCAAAACCGGAGGCGGCATCCGATGGACGCGGCCCGGTGCGCAAGGGGCGGGGCGTGCCCGCCGGGGATCACATCGTCTGGGTCGGCTGGTCCGCGTTGAGCGTGCCGGCCAGGGTGGTCTCGATCTTGCCGCGCACCGCCTCGCCCTCGGCGGTGTCGGCGAACTGGACGCCGATGCCGGCGGCCCGGTTGCCCTGCGCGCCGGTGGGGGTCACCCACACCACCTTGCCGGCCACCGGCAGGCGCTCGGAGGAATCCGGCAGGGTGAGCAGCAGGAAGACCTCGTCGCCGATGAAATAGCGCCGCGTGGTGGGCACGAAGATGCCGCCCTGGCGGATGAAGGGCATGTATGCGTTGTACAGCGCCGCCTTGTCCTTGATCGCCAGCGACAGGATGCCCTGTCGTGCCCCGCCCGTCGGATTGCTCATTCCCTGTTCCCTGTCAGTTGCACGGTCCCGGCCTCAGCGCCACGCCAGCAGTGCTTCCGCGACCGCGAGGTCGGCGCGCACGGTGGTGTGCAGCAACTCGCGGGCGCGGTTGGCCGCGTCGAAGCGCGCGGCCAGCGTGCGGGTTGCGGCCGGATCGGTCAAGCCCGCGGCCTCGCGCAACGCGAACTCGGCCAGATGACGCAAACGTTCCGCGGCGCGCCCATCGGCCACCCAGCGCTGCGCCACTTCGGTGGCCTCGGCCTGCCCGCGCTGCAGTGCCTGTGCGTCCTTGACCGCGTCGCGGCGCAGCGCCAGCCCGTCGCCGGCGGCCCACGCATCGGCCAGGCCGGGGTGCCCGCGGGCCGCGTCCAGCGCCTCCTCCGCCAGTGCCGGCGCATGGCCGCGCTGGCGCAGCCAGTCCAGTGCCTCGGCGCGCGGCGGCAGGCGCAGCTCCAGCCGCTGGCAGCGGCTGCGGATGGTGGCCGGCAGCTGCGCCGGGCTGGACGCCAGCAGCCACAGGTAACGGCCCGGCTGCGGCTCTTCCAACGTCTTCAGGATCGCGTTCCAGGCGCTCCAGTTCACCGCATCGGCCGGATCCACGATGACCACCTGCGCACCGCCCATCTGGGAGGTCAGGCCCATCTTCCCGGTCAGCGCGCGCACCTGCTCGATCACGATCTCGCCGCGCGGCTTGCCCGTCTTCTGGTTGACCTCGTAGCCGAGGAACAGCAGGTCCGGGTGGGCGCTGTGGCCCCAGGGATGCGCCGGCGTGCCGTCGGGGCGCACTTCCAGCGCTTCCATCTGCGAGCGCGCGGCGAACAGGGTGCAGCTGCGGCAGCTGCCGCAGGGCTCGCCGTCCGGGCGCGGCGCCTGGCACAGCACGCGACGGGCCAGGTGCTCGGCCAGCAGGCGCTTGCCCAGCAGCGCCGGGCCGGCGATCAGGGTGGCGTGCCCGAAATGCCCGGCGGCCAAGGCCTCGGCGGCCTGCGCATAGGTGCACTGTTGCCAGGGCGACAGCGGCGGCAACAGGCTCATGCCAGCCCCTCGCGATAGGTCGCCAGCGCGGCCAGCGCCGCGGCCGCGACGGTGGCGGCATCCGGACTGGCGTCGATCACCCGGATGCGCCCGGGCTGCTGCGCGGCGCGCGCCAGGAAGCCGGCGCGCACGCGCTCGAAGAAGTCGTCGCGTTCGCGCTCGATGCGGTCCGGCGAGGCCCCGTCCAGCAGGTCGCGCCCGCGGGTGCGCTCGCGTGCATGCGCCACGCCCAGGTCCAGCAGCAGGGTCAGGCCGGGCTCGATGCCCACCGCGCGGCGCTCCAGCTCGGCGATGAAGCCGGCATCCAGGCCGCGCGCCGCGCCCTGGTACGCGTAGCTGGAGTCGGTGAAGCGGTCGCTGATCACCCACGCGCCGCGGGCCAGCGCCGGCAGCACCACCTGCTGCACGTGCTGCGCGCGCGCCGCGAACATCAGCAGCAGCTCGGTGGCCGGATGCACCGGCTCGTCGCCCGCCGCCAGCAGCAGGCCGCGGATGCGCTCGGCCAGCGGCGTGCCGCCGGGCTCGCGCGTGGACACCACCTCGAAGCCGTCGGCCAGCAGCGCATCGCGCAGGGCCGAGAGCACCGTGCTCTTGCCGGCGCCCTCGCCGCCTTCGATGGTCAGCAGGCGCGGCTGGGACTGGAGCATCGTCACTTCGGTGAGGCTCCTTCGCGCTCGGCCTTGCGCTGCGCGCGGTAGCGCTGCACGTAGTCCTTCACGGCCGCGTTGTGGTCCGCCAGCGAGGCGCTGAACACGTGGCGGCCGCTGCCGTCGCCCACGGCGACGAAATACAGCGCGTCGCCCGGCGCCGGACGCGTGGCCGCGCGCAGCGCCGCCTTGCCCGGCATCGCGATCGGCGTGGGCGGCAGGCCGGCGCGGGTGTAGGTGTTGTAGGGGGTGTCCGTGGTCAGGTCGGCGCGGCGCAGGTTGCCGGCGTAGCGCGAGCCCATGCCGTAGATGACGGTGGGGTCCGTCTGCAGGCGCATGCCGGCCTGCAAGCGCCGCACGAACACGCCCGCGATCTGCGGACGCTCGTCGGCCACGCCGGTTTCCTTCTCCACGATGGACGCCAGCGTGAGCGCTTCGCCGGGGTTGGCCAGCGGCAGGTCCGGCGCGCGTGCGGCCCACGCGGCGGCCAGCGCCTCGTCCATCGCCGCATACGCGCGCTCGAGCACGTCGAGGTCCGCGTCGCCGCGCACCCAGGCATAGGTTTCCGGCAGGAAGCGACCTTCGGGATGCTGGCCGGGATGGCCCAGCGCGGCCATCAGCGCGGCATCGTCCATGCCCGCGGTCTTCTGTGCCAGCAGCGGCACCTTGCGCAGCGCCGCGCGCAGGTCGCGGATGCTCCAGCCTTCGACGATGGTGAACTTGCGCCGCACCACCTTGCCGTCGCGCATGGCGACCAGCAGCGCGCGCGGCGTGGCGGCGGTCGCCAGCGCGTACTCGCCCACCTGCAGCCGGCCGGCGGCGCCGGTCTGGCGCGCCAGCAGCTGCCAGGCCAGGCGGTCGCCGGTCGTGATGCCCTGCGCCTGCAGCTTGCCCAGCACCTTGTCGAGGTTGTCGCCGCGCGCGACCACCAGCGCGGCGTCGGCGCCAATGCCCGGCATCGGCGTGTCGGCGAACGCGCGGAAGCGCTGCCAGGCGAAGGCCAGCAGCACCACGCCAGCCAGCAGCACGACCAGCAACAGGCGGCGCAACGTCATGGGGTCGTCTCGGGGGAAGTGAACATCGGATAGGCCATGGCCAGCCGCGCCTGCAGGTCGGTCAACGCCGCGGGGACCGCCCACGAACGGGCGCCCAGCGACGACACCGGCAGGATACCGCGCACGGCGTTGCACAGGGCCAGCCCCTCGGCCGACAGCACGTCCTCCATCGACAGCGCCGCCTCGGCGACGAGGCCCGCGTCCAGCAGCCAGCCGCGCAGCACGCCGGCGACGCCGCAGCGCGCCACCGGCGGCGTCCACCAGCGGCCGTCGCGCAGCACCAGCACGTTCGCCGAGGTGGCGCAGACGGGGGCGCCGTCCATGTCGCGGACCAGCCCCTCGTCGCAGCCGGCACGCTCCGCTTCCGCCCGCGCCAGCACCTGCTCCAGCCGGTTGCAGTGCTTGATGCCGGCCAACGCCGGTTGGGCCGCCAGTCGGGTCTCGCAGAGATGCAGGCGCAACGCCCCCTGGGACGCAGGCAGCGCATGCTGCGTCAGCATCCAGACCGGTTCGGCCTCGGCCGGCGGCGCATAACCGCGACCGCCGTCACCACGGGTCAACAGCAGCTTGAGTACGCCGGCCTCGACGCCCGTCACCAGCTCGGCGATGCGTGCCTCGACGAACGCCGGCTCCGGCACGGCGATACCGAGCCGGGCCGCGCCCTCGCGCAACCGGGCGAGGTGCCGCGGCCACAGCGGGATCTCGCCGCGATACACGCGCAGGGTTTCGAATAGGCCGTCGCCGTACTGCAGCCCGCGGTTGGCGAATGAGACCGCATCCGCGCGCGCAAGGCCCCGGAACAACGCGGATGGCCCGGCATTCAACACCGTCGATCCCCGATACCTGCGTTGTGCGTCGAATGCCGGGGCATGCGCTCCCGGTTGTCGGGGCGCGCCCTGGGGATCCGAATCGCAGTTCCGCCCATCACTCCACCCCCAGTGCACGCAGCATGCCCCGGGCCTTCGCACGCGTTTCATCCAGCTCGCGCCGCGGATCGGAATCGATCACGATGCCGGCGCCGGTACGGAAGCGCAGCGTACTGCCTTCGACTTCCGCGCTGCGGATCAGGATATTGAGGTCCAGGTCGCCATCATGGCCAAGCCAGCCCATCGCGCCGGTGTAGGCGCCGCGGCCGGTGGCCTCCAGCTCGGCGATGATCTGCATGCAGCGCACCTTGGGGCAACCAGTGATGGTGCCACCGGGGAACACGGCGGCGATCGCCTGCCCCGGGGTCACGCCGGCGCGCAGTGTTCCGCGCACGTTGCTGACGATGTGGTGCACGTGGGCATAGCTCTCCACCGTCATCAGCTCGTCCACCCGCACGCTGCCCGGCGCGCATACGCGGCCCAGGTCGTTGCGCTCGAGGTCGAGCAGCATCACGTGTTCGGCGCGTTCCTTCGGATGTCCGACCAGCTCGCGGATGCGCGCTGCGTCGTCGTCGCCCGGGAAGCGCGCGCGCGTGCCGGCGATCGGCCGCGTTTCCGCCACGCCATCGCGCAGCGACAGCAGCCGCTCCGGCGAGGCGCTGACCACGCTGCCCCACGGGCTGCGGAAGATGCCGGCGAACGGCGCCGGGTTGTGCGTGCGCAGGCGTTGGAACAGTGCGGCGGGCGACAGCGGACGCTCGAAGCCCACCCGCCAGCCCCGCGACAGGTTGGCTTGGAAGACGTCGCCAGCGGCCAGGTACTCCAGCACGCGCGCCACGCCATCGAGGTAGCGCTGCGGCGCGTCCTCGTCGACGGTGTCCGGCGGCGTCCAGCCCGGCAGCGGCGGCAGGGCGCGCGCCCGTTCGGCGTCGTCGGCGATGCGCTGCAGCCATGTCTCCCCGCCGGCTTCCGCGACGGCCACGCAGTCGCCCGTGGTGCGGTCGCGCAGCAGCGCCGCCGGGCAGCGCAGCGCGACCGCGACCGGCAGGCCGCCCTCGGCGGCCGGCAGCCGGAGCACCGGTTCCACCTGTGCCGCCAGCTCGTAGCCGAGCAGCAGCGCCCAGCCGCCCCGGAACGGCCGCGTCGGGTCCACTCCGGCGTCGCCTGCCGCGCCGCGCGCGTCCTGCCACCGGGCGTCCAGCACGTCGAGGAAGCGGCCGTCGACCGGCGCGCCGTCGAGCGTGCGCACGCAGCCATCGCGGTGCAGAGCGAAGCCCTCACCGCCGTGCGCCAGCAGCAGGTCATGCCGGCCCAGCGCGCCGCCGCTGCTGGACTCCAGCAACACCGGGTAGCGCGCCGGATCGAGCCGGTGCAGGGCCAGCAGGTCGGGGGCGTTGGCGAGGGGTCGACGGTTCATCGGCGGCAGGCACCCCGCCCCGCGCCTCCCCCGCATGCGGGAGAGGCGGCAGGCGTCAGATCCGCTTGAAGACCAGGGTGCCGTTGGTGCCGCCGAAGCCGAAGCCGTTCGACACGGCCACGTCGATCTTCGCCTCGCGGGCGACGTTCGGCACGTAGTCCAGGTCGCAGCCTTCGCCCGGCTGCTCCAGGTTGATCGTCGGCGGGATCACGCCGGTTTCCAGCGCCTTCACCGTGTAGATGGCCTCCACGCCGCCGGCCGCGCCCAGCAGGTGGCCGGTCATGGACTTGGTGGAGCTGACCATCGTCCGGTAGGCGTGGTCGCCCAGCGCGCGCTTGATCGCCAGCGTCTCGGCGACGTCACCCAGTGGGGTGCTGGTGCCGTGCGCGTTGAGGTAACCCACGTCTTCCGGGTTCACCCCGGCGTCGCGGAACGCCATCGCCATGCAGCGTGCCGGGCCTTCGCCGTTCTCGCTGGGCGCGGTCATGTGGAAGGCGTCGGAGGACGCGCCGAACCCGGCCAGCTCGCAGTAGATGCGGGCGCCGCGGGCCTTGGCGTGCTCGTATTCCTCCAGCACCAGGACGCCGGCGCCGTCGCCCAGCACGAAGCCGTCGCGGCCGGCGTCCCACGGCCGCGAGGCGCGGGCGGGATCGTCGTTGCGGGTGCTCATCGCCTTCATCGCGCAGAACCCGCCCATCGAGGTCGGGGAGCTGCCGCGCTCGGCGCCGCCCGCGAACATCACGTCGGCGTCGCCGTACTGGATCATGCGCATCGCCATGCCGATCGAATGGTTGGCGGTGGCGCAGGCGGACACGGCCGAGAAGGTCGGCCCCTTGATCCCGGTCATCAGCGAGAGCTGGCCCGGGAGCATGTTGATGATGGTGCTGGGGATGTAGAACGGGCTGATCTTGCGGACCCCGCCCTCGTGCAGCTTGATCGCGGTCTCCTCGATCCCCCAGATGCCGCCGATGCCCGCGCCGATCAGCGCGCCGATGCGCTCGGCATTGGCCTCGGTGACCTCCAAGCCGGCGTCGTCCTTCGCCATCAGCGAGGCGGCGATGCCGTAGTGGATGAAGTGGTCCATCTTCTTCGCGTCCTTCGGGTTCACCCAGCGGGTGACGTCGAAGTCGCGGATCTCGCCGGCGATGCGGGTGGGATAGGTGCTGGCGTCGAAGCCCTCCACCATGCCGATGCCGGAACGGCCGTGGGTGATCCCGTCCCAGTTGCTGGCCAGGTCGTGGCCCAGCGGCGAGACGATGCCCATGCCTGTCACTACCACGCGGCGCTTGCCCATCATCCTGTCCTCCACACGCTCGTTACGTTCGATGCAAACACAGGGGGCCGCATGCGCGGCCCCGTGGGTCCCGCGGGCGCACGCCGACTGGCGGCGCGTCCCCGGGGAATGCCTGGTGGGCGCCGGCCGCGGGGCCGGGCGTCCGCCCAGGGAAGACCATCACGCCTTGACGTGGGCCTTGATGTAGTCGATCGCCTGCTGCACCGAGGTGATCTTCTCGGCGTCTTCGTCCGGGATCTCGCACTCGAACTCTTCCTCGAGCGCCATCACCAGCTCCACGGTGTCCAGCGAGTCCGCGCCCAGGTCGTCCACGAACGACGCGCTGGTGGTGACGTCTTCTTCCTTGACGCCCAGTTGTTCGACGACGATCTTCTTGACGCGCTCTTCGATGGTGCTCATGTTGCGTTGCTCCTCATGGGGCTGTTCAGGCCGTAATGGCCTAGTTTAAGGGAAAATCCGGGCGCTGCATGGCGGCAGCCGGGGCGCCCGCGGGGGATCCGGAATGGACGGCCCGAACGCCGTCACGGCATGTACATGCCGCCGTTGACGTGCAGGGTCTCGCCGGTGATGTAGCTGGCATTGGGGCCGGCGAGGAAGGCGACCGCGCGCGCGATGTCGGCCGGTTCGCCGAGGCGGCCCAGCGCGATCTGGCCCAGCATCGCCTCCTTGGCGGCCTCCGGCAGGTCGGCGGTCATGTCGGTGGCGATGAAACCCGGCGCGACCACGTTGACGGTGATCCCGCGGGAACCGATTTCCTTGGCCAGCGACTTGCTGAACGCGATGATGCCGGCCTTGGCCGCGGCGTAGTTGGCCTGCCCGGCGTTGCCGGTCACGCCGATCACCGAGGCGATGTTGACGATGCGGCCCTTGCGCGCCTTCATCATGCCGCGCATCACCGCCTTCGAGGCGCGGTAGACGCTGGTGAGGTTGGTGTCGAGGATGGCCTGCCAGTCCTCGTCCTTCATCCGCATCAGCAGGTTGTCGCGGGTGATGCCGGCGTTGTTGACCAGGATCGAGATGCCGCCGAACTCCGACGACACCGCATCCACCAGCGCCTCGATGGCGCCGGCCTCGTTGACGTTGAGGCGGCGGCCGTGGCCGCCGACCGCGGCCAGGCGCTCGCCGATCGCCTGCGCGCCGGCGTCCGAGGTGGCGGTACCGATCACGGTCGCGCCCTGCGCGGCCAGTTCATCAGCGATCGCGGCGCCGATGCCGCGCGATGCGCCGGTGACCAGCGCGATTTCACCCTTCAAGACCTGCTCGCTCATGCCTTCCAATCCTCGATGGCGCCGGCGAAGTCCGCCGGGGTGCCCAACGCGCGGGCGTCGAGCGATTTGTCGATGCGCTTGACCAGGCCGGCCAGCACCTTGCCCGGGCCGCATTCGGCGATCCGGGTGACGCCACGCGCGGCCAGCGCCTGCACGCAGCCGGTCCACTGCACCGGCAGGTAGAGCTGGCGCACCAGCGCGTCGCGGATGCCGTCCAGATCGTCATGCACGCGGGCGTCCACGTTCTGCACGACGGGCAGCGCCGGCAGCGTCCACTGCAGGCCGGCCATCGTTTCGGCCAGCCGGTTCGCGGCCTCGCGCATCAGCGGCGTGTGCGACGGCACGCTGACGGCCAGCTTGACCGCCTTGCGCACGCCCTGTTCCTGCAGCAGCGCCAGCGCGCGATCCACCGCCGCGGCGTCGCCGCCGATCACGATCTGGCCGGGCGAGTTGTAGTTGGCCGGCACCACCACCTGCACGCCGGACGCGTCCGCGCACACGGCTTCCACCAGCGCGTCCTCGGCGCCGAGCACGGCGGCCATCGCGCCGGTGCCGGCGGGCGCGGCGTCCTGCATCAGCTGCCCGCGGATGCGGACCAGGTGGGCGCCGTCACGCAGCGACAGCGCGCCGGCCGCGACCAGCGCGGTGTATTCGCCCAAGCTGTGGCCGGCCAGCACGGCCGGCTGCGCGCCGCCCTGCGCCTGCCACAGGCGCCACACCGCCACGCCCGCGGCCAGCAGGGCCGGCTGGGTGTATTCGGTCCGGTTGAGCATCTCCTCGGGACCGCCCTGCGAGAGCGCCCACAGGTCGACGCCGGCGCCGTCCGACGCTTCCTCGAACGTGGCCTTCACCGAAGAATGGAGTTCCGACAGCTCGGCCAGCATGCCGACCGACTGAGAGCCCTGGCCGGGAAACACCAGGGCGATCGACTTGGAAAGGGAGGCTTCGCTCACGCTATGCGCACCTTGTGGGGGGATTGCAGGGCCGGGCCCCGCGGTGGGGCGGGCATGATACGAGCAATTGCTCTAGGCCGTCTGTACCGGGGCGTATGCATCCCGCGGGCCTGTGCGGGGCGCGGCGGCATCGCGTCGCGCCCATGGGCCGGACGGCCGGCTCAGTAGCGCAGCAGCGCCGAGCCCCAGGTGAAGCCGCCGCCGAACGCTTCCAGCAGCAGCAGCTGGCCGCGCTGCACGCGGCCCGAACGCACCGCCTCGTCCAGCGCCAGCGGCACCGAACCGGAGGACGTATTGCCGTGGCGGTCCACGGTCACCACCACGCGGTCCATCGGCATGGCCAGGCGCTTGGCGGTGGCCTCGATGATGCGCAGGTTGGCCTGGTGCGGCACCAGCCAGTCGATCGCGGCGCGATCCAGGCCGTTGGAGTCCAGCGCCTCGTCGACGACGGAATCCAGCGCCTTCACGGCGTGCTTGAACACCTCGTTGCCAGTCATCATCACGCGCACGCCGGCGTTGTGCTCCTCCGGCTTGAAACCGGCGGACACGCCCACCGGGTTCCACAGCAGCTCCTTCTTGCTGCCGTCGGCATGCATGTGGGTGCTGAGGATGCCGGTGTCGGCATCGGCCTTCAGCACCACCGCGCCGGCACCGTCGCCGAACAGCACGCAGGTGCCGCGGTCGTTCCAGTCCAGCATCCGGGTCAGGGTTTCCGCGCCGATCACCAGCGCCGTCTGCGCCGCACCCGAGCGGATGAACTTGTCGGCGATGGTCAGCGCGTAGATGAAGCCGGAGCACGCCGCGTTGACGTCGAACGCCGGGCAGCCGGCCACGCCCAGCTTGTGCTGGATCAGGCAGGCGGTGGACGGGAAGATCAGGTCCGGCGTGGTGGTGCCGACCACGATCAGGTCGATGTCCGCCGCGGCGACGCCGGCGGCCTCCAGCGCGCGCAGCGCGGCCTGGTAGCCGAGGTCGCTGGTGGTCTCGCCTTCCGCCGCCACGTGGCGCTCGCGGATGCCGGTACGTGCGGCGATCCACTCGTCGCTGGTGTCCACCATCTTCGCCAGGTCGTCGTTGGTGAGCACCTTCTCGGGCAGGTAGCTGCCGGTGCCGGCGATGCGGGCGTAGATGCGGCTTTCGGTCTGGCTCATGCGGACGGCAACTCCCTCGGCGAAGCGGACAAGATTAGCCCATGCGGCCCCGGGCGCGGCGCCGCGGGGGAATCACGGACGCAAAAACGCCAACGGCCGCGCCATGGGGCGCGGCCGGGCGTCGTGCAGGTCGGCGGCCTTGCGGCCGGCGATCACTCTTCGTCGACGACCTTGGTCTTCGGCGCGATGACCTGCTTGCCGCGGTAGTAGCCGTCGGCGGTCACGTGGTGGCGCAGGTGGGTCTCGCCGCTGGTCGGGTCGGTGGCCAGCTGCTTGGCGGACAGGGCGTCGTGCGCGCGGCGCATGCCACGGCGGGACGGGGAAACGCGGGACTTCTGGACGGCCATGGGACAACTCCAAGAAAAACGTGTGTGACGCGCGACAGGGCGATTATCGCACTATTCCTTCTTCCACCCCGCCAACGCCGCGAACGGGTTCGCCTGGGCGGTTTCCTCCACGGTGGGCGCGAAATCGCGCTCGACCGCCTCGGCATCGGGCGACACCGGCACCACCGGCAACGCCAGAATCAGTTCGTCCTCCACCAGCTCGGCCGGCCGCAGCAGGTCGTCGGCGGGCACCAGCAGGGGCTCGTATTCCGGCGGCAGGGCCGCTTCGTCGGCCTCGTCGCGGATCAAGCCCAGCCGCTGCACCATCCGCACCGGCTGCAGGAACCGCTGCAGGCTGCGCTGGCATTCCAGCGGCAACTCCGCCTCGATCCGCAGCTCGACAAACGGCACCTTCAGGCTGTCGGTGTCGAAGGCCAGCGCGTAGCGCACCTCGCCTTCGGCATCGACCAGACTGTCGCGCAAGCGCGTCATCGCCGACAGCGGGATCCGGCCTTCGAATTCGCGCCGGGCCGCCACCATGCGCCAGGCGTCCAAGGTTTCCGGGACCCGGCTTGTCGGCTGTTCGGACATAAGCCGCAAAATGCTACGCGCCGACGCTTGCGCTGTCAAACCGCCGCCCGATGCCCCGGCCCAGACCACCGGCGGGTTTACGGCCCCCGACCGGCTCCCGCAGACTGCGGGCATGGACATCGCCCTGCCCCTCCTGGTCCTCCTGCTCGCCGGCGCCGCGTTCTGGCTGGCCCTCCGCCTGCGCCGTGGCAGCCTGCAGCGCCAGCAGGCCATCTCGCAGCTGCTGGACGCCGCCGATGCGCTGGAAGCCCGGCTGCGCGCGGCGCGCGCGGAGATCGAAACCGTGGCCGGCCACGACGGCAACCCGGTGCGCGCGGCCATGCAGGACCTGCTGCGGCAGCGCTTGTGGCTGCAGGAGAACGCGGAGAGCGCCAGCCTGGCGCAGCTGCGCGGCGTGCGTGACGCCCTGGACGCCGCGCGGGCCAGCCTCGACCGCCAGCTGCGGCGCGTGGACCAGGCCCGCGCCGGGGCTGCATGACCATGCCGATGCTCGTCCTCGGCTCCACCTCGCGTTACCGCCGCGAACTCCTGGAGCGACTGCGCCTGCCGTTCGACGTCGCGCGCCCGGACGTGGACGAAACCCCGCTGGCTGGCGAAGCCCCCGTGGCGCTGGCCGCCCGCCTGGCCGCCGCCAAGGCGCGCGCGGTGGCCTCGACGTTGGCGGACGGCTGGGCGCTGGGCTCGGACCAGGTGGCGAACCTCGACGGGCGCCCGCTCGGCAAGCCGGGCCACCGCGAGGCAGCCATCGCCCAGCTGCGCGCGATGTCCGGCCGGACGGTGCAGTTCCACACCGCGCTGTGCCTGGCCCACGCCGACGGCCGCACGCTGGCCGCCATGGACCGCACCGACGTCCGCTTCCGCCTGCTGGGTGAGGTCGAAATCGCGCGCTACGTGGATGCCGAGCAACCGTTCGACTGCGCCGGCAGCTTCAAGTCCGAGGGCCTCGGCATCACCCTGTTCGAAGCGATCGACAACCGCGACCCGACGGCCCTGATCGGGCTGCCATTGATCGCCACCTGCGCCCTGCTGCGGCAGGCGGGGTTCGCACTGCCCTGACCCGTGCCGGGGGCGCGGGGCCTTCGCCCCTCAGCGCACCTCGATGGGTTGCCCGGGGCCATCCTCGGCCGCGCCATCGCCGCCGATCACGCGCAGCCCCAACCAGTGCTGTCCGGGCGGTAGTGCGGAAGCGTCCACCTCGGCCTCGAACTGCACGTCCGGGCCGACCGGGTCCCGCGAGCGGCCGCGCAGGAAGGTCCCCACCACCCACGGGTTCGGGCCGGCGCGGCGCGCGGTGGCGACGCTGCGGCCGTCCAGCAGCACGTGCACGGCGCGGACGCCGGCCACGTCCTTGACGGCCCAGGCCGAGACGGCGAAGCGCCGGCCAACCCGTGCGCCAACCGTGGGCACGTCGATGTGGGACAGCGCCGGGGTGACGCAGGGTCCCGCCACGCGCTTCGCGGGCAGCGCGAACAGCAGGAAGCGCTGGCGACCGTGGTCGATGTTGAGCACGCGCGGCGGCGGCAGCGGGCCGACCTGCGCGCACAGGCGCTGGTAGTACGCGAGCCGTTCGCTGAAGCGCACGTCGCCGTCCCCGACCACCAGCAGCATGGGCGCCGTGCGAACACCATCGTGCTGGAGGCCCCACAGTGCCAGCTGCGGCGCGCGCCCGTGGTGGTGGTTGAGCGGATGGTCCAGCACGGCGACATCCGGCGTGCCGAGCAGGAAGCCCAGCTCGGCGCCGATCTTGAAATCCCCGGCCAGCAGCCGGGTGCCGGCAGGCAGGCGCGCGCGCTCCGCGCGCACCGCATCGGCCAACGGTTCCCAACCGGCGAAATTCGAGGGATACAGGCGATGCCCCGCGGTCTGCTGGCGCCACGCCGGCACCGCCGCCATCGCGAAGAAGCCCAGCACCACGGCCAGCCCCAGCGCCGCGGTCGCGTGCGTCGCGACGCGCCAGCCGCGCGACCAGCCGTCCAGCACCGCCGGCACCAGCGGCAGCAGCGCCACGAATCCTGGCAGCGGCCAGTGGAAGCTGACGCGTTCGCGGTCGGCGAAGAAGCCCAGCAGCAGGAAGCCCACGACGATTCCCACCCCGCACAGCGCCAGGTAACGCGCCGCCGGGCGCACGTCGCGCAGCCCGCGCACGCTCGCCAGCGCCAGCGCCACCAGCAGCAACGGCGTCACCGGCAGCAACTGCAGGAGGCCCAGCAGCAGGCCGTCGGTGCCGAACTGCCACGGGTGGCGGTCCACCAACTGGAAGCGCAGGCCGGCATCGGCATGGCGCAGGTTCCACAGCAGCAGCGGCAGCCACGCCAGCGCCCCGGCGACGACCGCCAGCCACGGCGCCGGGTGGCGCAGCGCGCGGCGGCCGGCAGGGAGCGCCAGCAGCGCGAGGAAGCCCACCGCGATCACCGCGGCGAAGCGGTAGTGGGTCAAGCCGCCCAGCACCAACCCCAGCGCCAGCTCGCCCACCGCCCACGCATCCACCCGTTCCAACAGCCGCACGCCGGCGTCGAGGCAGAGCAACGATGCCAGCAGCAGCGGCACGTCGGGCAGTGCCAGCAGGCCCAGGCTGCCGGCCAACGGCAGCAGCAGCGCCAGCGTGCCGGCCTGCCAGCCGGTGCGTGCGCCGGACAGCCGGGCCGCCAGCCGCGCCACCAGCCACGGCAGTGCGGCGCCGATCACCAGGAAAGGCAGCCGCAGCCCCAGCGCGTGCGGACCGAACACCTCCACGCCCAGCCGCGCCAGCCACGCCGTCAGCGCCGGCAGGTCGGAGTACGCCCAGGCCAGGTGCTGGCCCTCCTGCCAGTAGAACGCCTCGTCGACGAACAGCGGCAGGCGCGTCGCCAGCACCAGCTTCAGCGTGCACAACAGCCCCCAGGTGGCGATGAACCACCGCCGTGCCGAGTCCGCGCTGCCTGTGTCCCGCATGTCCGGGCGTCCTCGCTACACTCGCCGTTCCCCCGCGACTCCATGCCCGACGACATGTCCACGAACCCGGCACCGGCGCAGATGCTACCCGATGACCTCCGCCAGGCCCTGCGCGACGCGCAGGCGCAGGTGAACACGCTGGTACTGGGCAAACCGGTGCAGGTGCGGCTGGCGTTCGTCGCCCTGCTGGCCGGCGGCCACCTGCTGATCGAGGACCTGCCGGGATTGGGCAAGACCACGCTGGCGCATGCGCTGGCCGCGACACTGGGGCTGGACTTCGCGCGCGTGCAGTTCACCTCCGACCTGCTGCCCTCCGACATCCTCGGCGTTTCCATCTACGAGGCGCAGGCGCGCCGCTTCGAATTCCATCCCGGGCCGGTGTTCACCCACGTGCTGCTGGCCGACGAGATCAACCGCGCGCCGCCGCGCACCCAGAGCGCGCTGCTGGAGGCGATGGCCGAGCACCAGGTCAGCCTGGACGGCCAGACCCGCGCGCTGCCCGATCCGTTCCTGGTGATCGCCACCCAGAACCCGGTGGACCTGTCCGGCACCTACCCGCTGCCCGATTCGCAGCTGGACCGCTTCCTGCTGCGGATGGCGCTGGGCTATCCCGACGCCGCGGCGGAGCGCGCCCTGCTGGCCGGCGCCGATCGCCGCGACCTGATCGCCGGCGTCGCCCCGCTGCTGGACGCACCGCGCATCCTCGCGCTGCGCCACGCCGTGCCGCGCGTACACGCCAGCGAGGCGCTGCTGGACTACGTGCAGGGCCTGATCGCACGCAGCCGCCAGCAGCCCGGCGTGCGGGTCGGCCTGTCGCCGCGGGCGGGGTTGGCGCTGCTGCGCGCCGCCCGTGCACATGCGCTGCTGCTGGGCCGTGACCACGTGCTGCCGGAAGACGTGCAGGCCCTGTTCCCGGCCGTGGCCGAACACCGCCTGGTGGCCGAGGCCGACGCTTCCGCCGCCGGCCTTGCCAAGGCCATCCTGCACGCGGTGGCGGTGGACTGAGATGCGCGAGGCGCTGCGCGCGCGCGTACGGAGCTGGACGCGTCCGCGCGCGCCGGAAACGCTGCCCGCGCAGTTGACCCGCCACCGCATCTACGTGCTGCCCACCGCCAGCGGGCTGTTCTTCGGCGTCCTGCTGGGCGCGATGCTCTTGGGCGCCCTCAACTTCAACAACAACCCCGCCCTGCTGCTGGCCCTGCTGCTGGCCGGCGCGGCGCTGGGCAGCCTGATCGCCGCGCACCTGCAGCTCTCCGGCCTGCGTATCGACGCGCTGGGCGCGGAGCCCGTCGCGGCGGGCGAGCCGCTGCGCCTGCACATCGCGCTGGCGACACCGGATGCCCGCCAGCGGCGGGGCCTGCGCCTGGCCTACGCGGACGAGGCGGTCCACGTGGCGGTGGACGCGCGCGGCGCCACCGCCGCCCTGCCGCTGGCCACCGTACGGCGAGGCCTGCTGCCGGCACCGCGGCTGGCGCTGTCCACGGTGCAGCCGCTCGGCCTGGCGCGGGCCTGGGGATACGTCTGGCCCGCCCAGTCGCTGCTGGTCTATCCCGCGCCCGAAACGCAGGCACCGCCGCTGCCGCTGCCGGCCGGCGCGCAGGGCCGGCCGCAGCCCAGCCGCACCGGCGAGGACCCGCACCACCTGCGCGACTACCGCCCCGGCGATGCGCCGCGCTCGGTGGCATGGAAGGCCTCGGCCCGCCACGACAGCCTGCTGGTGCGCGACGGCGAACAGGCCCGCGGTGGCGAGCTGGTGCTGGATTGGGCGCAGACCGACGGGCTGGCGTACGAACACCGCATCCGCCGGCTGGCACGCTGGGTGGACGATGCGGAACGCGAGGGCCGTCGCTACGGCCTGCGGCTGCCGGGGACGCCACCGATCGACGCCGGGCAAGGCCCCGGCCATCGCCACCGCTGCCTGCGTGCGCTGGCCCTGCTCCCGCACGATGCGCGCATGGACGCCGCCCCGCATGGCTGACGCCGTCTCGCCCCGCATGGCCACGGCCACCCGCGCGCACGTCCTCGTGGCCGCGGCGGCCTGTCTGCTGCCGCTGCTGTTGCAGCTGCCGGCCACGCTGGGGGTCGGCTTTGGCGCCGGCGCCCTCGTCGTGGTGGCGGTCGCACGCCGCGTGCCACTGCCTGCGCTGCTGCGGCTGTTGCTGGGCGGCTGCGCGCTGCTGGCGGTGGCCGCGGTGGCGCCAGGCATCGGCCGCGACACCGCCTGCGCGGTGCTGGCCGCGATGTTGGCGCTGAAGCCCGCCGAGACGTTCACCCTGCGCGATGGCCGCAGCCTGGTCGGGCTCGGCCTGTTCGCGCCGTTCGCCACCTTCCTGCTCGACCAGGGCCCGCTGAGCCTGCTGCTGGCGCTGCTGGCGGTGCTGCTATCGCTGCTGGCGCTGCAGCGGCTGGCCGCGGACGAAGGCCAACTGGCACCGATGCCACCGCGCACGGCCGCGGGCGGCGTGCTGCGCCTGTGCGCGCTGGGCCTGCCGCTGGCGCTGGCGGCGTTCTGGCTGTTCCCGCGCCTGCCGACGCCGCTGTGGGGCCTGCCGCAGCGCGCGATCGCCACCCCGGGGCTGTCCGACACGATGACGCCGGGCCAGATGTTCGAGTTATTGCTGGACGACAGCCCCGCCGCGCGCGTGCAGTTCTTCGGCGCCACGCCGCCGCAGCAGCAGATGTACTGGCGCGGCCCCGTGCTGTGGGATTTCGACGGCCGCACCTGGCGGCAGGCCCACGACCTGCAGCGGCTGCCACCGGCGCCGGTGCAGCCCACCGGCCCGGCCTGGGACTACCGCATCGACCTCGAACCGACCGAGGACCGGCAACTGGTGGCGCTGGACCTTCCCACGCAGCTGCCCGACGGCGCCTACGCCAGCCGCGACTACACGCCGTGGGCCGAGGCCACGCAGTACAACGTGTCACGCTGGCGGATGCGCTCCGCACCACCGGCGGCGTTCGAAGCGGACCTGCCTGCGCCGCTGCGCGCCCGCGCGCTGGCCCTGCCGCGCGGCTACAACCCGCGCACGCTTGCGCTGGGCCGGCAGTGGCGCCGCGAAGCGGGGAACGATCCGCGCGGACGCGCGGACGCGGCCATCGCCGAGCGCGCGCTGGCGATGATCCGCCGCGAATTCGCCTACACCCTTGACGTGCCCATGGCCGGCCGCAACGAGGTCGACGATTTCCTGTTCGACCGCAAGCAGGGCTATTGCGAACACTTCAGTTCGGCGTTCGTGGTGCTGATGCGCGCCGCCGGCATCCCCGCCCGCGTGGTGACCGGCTACGCCGGTGCGTACCGCAACCCGATCGGCGACTACTGGCTGGTGCGCAAGTCGGACGCCCACGCTTGGGCGGAGGTCTGGCTGCCGGCACGCGGCTGGGTGCGCGTGGACCCCACCGCGGCGGTGGCACCGGAGCGCGTGTTCGACACCATCGCGGACCGGCGCCCGGGCCGCATCGCCGGGCTGGACGCGCTGGTGCCGATGTTCAACGCCGGCGACTGGCTGCGGCGCGGCTGGAACGATTTCGTGCTGGGCTTCAATGCGCAGCGCCAGCAGAGCCTGCTGAAGCCGCTGGGGCTGGAAAAGCTGGGTGCCGGCGGGCTGGCCGCACTGTTCGCGGCGCTGGCCGGGCTGGCGTTGGCATGGATGGCCTGGCGGATTTCCCGCGGCGAGCGCGAGCGTGACCCGCTGCTACGCGCTTGGCACCGGCTGGAGGGCCGCTACCGGCGGCTGGGCCGCGGCCGCGCCCCGCACGAGCCGCCGCGGCAGTGGGCCGCGCGGGTGGCCGCGGACCGAC
>DASWXO010000037.1:0-40813 GCA_036405455.1 Thermomonas sp. | reverse complement strand
GCGGCGGCGAGGGCACCCAGGCCGACGATGATGCCGATGGCGATGGCGGTGTAGGCCTGGACTTGGGCGATGAATTCCATGGTGGATCTCCAGTTGCGGTGCTTGCGGTGAATTGAAGGTGGAACGACGGAAGGTGAAGCGGAACCGGGGTACAGCGATGGATCAGTGGTGCTCGTGGGCCATCGCCAGGTAGACGACGGTCAGCACCATGAAGATGTAGGCCTGCAGCAGGATGATCAGGATGTGGAAGATCGCCCACATCGACTGGAACACGATGCCCGGCAGGAAGGTGAACCAGGACACGAACAGGCCGGCGATCAGCATGAACACCAGCTCGCCGGCGTACATGTTGCCGAACAACCGCATGCCGAGGCTGACCGGCTTGGACAGGTACTCGACCACGTTGAGGAACAGGTTCGGCAGGGCCAGCACGACCTTGGCCACGGTACCTTCCGCGTGGAACGGCGCGGTGAACAGCTCCTTGGTGAAGCCCCAGCCGCCCTTGGCCTTGATCGAATAGAAGATGATCAGCAGCAGCACGGTGAAGGACATCGCGAACGTGGTGTTCACGTCGGCGGTGGGCACCCAGCGCAGGTAGGTGTGGTGCGCAGCTTCCTCGCCGGCGACGGCCTGCACGGCGGCGCTGGGGATGTCCAGCGGCAGCAGGTCCATCGCGTTCATGAAGACCACCCAGACGAAGATGGTCAGCGCCAGCGGCGCGATGAAGCGGCGGTCGCCGTGGAAGGTGTTCTTGACTTCGGAATCGACGAACTCGACCACCAGCTCGACGAATGCCTGCCCCTTCGACGGCACGCCGGCGGTCGCCTTGCGGGCGTACCACCACAGCCAGAAGCTGGCGAGCAGGCCCAGCGCCAGCGCGACGGCCCACGAGTCCATGTGGACGGTGCCGAACGCGAACTGCTTGGTGTTGTGGGTCAGGTGGTGGACGATGTAACCGGTCAGCCCGCCGCCGGTATCGCCGCCCTCTGGGGCCAGGCCCATTGCTTCCAGGATCACGCGTTCGTCCTCGTCGTACTGCGCTGCGTCACGAATCTCATCGAAACCACGAAGGCCGCGGCGGCCATCGCCGCCCCTGCCAGCACCGGCACCGCCGGCAATTTCCACACCGCCATCGCCAGATACAGCCCGACGATGACGACCAACCATTTGACCGCGGTGCCCAGCAGCAGGCGCCCCAGCGCCACGCCGGCCCCCGCCACGCCTCCGCCGAAGGCGCCCCAGGCCGCCAGCAGGCTGCCCAGCGCCATCGCGCCGCCACCGGCCAGTGCCGCGAGGGCCGCGCGCGGACCGCTGGCGTAACAGGCTGCAGCCGTCGCCAGCGTGGCAGCGGCTTGGAAAGCCACCACCCGCAGCGCCAGCCGCCAGCCCGAGGCGGCGGAATTGAGCACGCGTGTTACCCCGGCGATGTCGGTTGTGACGGCGAAGGTGCGCGGGGCGGCGATGCAAAGCCGCCCTGCGAAGCCGCGGAAGTATAGCAGCGGGCCGTTTTCAGCGGCAACCGCCATTCGCCGGGGCGCGATCCACGGAACTTAACGCGACGGGCCCGGTCGGAACCGTTGCGTCCGCATTTCCTCGTCGATCCCCGTGCGGGCGCCCGAAGCCCCGGCCCGATCCCCGGCCGGGGCTTCTTTTCGGGCGCGGGCAGCCACCGCCGCATCGCACTGATGGCCGGCATCGCATGATCGGTTGGACGGGCGACGACGCACGCCGCGCCCGCAAGGACCCGCCACACCGGGAGGCCCTCATGGCCTGAAGCAGAACGGCGCGAACCCGGAGGTTCGCGCCGCTGCCGTCGTCGCGGGGCGGAGGGGCCGCGCTACTTCTTTTTCGGGAGGTACAGATCGGTGATGCTGCCGTCGTAGACCTCGGCCGCCATGCCCACCGATTCGCCCAGCGTGGGGTGCGGGTGGATGGTGTGGCCGATGTCGCCCACCTCGCAGCCCATCTCGATGGCCAGCGCGATCTCCGAGATCAGCTCGCCCGCGTGGACACCGACGATGCCGCCGCCGATCACGCGATGGCTGTCCTCGTCGAACACCAGCTTGGTGAAGCCCTCCGTGCGCGACAGGCCGATGGCGCGGCCCGAGGCCGCCCACGGGAACTTGCCCACGCCGACCTTGAGGCCCTTGGCCTTGGCCTCGGTTTCGGTGACGCCGACCCAGGCGATCTCCGGATCGGTGTAGGCCACCGACGGGATCACCCGCGCCACCCACTCCTTCTTCTCGCCGGCGGCGACTTCGGCCGCCAGCTTGCCCTCGTGGGTGGCCTTGTGCGCAAGCATCGGCTGGCCGACCAGGTCGCCGATCGCGAAGATGTGCGGCACGTTGGTGCGCATCTGCGCGTCCACCGGGATCAGCCCGCGCTCGCCGACGCGCACGCCCGCCTTGTCGGCATCCAGCTTCGCACCGTTGGCGCTGCGCCCCACCGCCACCAGCACGCGGTCGAACAGCTTGGCCTCGGGAATGGACTCGCCCTCGAACGTGCACGCGATGCCGCTCTTCTGCGCCTTCGCCTCGACCACCTTGGTCTTGAGGTGGATGGCGACGCCCTGCTTCTTCAGGCGGTCGGCCAGCGGCTTGACCAGATCGGCGTCCGCGCCGGGGATCAGCTGCGGCATGAACTCGACCACGGTGACCTCCGCGCCCAGCGCGCGATAGACCGTCGCCATCTCCAGCCCGATGATGCCGCCGCCGACCACCAGCAGCTTCTTCGGGACATCGGCGAGATTCAGCGCGTCGGTGGAATCCATGATGCGCGGATCATCCCAAGGGAACGACGGCAGCTTCACCGGCTGGCTGCCCGCGGCGATGATGCAGTGCGCGAAGCGCAGCAGCTGGATCGTGCCGTCCGCCGCGGTGATCTCCAGCTCGTTGGGCGAGACGAACTTCGCCACGCCCTGCACGGTACGCACCTTGCGCTGCTTGGCCATGCCGGCCAGGCCCTTGGTGAGCTGGCCGACGACCTTGTCCTTGTATTCGCGCAGCTTGTCGAGGTTGAGCTTCGGCTTGCCGAACTCCACGCCGTAGTCGCTGGCGTGCGCGGCCTGGTCGATCACCTCGGCGGCGTGCAGCAGCGCCTTCGACGGGATGCAACCGACGTTGAGGCAGACGCCGCCGAGCGTGGCGTAGCGCTCGACCAGCACGGTGTCGAGGCCGAGGTCGGCGCTGCGGAACGCGGCGGTGTAGCCACCCGGGCCGGCGCCGATCACCACCATCGCGCAGTCGATGTCGGCCTTGCGACCGGACGATGTGGCGGCCTGCGGTGCAGGCGCAGCCGGCTCCGCCTTCGCCACCGGCGCGGCCGATGCCGGCGCCTCGGCCTTGGCCGGGGCGGGTGCGGCCGGCTGGGTCGCGCCTGCGCTCGCGGCGCCCTCGATGACCGCGATCACGCTGCCTTCCGACACCGTGTCGCCCAGCTTCACCTTCAGCGCCTTGATGACGCCGTCGGCGGCCGCCGGCACTTCCATGGTCGCCTTGTCGGACTCCAGCGTGACCAGGCCCTGGTCCTTCCTCACGGTGTCGCCCACCGCGACCAGGATCTCGATCACCGGCACGTCGCCGTGGCCGCCGATGTCGGGCACCTTGCTTTCGATGTCTGCCATGCGCCTTCTCCTTCGATTCAGAGCATGGCCCGACGCAGGTCGGCCAGCAGTTGCCCCAGGTAGCTGGTGAAGCGCGCCGCGGCGGCGCCGTCGATCACGCGGTGGTCGTAGCTCAGCGACAGCGGCAGCATCAGGCGCGGCTGGAACTGCTTGCCATCCCACACCGGCTTGGTCTCCGACTTGGAGACGCCGAGGATGGCCACTTCCGGCGCGTTGATGATCGGCGTGAACGCAGTGCCGCCAATCCCACCCAGCGAACTGATGGTGAAGCAACCGCCCTGCATCTGCTCGGGCTTGAGCTTGCCGTCGCGCGCCAGCGCGGCCAGCTCGCCCATCTCGCGGGCGATCTCCATCACGCCCTTCTGGTCGGCATCGCGCAGGACCGGCACCACCAGCCCGTTCGGCGTGTCGGCGGCGAAGCCGATGTGGAAGTACTTCTTGAGGACCAGGTTGTCGCCTTCCAGCGACGCGTTGAAGGTCGGGAACTTCTGCAGCGCCGCCACGCAGGCCTTGATCAGGAAGGCAAGCATGGTGACCTTGCCCGCCTTGCCGGCGGCGATGGCCTTGGCGTTCTCGTTGTTGAGCGCGACGCGCAGCGCCTCCAGCTCGGTGATGTCCGCGTCGTCGTGCTGGGTGACGTGGGGGATCATCGCCCAGTTGCGCGCGAGGTTCGCACCGGAAATCTTCTGGATGCGCGTCAGCGGCCTGGTCTCGATGGCGCCGAACTTGGCGAAGTCCACCTTCGGCCACGGGATCAGGTTGAGCCCGCCACCGCCACCGCCGCCGGCGACCGCCACCGGCGCGGACATGCCGCCGGCCAGCGCCGCCTTCACGAATTTCTGCACGTCCTCTTTCGAGATGCGGCCGCCGCGCTCGCTGCCGGCCACCTGACCGAGGTCCACGCCCAGCTCGCGCGCGAACAGGCGCACCGCCGGGCTGGCGTAAGGCACCTTGGCCGGCAGCACCGCATCGGCCTCGAAGCGCATCGGCGGGATGCCGGGCTGACCGGGCTCCGCGACGGGGGCCAGGGCCGGGACCGGGGCGCCACTCTCCACCGGCACGGGGGCCGGCGCTGGTGCAGGCGCCGGCTTCGGCGGTTCCGGGGCAGGCGCGGGCTTGGCGGGCGCCGGCGGCGCGGCGGCAGCAGCAGTCGCCTCGGCCACCTCGATGATCGCCACCAGGCCACCTTCGGACACGGCATCGCCCAGCTTGACCTTGACCTCCTTGACCACGCCGGCGAACGGCGACGGCACTTCCATCGTCGCCTTGTCCGATTCCAGCGTGACCAGGCCCTGGTCCTTGGCAACCGTGTCGCCGGGCTGCACCAACAGCTCGATCACCGGCACGTCGTTGTGCCCACCGATGTCGGGAACGCGCGCTTCCTTCAGCTCGGCCATGGCCGGAACTCCGCTACAGGGAAAACGCCATGGGAACACATTGCGGGGCGCACCACAAACCGCGATGCAGCAACTTTTCTATTTCACCCGGATATTTCATTTTTGCACGGCACATTTGCCCCGATCGACGGATTCCACGGGGAGAATCGGCATTCCACCCCCGGTGGAATCAGGGGTGTTCGGCCTCCACGTGGACCCGCTCGCGGCGCAGCAGGTACAGCCCGCTGGCCACGATGATCCCGGCCCCCAGCCAGGTGACGCCATCCGGCAGCACGCCCCACAGCGCCAGATCCAGCCCGACGCCCCAGACCAGGGCGGTGTATTCCAGCGGGGCGACCAGGGAGGCTTCGCCCTGCCGGAACGCCTCGGTGATGGCGTACTGGCCAAGCGCGCCGGCCACGCCGATGGCGGCGACGATGGCGAGGTGCTCGCCACGCAGCGCCACCCAGCCCGGCAGGGCCAGCGCGCCGGCGCCCAGGGCCATCAGCGCCAGCAGCCAGAAGGTGATGGCCTGCGTGCTGTCGGTCCGGGCCAGCACCCGCACGGTGATCGCCGACACCGCATAGCCGGTCGCCGCCACCAGCACCGACACTCCCGCCAGGGTCAGCATGCCCTGCCCGGTGGGCCGCAGCACCACCAGGACGCCGAGCAGGCCGATCGCGATCGCGGTCCAGCGGCGGGGCCCCACGCGTTCGCCGAGGAACGGCACCGACAGCGCCGTGATCAACAGCGGCGCGACGAAGAAGATGGAATAGGCCGTCGACAGCGGCAAGCGCTTCAGCGCGTACACGAAGCTGGCCATCATCGCGATGCCCAGCCCGCCGCGCAGCAGGTGCAGCGGCCACCGCACCCGCAGCAAGGCGCGCGGCCCCGCGGTCCACAGAGCCCACGCCAGCACCAGCGGCAGCGACGACAGCCCGCGCAGGGCCGCCACCTGGAACGGCGGGTAGTGCGCGGACAACGCCTTCAACCCCGCGTCCATGAGCGAGAACAGGGCGACCGAGGCCAACATCAACCCGATGGCACGACGCGGATGGCTGGAGGACGGGGCACGCATCTCCCCAGCATGCGGCAACGCCGTGAGTTCGTCACCCGTGCAACTGTCACAATCCACCGGCAGGCTGTCGCATCCCCCGTACCACCGTCGGCCTCGCCTGCCCTCCCCCGCGGCGTGACGCGTCATCCCTCCATCCTCCAACATCGAGGTTGCGCCATGCGCTTTGCCAAGATCGCCATCCCCGCAGTGCTGGGGCTGCTCGCCGCCGCCCCCGCGAGCGCCGACGTCTTCATCAACGAGCTCCACTACGACAACGCCGGCACCGACACCAACGAGAAGGTCGAAGTGTTCGCCCCGGCCGGGACGAGCCTCGCCGGCTGGACCGTGGTCCTCTACAACGGCGGCGACGGCAAGCGCTATGCCACCTTCGCGCTGTCCGGCACGGTCGCGAACCAGTGCAACGGCTACGGCACCGCGACGGTGGCCGTGCCCAACATCCAGAACGGCGGCCCGGACGGGCTGGCCCTGGTCAACGCCAGCGGCGCCGTCGTCCAGCTGCTGAGTTACGAAGGCAGCTTCACCGCGACCGACGGCCCCGCCGCCGGCAAGGCGAGCACCCCCATCCCGCAGTCCGAGACCTCGTCGACCGGCGCCGGCACCTCGCTGCAGCTGGCCGGCAGCGGCAGCCGCTACGCCGACTTCAGCTGGCAGGCCTCGCGCACCAGCTCCTTCGGCGCCTGCAACGCCGGACAGACCCTCACCGGCACCGGCGGCGGCGGGACGGGCGGTGGCAACACGCTGCAGAACGGCGTGGCCGTCACCGGCCTGTCGGCCAGCACGGGCCAATCGCTCACCTACACGCTGGCCGTGCCCACCGGCGCCACCAACCTGCAGGTCGCCAGCAGCGGCGGCAGCGGCGATGCCGACCTGTACGTGCGCTACGGCAGCGCACCGACCACCACCGCCTACGACTGCCGCCCCTACCTGACCGGCAACAACGAGACCTGCAGTATCGCCAGCCCGCAGGCCGGCACCTGGTACGTGACCCTGCGCGCCTACACCGCGTTCTCCGCGACGAGCCTGGTGGCCAGCTACACCCCGGCCAGCAGCGGCGGCGGTGGCAGCAACGACCCGTACTACGCGGGCGTCGATACTTCCAGCGCGGCGGCGCTCCGCGCCAGCCTGCACGCACTCATCAAAGACAGCACCAAGATCCCGTACACCGCCAGCACCACCGACACCTGGGACGCGCTGGACTTCGCCGACGAGGACCCGCTGGACGCCGGCAAGATCCTCGACATCTACAAGAACACCGCCTACGCGAAGGCCGGCGGCGGCAACAATTTCTACAACCGCGAGCACACCTGGCCGAACTCGTACGGCTTCTCGGTCGACGGGTCGACCAACTTCGCCTACACCGACCTGCACATGCTGATGCTGGCCGACATCGGCTACAACAGCGCGCGCAGCAACCTGCCCTACGGCAACTGCAACGCCAGCTGCACCGAGTTCCCCACCGTCGCCCACAACGGCCGCGGCGGCGGCAGCGGCACCTTCCCGGGCAACTCGAACTGGAGCAACGGCACGGTCTGGCAGACCTGGAAGGGCATGAAGGGCAACGTCGCGCGCGCCGTGCTCTACATGGACATCCGCTACGAAGGCGGCACCAACAACGGCATCAGCGAACCCGACCTGCGCCTGACCGACAACGCCTCGCTGATCCTGAACACCAACGGCAACGCCTCGGTCGCCTACATGGGCCTGCTCTCGGCCCTGCTGCAGTGGAGCCAGGAAGACCCGGTGGACGCCTACGAGCGGATCCGCAACGACGCGGTGCAGACCTACCAGGGCAACCGCAATCCGTTCGTCGACCACCCCGAGTGGATCGCCTGCATCTACCAGAACGTCTGCCCGTGACCTTGCGGCCGGTACGGGCCGATGCCCGTGCCGGCACGCGTTATCCTGTCGGCCCCGCCACCGACCCGCACGCCGCATGCCTTCCTTCGACATCGTCTCCGAAGTGGACACCCACGAACTCAGCAACGCGGTGGACCAGGCCAGCCGCGAGCTGACCACCCGGTTCGACTTCAAGGGCGTGGACGCCAAGTTCGAACGCGAGGACGCCGTGATCACGCAGTCGGCACCCAGCGAGTTCCAGCTGCAGCAGATGACCGACATCCTGCGCGCGCGGCTGATCGCGCGGAAGATCGACGTCCGCTGCCTCGAGTTCGGCGACATCGAAACCAACCTCGCCGGCGCGCGCCAGAAGGTCACGGTGAAGCAGGGCATCGAGCGCGAGCTGGCCAAGAAGCTGCAGGCGGCGATCAAGGACGCCAAGCTGAAGGTCGACACCCAGATCAACGGCGACAAGCTGCGCGTGACCGGCAAGAAGCGCGACGACCTGCAGGCGGCGATGGCCGTGCTGCGCGAAAAGGATTTCGGGCTGCCGCTGCAGTTCGACAACTTCCGTGACTGATCGCGTGACCGACGGCCACACCGGCGCAGCCGGCGTCGACGCCGGCGCCATCGAAGCCGACGTTCGCCGCTGGCTGGAGCGCGCGGTGATCGGGCTGAACCTGTGCCCGTTCGCCAAGGCCGTGTACGTGAAGCAGCAGGTCCGGATCGTCATCAGCGACGCCAGCACCGAACGCGCCCTGCTGGAGCAGCTGGGCGAGGAACTGGCGCTGCTGCGCGACACTCCGGCGGAGACCGTCGACACCACCCTGCTGGTGCATCCGCAGGTACTGGGCGATTTCCTGGACTACAACGATTTTCTCGACGACGCCGACGGGCTGGTGGAGGCGATGGACCTGGACGGCGTGCTGCAGGTCGCCAGCTTCCATCCCGACTACCGCTTCGCCGACACCGCGCCGGACGACGCCGGCAACCTGACCAACCGCGCACCGTGGCCGATCCTGCACCTGCTGCGCGAAGACAGCCTCGACCGCGCGGTGGCCGCCTACCCCGACCCGGACGGCATCATCGAGCGCAACATCGCGACGATGCGGGAACTGGGCATCGAGGGATTCCGCAGGCTGCTGGCCGGCGATACGGACTGACCGTGCGCCTGCTGGTCATCGGCAATTCCGGCTCCGGCAAGAGCACGCTGGCCAAGCGCGTGGCCGACGTGGAACGCCTGCCGTTGCTGGACCTCGACGCCATCGTCTGGGCGCCGGGGAAGATCGCCGTGCAGCGGCCCATGGCCGCCGTGCTGGCCGACCTGGACCGGTTCCTCGACACGCACGACCGCTGGGTGGTCGAAGGCTGCTACGGCGATCTCGCCGCGCGCGCCGCACCGCGCTGCACGCTGCTGCTGTTCCTCAATCCGGGCATCGACGCCTGCATCGACAACAACACGCGCCGCCCGTGGGAGTCACACAAGTACGCCTCACCGGCCGAGCAGGACGCGATGCTCGACACCCTGCAGCAGTGGGTGCGCAGCTACGGCGAGCGTGACGATGCGTGGTCGCTGCGTGCGCACCGCGCTCTGTTCGATGCGCATCCGGGCGCCAAGCGGGAACTGGCGGACCGTGCCGCCATCGCGGCCTATCCGGCGGACTGATCGCCCGCGAAGAGTCGCACCCGGTCGTCGTCGCCCAACTGCCGCCACTCGCCGGGCGGCAGTCCGTCCAGCGCCAGCCCGCCGATGCGCTCGCGGTGCAGCGCGACCACGTGGTTGCCGACCGCGGCGAACATCCGCCGCACCTGGTGGTAGCGGCCCTCGTGCAGGGTCAGCCGTGCGCTGCGCGCGCCCAGCACCTCGAGTTCCGCCGGCAGCAACGGCGCCTTCTCGCCCTCCAGCAGCAGCGTGCCGCTGGCGAACAGCACCGCCTCGCCGCCGCGCAGGTCCTCGGCCAGCGTGGCCACGTAGACCTTGGGCAGCTTCGCCTTCGGCGAGATGATCCGGTGCAGCAGCTGGCCGTCGTCGGTGAACAGCAGCAGGCCGGAGGTGTCGCGGTCCAGTCGGCCGACGGTGGAGAGCACCGGCTGGCGCAGGCGGAAACGCGGCGGCAGCAGGTCGTAGACGAGGCGGCCGGCATCCTTGGTCGAACAGGTGTAGCCGGTGGGCTTGTGCAGCATCAGCAGCAGGCCCGGCGCGGGATCCAGCGGCTGCCCATCCACCCGCACGTCGTCGTGGTCCAGCGGATCGTCCGCGTACAGGACCTCGCCCGCGGCATTGGTGATGCGGCCCTCGCGGAACAGCCACTGGACCTCCTTGCGGCTGCCGTAGCCCAGGTTGGCCAGGTGCTTGACCAGCTTCATGCCTTCACCGCGCGCACGATCTTGAAACCGCCCTGCTGGGCGACCGCATCGACCTGGCCGAAGCCGGCGCCCAGCGCGTCCTCGTAGGGCAGGTGGCGATTGGCGACCAGCCACAGCTGGCCGCCCGGGCGCAGCGCCCGTGCCGCCGCCGCGATGAAGGCCCGGCCGAGGTCGGGACGCTCGCCGCGGCCCAGCGCATGGAACGGCGGATTGCAGACGATGGCGTCGAAACCCTCCTCGACCCCGGCCGCCACGTCGTGCCAGTGGACCTGCACCGGCACGCTGCGGGCCCGCGCGGGCCCGGCAAGATTGGCCTCGGCCAATGCCAGCGCGCGCGCATCCGCCTCGAACAGATCCAGCGATGCCACCTTGGGGCAGCGCGCCAGCACCTCCAGCGACAGGTAGCCCCAACCGGCGCCGAGATCGGCGATCCGGCCCGACAGGTCCGCGGGCAGCACCGCCGCCAGCATCGCCGAGGCGGCATCCACGCGGTCCCAGGCGAACACGCCGGGGCGGGTGCGGAAGCTGCCACCGGGCACCTCGGCGCAGGCCTGCATGCGCGGTGCATCGGCCCGGGCCCAGTGCGCCTGCAGCGCGGCATCGGCCGTGGCCGCTGCGGTCGTCCAGAACACCCGGCAGTGGTATTTGCTGGCGGTGCTGACCGCGCCCGACAGCTGCTTCAGGTCGGCCTCGCGGGATTTGGCGCCCTCGTCGTTGGCCACCGCGACCACCACGGTGCCGCCGGGCGCGACCGCGGCGCAGGCCTTGGCCAGCAACGCCCGGGCCTCCTCGCGCTGGCGCGGCGGCAGCACCAGGACCAGCGGGAACCCCGCCGCCGGCAGCGCGTCTTCGTCCAACAATTCGAGGCCGAGCCGCTGCAGGCGCTCGGCCTCGGGCTTGAACGGCTGGGTGCCCACGACCCCGTGCCAGCCGCGGGCGTGCAGCGCGGCGCCCTCGCGGGCGCGCAGGAACAGGCAGCCCTCGGGCCAGCGCAGCAGGCCGGCGTCGAAGGGATACAGCAGGGCGTCGAGGGCAGGATCACGGTGCGCGGCAGGCATCCACGCAGTGTAGCGGGTGGGTCAAGCCGCCGCGGACCGCTCCACGCATCGACGCAGCAGGCCCAGGCCACCGTTCGCCAGCAGGCACAGCGCCGCCGTCGCGCACCAGCCCAGCGCCTCGCGCCCGCCCGGCAGGACCTGCACCAGGCCTGCGGCCCAGCCGCGGCCGAACCACGCCACCACCACCGCGGCGGACAGCGCGAACACCACGCCCAGCGTGCGCAGCAGCCAGGCCTCCAGGTCGAGGCCCGCGGCGGTCTCCGCGCGGGCGCGGGCCGCGACCCGGGCGGCGAAGTCCGGGGGCAATCCGACCGGCGGCGCCTGCCGCAGGGCGCGGGCGACGCGCAGGTCCAGCGGGTCGGCGTCCGGTTCGCCGCGGCGCGCCCGTTCCTGCGCGTGCCAGCGGGCGTCGTCGACGGCGGTGGGATCGTGGGGCTTCATGCGGCAACTCCGATGCGCGGCGCGAGCAGCTCGCGCAGTTTATTCCGGCTGCGGAACAGGTGGCTCTTGATGGTGCCTTCGGCCAGGCCCGTGATGGTGGCGATCTCGCCGATCGGCAGCTCGTCCAGGTGGTACAGGGTGAGGACCGTGCGCTGCAGCGGCGGCAGCCGTTCGATCGCCGCATGCAGGTGGCGCGCGTCCTCGGCCTCGAGGTGCGACTGCTGGAGGTCCACGTCGTCGCCCAGGTTGTCGAGCAGCGACAGGCCATCCTCGTCGCCCGCGGGCTCGGCCAGCGGGATACGCTTGCGCTCCAGGTGGCGCTTGGCGACCGAATAGGCGACCTGGCCGATCCACGACTTCAGCGGGCTGTCGAAGCGGTACTGGTGCAGGTAGCGGTGCACCCGCAGGAACGCTTCCTGGCACAGCTCGCGGGTGTCCTCGGGATGGCGCACCATGCGCTGGATCACGTGCCAGCACAGGCCCTGGTAGTCGCGCACGAGCCGCTCGAACGCGCCGGGGCGGTCCGCGAGCACGGCGTCGACAAGGGCGCGATCGGTGTCCATGCTGCATGGGATACGCCGGGGGCGGCCCCGGTTGCAACGGATTTCTTCCCCCGCCCCTGCAACCGGCCACGCCGCGCCCGTATCCCTTTGCCCGAACGGCCATCCCGGCCCGACCCACGAGGCATCCCCATGAACTTCGAATTGCTCATCCCCGTCACCCTGTTCGTCTGCATCGCCTACTCCATCAAGGCGGTGGTCGACGCCCGCGTGCGCAAGCAACTGGTCTCCGGCAACGGCTCGCCCGAGCTGGTCGCCAGCATCCTGCATGCCGACGAAACCAACCGCCGGCTGTCGTCCCTGCGCTGGGGCATCACCCTGGTCATGCTGGCGCTGGGCTTCGGCATCGTCGAGGCGGCCGGCTGGCAGGACGTCACCCCGGGCGTGATCGCGGTGCTGGTGGGCGCGGTGGGGCTGGGCAACCTGGCCTCGTTCGCCGCGGCGCGCAAGCTCGGCTGAACGGCCGTCGGCGGGTATGCTGTCGGCCCCCTTCCACGCCGGCAGCCTGCCCATGTCCGACACCCCGCCCGACCGCCTCTCCAACGACCCGCGCAGCCCGTTCTACCAGCCCGAGCTGCTGGAGCGCGGCATCGGCATCCGCTTCAACGGAACCGAGCGCAACAACGTCGAGGAATACTGCATCAGCGAAGGCTGGGTGCGCGTGCAGGCCGGCCGCTCGCTGGACCGCCGCGGCATGCCGATGACCATGAAGGTCAAGGGCACCGTGGAAGCGTGGTTCCTGGACACCGCCGGCGACGCCGAAACGGCGGCTGACTGACCCGCGCCGTCCGGCGCCCATCCGGGGTCGGACGGTCGCACACTGGGCCTGTCCCGAGCCACGGAGCACGTCCATGAAGTCCCCCATGCACACCGCAACCGCACTGGCGCTGGCCCTCGCCCTGGCCGGCTGCGCGGCGTCCGGCAGCAGCAGCCTGCTGGCCGCCGACGCACCGCGCGCCCTGCCCGACAGCGGGCCGGTCCAGGTCGCCTGGGGCGATCCGTCCCGGTTCAGCGAGCTGACCAGCACCGGCAACCGCTATGCCGCCGCCCAGGGCGACTGGCTGCCGAAACTGGCCGCGTACCTGCGCACGCAGGCGGAGAAGCAGCTCGCGCCCGGCCACCGGCTGGAACTGACCATCGTCGACATCAAGCGGGCCGGCCAGTACGAACCGTGGCATGGCATCGAGCGACAGGACGTCCGCATCATCCGTAACATCTACCCACCGCGCATGACGGTGACCTTCCGCGAACTGGACGCCAGCGGGCAAGTCGTGGCCGAGGGCGAGCGCGAGCTCACCGATCCGGGCTTCCTGGCCAGCGGCGGCATGCTCAACGACACCGACCCGCTGCGCTACGAAAAGCGGATGATCGACAGCTGGATCCGGCGCGAGTTCCGCGACCCCGTCGCCGACCGCTGACCTTCCCCACCGCCGAACACACCGCACGAAGCCGCCCCCGGGCGGCTTCGTCGCGTCAGGGCGGCGCGCAGCCCTCGGCCCGCGCCAGCAGCACGGCGCGCTCGCGCGCATTGCCGGTCAGCGCCGCCGCCCGGGTGAATTCAGCGTGCGCCTCGTCGCGGCGGCCCAGCGATTCCAGCAGGTCCCCGCGCACCGCGTGCAACGGCGGATAGCCGTGCAGCGCGCCGTCCGCCGCCAGCGCCTCGACCAGCGGCAACGCCGCCGCCGCCCCCTGCGCGCGCGACACCGCCACGGCGTGGTTCAGCGCGACCACCGGCGACGGCTGCACCCGCAGCAGGCGCGCGTACAGCGCGGCGATGCCGGCCCAGTCGGTCTCTTCGAAGCGGCGCGCGCGCGCATGGCAGGCCGCCAATGCGGCCTGCAGCACGTACGGACCCTCCGCACCGCCCAGGCGTTGCGCCGCCGCCAACGCCTGCAGGCCGCGCTGGAGCTGCAGCCTGTCCCAGCGCGCGCGGTCCTGGTCGGCCAGCAGCACCGGCGTCCCATCGGCGCGGGTGCGCGCCGGCATCCGCGCCGCCTGCAGCTCCATCAGCGCCAGCAGTCCCAGCACGTCGGGCTGCGCGGGCAGCAGGCCGGCCAGCACCCGGCCCAGCCGCAGCGCCTCCTCGCACAGCGCGGGACGCATCCAGTCGTCGCCGCTGGTCGCCGCGTAGCCTTCGTTGAAGACCAGATAGACCACTTCCAGCACGGCGTCCAGGCGGGACGGCAACGCGGCCTTGCGCGGCACCTCGAAGGCCACCTGCTTCTCGGCCAGCGTGCGCTTGGCGCGGACGATGCGCTGCGCCACCGTCGCCTCCTGCTGCAGGAAGGCGCGGGCGATCTCGGCGGTGGTCAGCCCCCCCAGCAGGCGCAGCGTCAGCGCCACCCGCGACTCCATCGGCAGCACCGGATGGCAGCTGGCGAACACCAGCCGCAGCAGGTCGTCGCCGATGTCGTCCTCCGCCCGCCGCTCCGCCTCGTCGCCCTGCATGTCGGCTCCGTGCAGCGTCAATTCGATGCCGAATTCGTCCTGCTTGCGCGCGTGCAGCCGACGCTGGCGCAGGTGGTCGATGCCGCGGTGCTTGGCGGCCTGCATCAGCCACGCCGCCGGGTTGTCGGGCACGCCGTCGCGCGGCCAGCGCTCCAGCGCGGCCACCAGCACGTCCTGCGCCAGTTCCTCGGCGGTGTCCAGGTTGCCGGTGATGCGCGCCAGTCGTGCCAGCAGCTTGGGCGATTCCATCCGCCACAGGGCGTCGAGGCGGCGATGGAGGTCATCGGCGATCATCGCGCCGATGACACCATCGCCCGCTGGACCACGCAAGCGTCGGCTTACTGCGCCGGCATCTGCGAAGCATCCATGTGGAACACGCCCCACTGGTGGCCGTCCAGGTCCACGAAGGCCCACGAATACATGAAGCCCAGGTCCTCCGGGTCATGGCCTTCGGTGGCGCCGGCCGCGATCGCCTTGCGCACCAGCGCGTCCACCTCGTCACGGCTGTCCAGCGACAGCGAGAACAGCGCCTCGGTGGCCTTGCGGGGGTCGGTGATCGGCACTTTGGACAGGGTGGAGAAGAACGCCTCGGCCACCAGCATCACGCTGGTGTTGTCGTTGATGACCAGGGCGGCGCCGTTCTCGCTGGTGAACTGCGGGTTGAACGAAAAGCCCAAGGCTTCGAAGAAGTCGACGCTGCGGTCCAGGTCCTTCACCGGCAGCGTGACGTAGAGATTGCGAGGCATGGGATGTCCTGTTGTCTGTTGGATTGGAGAAAGTGCGGATCAGGCCTGCGTCGGGGCCCAGCCGGGGGCGGGGACGACGTTGATCATCCACGGCACGCCGAACCTGTCGACCAGCGAGCCGAAGCCGGGTGACCAGAAGGTCTCGCCGAACGCCATCACGACGCGGCCGCCCTCCGACAGCCGTTCGAACCAGCGGGCGGCCTGCGCGCGGTCCTCGGTGTGCAGGGTGACATCGAAACCGTTCTTGGGCTTGTCCACATGGGGCGCCCAGGCGGTATCCATGTCGGCGCCCATCAGCGCCTGGTCGCCGACCTCGAGCCAGCAGTGCATCAGCCAGGTCTTGTACTTGTCCTCGGCGATGGGCATGCCGGGCGGGGCGTCGGCATAGGTCATGGCCCTGGTGATCCGGCCGCCCAGGACCTCGGCATAGAACTCGAAGGCGGCGCGGCACTGGCCCTGGAAGCTGAGGCTGGTCACGATCTTCATGGTGTGGTGCTCCTGTTGCACGGCGGGATCAGTCGCCAAGGCGCTCGCGCAGGCGGTCTTCCTGCGCGCGCAGCTCGGGGGTGAAGGCGTCGCCGAAATCGGCGGCCTCGAACAGCGGGCGGATCTCCAGTTCGGAGGGGCCCGGCATGGGGTTGGGGCAGCGCTTGGCCCACTCGATCGCCTCGTCCATCGAGCGCACCTGCCAGAGCCAGAAGCCGGCCACCAGCTCGCGCGTCTCGGCGAAGGGGCCGTCGATCACCCGCCGCTGCGGACCATCGAAGGCAACGCGCACCCCGCGTGCACTCGGGTGCAGCCCTTCGCCGGCCAGCATCACCCCGGCATTGACCAGCTCCTCGTTGAACCTGCCCATCGCCTCCAGCAGCGCGGTCTCGGGCATCACCCCGGCTTCCGAGTCCACCGTGGCCTTCACCAGCACCATCACCTTCATCGCATTCTCCCTGCGGGCGGCCTTGGCCCGCTTGCAGGAAGGACGACGACCGGCGGCAACCAGAATCGACACGCGCCGCGAAATTTTTTCATCCACGCATTCAGTTTGTGCGCACCGGCCGGGCCCGGCATCATCGGACCGCCCCGACCGCAGGCCACCCGATGCACTACCTCACCCTGATCCATATCGACCCTGCCCTGCTGGCGGAACTGCCGGCGGAGGAATACGACCGGCTGATGCGCGGCTGCTTCGAGAAGGCGGACGCGCTGCGCGACGCCGGCTGCCTGCTGGGCTCGCAACAGCTGGAGGACCCCGCCGGTGCGCGCACCCTGCGCGTGCGCGACGGGCTGGCGCGAGTGACCGACGGCCCCTTTGCCGAAACGCGCGAGTTCCTGGCCGGCTTCAACCTGATCGAAGCCGACTCGATGGACGCGGCGATGGCCATCGCCCGGGAATTCCCGTGGGCACGCTTCGGCAGTATTGAGGTGCGCCCGGTGCGCGACATGCAGGCGGTGCGGAGCCGCGTCGGCGCCGGCTGAACCGGACTATCCCGACACGTCGACGCGGCTGCGGCCGATCGTCGCGATGCCGGTGAGGCGCGAGTCTGGCGCTCCGTTCCCTCGGAGCCCGCCATGGACCTGCGCACCGCCCTGCTCGCCCTGCTGCTGCCGGCCGCCTGCCTGTCGCCCTCGCCCGGCTGGGCCGCCCTGCCGGCGCCGGCGCCGATGCTGGCCACCGCCTTGCACGGACAGGTCGACGTGGCCTGCTACCTCGTCAGCGAGAAGCTGGACGGCGTGCGCGCCCGCTGGGACGGCCGCCGCCTGCTGACCCGCAATGGCGACCCCATCGATGCGCCTGCCTGGTTCACCGCGGGCTGGCCGGCGGCGCCGCTGGACGGCGAGCTGTGGCTGGGCCGCGGCGGATTCCAGCGCGTCAGCGACCTGGTGCGCGCGGTTCGACCGAATGCCCCCGCGTGGCGGGCGGTGCGCTTCATGGCCTTCGATCTGCCCACCGACACGGCGGCGTTCACGGAGCGCGCGAACCGGTTGCAGGCGCTGGTTGCGCAGGCGAATGCGCCGACGTTGCGCGCCATCGCCCAGACCCGCGTGGCGGATCGCGCCGCGCTCGACGCCCGCCTGCGCGCCGTGGTGGCCGCCGGCGGCGAGGGCCTGATGCTGCATCGCGCCTCCGCCCGCTACCGTGGCGGGCGCAGCGACGATCTGCTCAAGTACAAACCGGCGGCCGATGCCGAAGCGCGTGTGGTCGGCTATCGCCCGGGCCAGGGCAAGTACGCCGGACTGGTGGGCGCGCTGCTGGTCGAAGACGCCCATGGCCGCCGCTTCGCGCTGGGCAGCGGGCTGTCCGACGCCGACCGCCGGCACCCGCCCCGGCCGGGGACGCTGGTGACTTATCGCTACAACGGCCTGACCGCGAAGGGCACGCCGCGGTTCGCCCGCTACCTGCGGGTGCGCGCCGACGTGCCCGTCGCGCGGCGCTGACGCTCAGGGCTTGCGGTACAGGTGCACGAAGCGGTCGGTCCTGCCGCGGATCGCCGGATCGAACACGCTCTTGCTGCGGTCATCGTTGGGATGGCGCAGCACCGGAATCGCCGCTTCCCACTGCAGGCCATGCTGGCGGAAGTCGGCGATGGCGAACTGCTCGTCGATGCGGTGCAGGGTCTGCGCATCGGCGCTGCCGGTGCCGGCCTTGGCGCTGTGGTCGACCACCAGCAGCACGCCGCCGGGCTTGAGCGCGCGCACCACCTGGTCGAGGAACCGGCCGGCATCGACCTTCGGCCAGCCTTCCTTCTCGTCCACCCAGTACAGGTCGTGGTAGGACATCACGATCACCGCGCCGTCCAGCACGTTCTCGCCCATGCCCAGCGCATCGCTGGGGCCGACGACGTGGACGACGTTGGGCAGGCGGTTGCCAGCAAGGCGTTCGGCCAATGCCTTCTTGCCAAAGGCCTCGTAGCCGGTGTTGTTGACCAGCAGCACCTTGCCGCCTGGCCCGACGATGCCCGACAGGATTTCGCTGTAGTAACCGCCGCCGGCCAGCAGGTCGGCCACGGTGTCGCCGCGCTTGAACCTGGCCAGCGCCAGCACCTCGGCCGGCTTGTCGCGCGCGTCGCGCTCGCGGTCGGCGGCACTGCGGGCGG
Organism: Thermomonas sp.; assembly: GCA_036405455.1. Classification (GTDB taxonomy): domain Bacteria; phylum Pseudomonadota; class Gammaproteobacteria; order Xanthomonadales; family Xanthomonadaceae; genus Thermomonas. Next base: position 22,189 of record DASWXO010000037.1, on the reverse strand, counting down.
GATTGGCCAGCACCTGCGCGATGGCGGGCGACGGGCTGACGCTGACGCCGGCGCAGCCGGGCAGCAGCACGAGGGCGAGGGTCGACGCGAGGCAGTGAACAAGCAGGGCGCGGCGCATGGCGGGTTCCGGCGTGGCGTTGGGTGCCTCCATCTTCCTCCCCGCCGCGGGCGAAGCACGGGCCGGAGGTCATGCCGGGCGGCGCCGGTTTCGTCGCGCACCACCCGGCCTTCGTCGCCCGCCCCCTTCCCCCCGCGACGAGCGCGGCTATGCTCGCGGCCATCTCCTGACGGCCCATCGCCCATGTTCAAGCGTCTGTTCTTCCTGCTGCGCATCACCGTTGCCTGGGGCCTCGCGGTGATGCTGGTGGTCGGCGTCTACTCCAGCCTGCCGCTGATCGGCCAGCTGGAGTTCCCGGCCGTGCTGTTCACCCTGTTCACCATGGGACTGGTGGTGGCCGGCGCGTTCTCGCACCTGCACCGCGTGCGCCTGGTGGCCGGCCGGGTGGACAACGAAACCCTGGACAACCGCCAGAAGCGCGTCATCGAGATCCCGCTGGAAGCCGGCGAGGCCTTCGACGTGGTCGAGGCCGCGATCCGCGGGCTACCCGGCGCCGAGGGGGTGCAAGCCGCGCGCGACAGCCTGCAGGTGCGCGCCAAGATCGCCCGCCCGCACCTGTACGGCGAGCCGCCGCTGCGGCGCTGGAACCCGCTGCTGTGGTTCGCGCCCGACCACAACCAGCTGCAGGCCACGGTCACCCCGGCCGGCGACAGCGGCCGCGTCACCCTGATCTGCGAGCCGGAAAGCCCCGCCTGGAGCGACTGGTTCCTGGTTGACGACGGCACCAACTTCGAGAACGCCGAGGCCGTGGCCCGCGCCATCACCCGCCGCATCGGCGACCGCCGCCGCAGCGAGCAGGCCAGCGCCGCGCAGACCGCGACCGAGAAGGAACTCACCGAGGCCAAGCTGCACCTGCTGCACGCGCAGGTGGAGCCGCACTTCCTCTACAACACGCTGGCCAGCGCCCAGCTGCTCACCCGCAGCGACCCGGCCCGCGCCGAGGCGATGCTGGGCCACCTGATCCAGTACCTGCGCCGCTCGCTGCCCAACGCCGAGGACGACATGTCCACCCTGGGCATGGAGCTGGAACGCGCGCTGGCCTACCTGGAGATCCTGAAGATCCGCATGGGCGACCGCCTTGGCGTGCAGGTGGACGTGCCGCAGGCGCTGCGCGCCACCCCGCTGCCGGCGATGATGCTGCAGACACTGGTGGAGAACGCGATCAAGCACGGCCTGGAGCCGCGCACCGGCGGCGGCACCGTGTGGATCCGCGCGCGCCGCGACGACGACGGCAAGATCGCGGTGACGGTGGCCGACGACGGCGAAGGCTTCAACACGCAGACCAGCGGCACCGGCATCGGCCTGAAGAACGTGCGCGAGCGCTTGCGCCTGCGCTACGCCGGCGAGGCCAACCTGTCGGTCATCGCCAACTTCCCCAGCGGCGTCGCCGCCACCATCACGGTGCCGTCGAACGGAGCCCGCCATGACTGAGACCGCGCCCACCAAGACCTGGACCTGCGTCGTCGCCGAGGACGAAGCGCTGCTGCGGCAGGCGCTGGTGGCCGAGCTCCGGCGCGCCTGGCCCGGCCTGCAGGTGCTGGCCGAGTGCGAGGACGGCGCCAGCGCGGTGGAGGCGCTGGCCGAACACCAACCCGACGTCGCCTTCCTCGACATCCGCATGCCCGGCCTGACCGGCCTGGAGGTGGCGCGCATCGCCACCGACGCCAGCCCGCGCACCCACATCGTGTTCGTCACCGCCTACGACCAGTACGCCATCGACGCCTTCGAACACGGCGTCGTCGACTACCTGCTCAAGCCGGTCAAGCCCGAGCGCCTCGCCGCCACGCTCGAACGCCTGCAGGCGCGCGACGCGCAGCCGGACGCGACGGCGCTGGCGGCGCTGCTGGACAAGCTGGGCGCGTTGCCCAAGGCTGCCGGCGCGGTGGAGCCGCTGACCTGGCTGACCGCCAGCGCCGGACGCGAAACCCGGTTGGTTCTGGTGGACGACGTGCTGTATTTCCGCGCCGACCAGAAGTACACCACCGTGGTCACCGCCGAGGGAGAGGCGCTGCTGCGCAGCTCCCTGCGCGAACTGCTGCCGCGGCTGGACGGCAACACGTTCAAGCAGATCCACCGCTCCACCATCGTCAACCTGAAGGCCATCGCCGGGATCGTCCGCGACGACAGCGGGCGCGGCACGGTCCGGTTGCGGCACCGCCCGGAGACGCTGGTGGTCAGCCAGCCCTTCATGGCCCTGTTCAAGCACATGTGAGGCCCACCATGTTCGATCTCGGCATGACCAAGCTCGTCGCGCTGCTGCAGTTCCTGCTGGCCCTCGGCGGCTGCTCGCTGGGCGGCACCACCTACAGCAACCACATCGCCAACGGCGGCCACGACGTGCTGGCCAGCAAGGCGCGCGTGCAGGACGGCGTGGCCCGCTTCGACTGCCGGGCCAGCGACAGCGGCTGGTGCCACTACACCCTCTATCCCGATGCCTGCGGCGACGGCAAGGACTGCGCGCTGGCGCCGATCCAGCGGTTCGCGGTGGCCCGGGGCGACAGCCGCCAGATCGCCGGGCTGGGCGGGTTCCGGCTGTGCGTGGGCACCGACGACACCGCGCTGGGGCCGGACTGCCAGCCGGTGGGCGCGCCCGCGACCCGCTGATCGCCACCGCGCGGTCCCGGGACGCCCGCGACGCGCGGAGGGTGGGCACGCCGACTACCATCGGCGCATGAACTATCTCGCCCACGCCTGGCTGGCGCGGCACTCGGACGACGCGATCCTCGGCGCCCTGCTGGGCGACTTCGTCTTCGGCCAGAGCGCGCTGGCGGATTGGCCGCCGGCGGTGCGCGCGGAAATCGTGCGGCACCGGCGGATCGACCGCTACACCGACGACCATCCCGCGGTGGTGGCCACGCGCACGCGCTTCGGCGACCTGCGCCGCTATGCCGGCATCGTGCTGGACGTGTATTTCGACCACTGCCTGGCGCGGGACTGGGCGCGCTGGGACGCGACCCCGCTGGACGCTTTCACCGGCCGGATCTACCGCATCCTCGACGAGCGGCGCGGGCGGCTGCCGCCGCGGCTGGCGGCGCTGGCACCGCGCATGGCCACGCATGACTGGCTGGGGTCGTATGCCCGGCGCGAGAGCGTGGACGCCGCGGTACGCGGCATCTCGACCCGGCTCTCGCGCAATGGCGACCGGCTGGTGGCCTGCCTCGAGCGACTGCGCACGGACGAGGCGCACGTGCAGGCGGCGTTCACGGCGTTCTTTCCGGATCTCCTGCGGGCCGCGGACAAGCTGCGGCAGGCGCCACCGGGGGCGTAAGCGGCGCTCAGCGGCAGCGGAACAGGGCGGGCTGCGAGGTCACGTAGCTGCGGGTGCGGACGTAACCACTGCTGCGGCCGTAGCCGACGCCGAACTCGCGCTCGCTGCGCGGGCGCGGCTCGAAACCGGTGGCCTCGGGGCTGCGCGGCAGGCGGCGACGCTCGGTGGCGTGGACGGGACGGGGGATCGGGCGGTTGAACATGACATGCTCCTGAACTGGTGTGCTGGTAATGTAGTACACCATCTGACAAAAGCACATGGGCAGGAAGTCATGCCCCGCGGTGCAGCCAGCGTTGGTTCAGCTACCCTGCAAGCCCCGCCGGCCCCGACGGCCGGCCTGCCGGAGATGCCGCATGCCCCGTCCGATCCCCGTCCTGGCCGCCTGTGCCCTGCTGCTCGCCACCGCCTGGGTCCACGCCGGCACGCCGGTGGCCCGCGTACGGGTGGCCTTCGACAAGGCCGGCGAAACCGCCGTGCAGGCGGAGGGGCTGGCCGACGTGGCCACGGGCCGCGCCCTGACGGCCGACGACCCGGCACGCATCGCCTCGATCAGCAAGCTGGTCACCACCCTCGGCGTACTGCGGCTGGTGGAGGCCGGCCAGCTGGACCTCGACGCCGACGTGTCCGTCCTGCTGGGCGCCCCGCTGCGCAACCCGGCCTTCCCGGACGTGCCGATCACCCTGCGCATGCTGCTGTCGCACACGTCCAGCCTGACCGACGCCGCCGGCTACTGGAACGTGCCGCTGGGCGATGACATCCGCAGCATCACCGGCCAGCCCGAGGCCTGGGATGCCGCGCACGCGCCCGGCACGTTCTTCCGCTATACCAACCTCAATTTCCCGCTGGTGGCGCAGCTGATGGAGCGCGCCACCGGCGAGCGCTTCGACCGGCTGATGCGGCGGCTGGTGCTGTTCCCGCTCCGGCTGGATGCCGGCTACAACTGGTCCGGCAGCAGCGATGACGCGCTTTCCCGCGCAGTGGTGCTGTACGACGCCGATGGCCAGCCGCAGAAGGACGACCTCCATGGCCAGCGGCCCGCCTGTCCGGTGATCGCCGCCCGCGACGGCAGTTGCGACCTGGCACGCTGGCAGGCCGGCACCAACGGCACCCTGTTCTCGCCGCAGGGCGGGCTGCGCATCTCCGCGCGCGACCTGGCGCGCATCGGCCGGATGCTGCTCAACGACGGCACGCTGGACGGCGTGCGGCTGCTGAGCCCGGCCTCGGTGGCGCTGCTGGCCACGCCGGTCTGGCGCTTCGAGGGTGACAACGGCGTGATCGGCGAGGAAGACGAACCGAACCGCGGCGGCTTCTTCTGCGCCTACGGCCTGGCGACGCAGCAGCTGGCGCAGGGCAACGGCACGAACTGCCGGGACGACCTGTTCGGCGACGGCCGCAGGCGCATGGGCCACAGCGGCAATGCCTACGGCCTGCTCTCGGGGCTGTGGATCGACCGCGCCGACGGCACTGGCGTGGCCTACTTCGCCACCGGCGTGGCCAACGATTCCAGCGGCACCCACTCCAATTTCAGCGCGACCGAGGAACAGGGCGCCGCCGGCTGGTAGGCACGCCCGCGTCGGGGCGCCGCGACGGGCTCAGCCGCCGCGCGCCCAGGCCGCCAGCAGCACCGCGGTGGCCGCGGCGACGTTGAGGCTTTCCACCGCGCCGGTGCCTGGGATCGACAGGCGCAGGTCGCAGGCCGCCGCCAGCTCCGGCGACATGCCCTCGCCTTCCGCGCCCAGCACATAGACCAGCCGACGCGGCAGCGCTGCCTGGAACAGGTCGCTGCCGCCGCGCACCACGGTAGCCGCCAGTTGGAAGCCGGCGCCACGCAGCTGGGCGATGCTGTTGTCCTCGCGGCCCAACCGCACCAGCGGCACCGCCTCCGCGCCGCCCTCGGCCACCCGCGCCGCGGCGCCGGACAGCGACAGCGTGGCGTGCTTGGGCAGCAGGATGGCGGCGATGCCGAAGTGGGCGGCGCTGCGCAGGATGGCACCGAGGTTGTGCGGGTTACCCACGCCGTCCAGCCAGAGCGCGCATTGCGGCCCGGCCGGCAGGTCGCGCAGCCAGCTGGACAACGGCTGCGGCTCCTCGCGCAGGACGTCGGCGACGACGCCCTCGTGGTGCGCGCTGGCGGCGAGCTTCTGCAGGTCCGCCTCGTCGACGACCCGGTAACCCACGCGATGGGCGACGCACCACTTCAGCAGCGGCTGCAGCTGCGGGATGCGGGCTTCCAGCAGGTACAGCTTGCGCAGCGCCTCCGGCCGGCGCGCGAACAGCGCGCGCACGGCGTTCAGGCCGTAGAGGCGCAGCTCGGCGTCGCGACGCTCGCGCGCCGGGTGCGCCGGCGTTTCGTCCGTCGGCAGGCCGGAGGGCAACGCGGCAGGACGGGCGTCATCGCGACGCGGGGCTCGCCGGGGCGGCGCGCCATCACGCGGAGGACGCGGGCCACGCGGCGTCCAGGGGGAATTCCCGTCGCGATCACGCATGGCCGCCCACCTGCGGGGTCTCCGCTTCGAGCGTCTCCAGCGCGTGGGCCAGCTCCTCCGGCGAGCGCGTGTATTTCGCCAGCACGGCGTAGAACGCCGGGACGACGAACAGCGACAGCAGGGTGGAGAAGGCGACGCCGAAGATGACCACGATGCCGATGGTCGCACGGCTGGCCGACCCCGGGCCACCGAACACCACCAGCGGCACTGCGCCCATCACCGTGGCGATGGACGTCATCAGGATCGGCCGCAGGCGCACGCCGGCCGCCTCGACGATGGCATCGTGGATGGCACGACCCTCGTCGCGCAGCTGGTTGGCGAACTCCACGATCAGGATGCCGTTCTTCGCCGCCAGCCCCACCAGCATCACGATGCCGATCTGCGAGAACAGGTTGACGGTGCCGCCGGTGATCCACAGCCCCAGCAGCGCGCCAAGCACGCCCAGCGGGACGGTGAGCATGATCACCAGCGGATGCAGGAAGCTCTCGAACTGCGCGGCCAGCGCGAGGTACACGATCAACAGCGCGAGCGCGAAGGTCACCAGCACCTCGCCACCGGACTGCTGCAGCTCGCGCGACTCGCCCTTCCAGCTGATCTGCGCGTAATCCGGCAGCGATGCGCGTGCGGTCTGCTGCGCCCACGCCACCGCCTCGCCCAGCGGATAGCCGGGCGCCAGCCGGGCGCTGAGGGTGATCGAGCGCAAGCGGTTGAAGCGGTTGAGCGTGCCCGGCTCGGCGATCTCCTTCAGCGTGACCAGGTTGGACAGCGGCACCAGGGCACCGTCGCGGCCGCGGACCTGAAGCGCCTCCAGCGCAGCCACCGAGTCACGCCCCTTGCGATCGGCCTGCAGCTGGACGTCGTATTCCTCGCCGTTGTCGACGAAGGTGGTGACGCGCCGGCCGCCCATCATGGTTTCCAGCGCCTTGCCGATCTCGGTGGCCGACACGCCGAGGTCGGACGCGCGGGCGCGGTCGACCACCACGCGCATCTGCGGGCGGGTTTCCTTGTAGTCGGAATCCGGGCCGAGGAAGCCGGGGTTGTCCGCCATCTTGGCCAGCATGATGTCGCGCCACTGCGCGAGCTCCTTGTAGTCCGGCCCGCCCAGCACCAGCTGGAACGGCTGGCCGCGGGTGCGCACCAGACCGCCACCCGCCTGCGTGCGCACGCGCACGCCGGTCAGGCCGGCGAACTTCTTCTCCAGCTCGCCCGCCAGCTCCACCGTGCTCTTGTCGCGCTGGTCCCACGGCTGCAGGAAGATCATGGCGCGGCCGGTATGCATCTCCTCGCTGGCGCCATAGCTGCCCGGCACGCGCGGATTGGCCCGCAAGATGGGCTTGTCCGGACCGGTCTCGTTGGCCAGGATCGCCTCGACCTGCTTCATCTGGCCGACCGTGTAATCGAAGCCGGCACCTTCCGGGCCCTCCATCGACAACTGGAACGCGCCGCGGTCCTCGGTGGGCGCCAGTTCGCTGGGCAGCAGCTTGAACAGCAGCACCAGCGCCACCACCGCCACCGCCATCAGGCCCGCGAACAACCCGATGCGGTGGACGTGGCGGTCCAGCAGGCCGCGGTAGCCCGCGGCCAACCGCTTGAAGCGCGCATCGATCCACTCGCTGACGCGGTTGCCGTGCACCGCGTGCGGCCCGGTATGCGGGCGCAGCAGCTTGCTGGCCATCATCGGCGTCAGCGTCAGCGCGACGAAGGCCGAGATGGCGACGGCCGCGGCCAGTGCCACCGACAGCTCGCGGAACAGACGGCCGGTGTTGCCCTGCAGGAAGCCCACCGGCAAGAACACCGCCACCAGCACCGCGGTGGTGGCCAGCACCGCGAACGCCACCTGCGCGGTGCCGCGCTTGGCGGCGACCAGCGCCGGCTCGCCCAGGTCCACACGGCGCTGGATGTTCTCCACCACCACGATGGCGTCGTCCACCACCAGGCCGATACACAGCACCAGCGCCAGCAGCGTGAGCAGGTTGATCGAGAAACCGAACGCGTACAGCGCGATGAAGGAGGCCACCACGCAGACCGGCACCGTCACCGCCGGGATCAGCGCCGCGCGCACGCTGCCAAGGAACAGCCAGATCACCACCAGCACCAGCACGATGGCTTCCAGCAGCGTCTCGTAAACCCGCTCCACGGCCGCCGAGATGAAGGTGGTGCTGTCGTAGGCCACGTAGATGTCGGTGCCCTTCGGCAGGGTCGGGCGGATGCGGTCCGCCTCGGCCTTGGCCGCGTCCGCGACCTCCAGGCTGTTGGCGGTCGACGTCTTGACGATGCCGATGCCCATCGCCGGTTCGCCGTTGCTGTGGTAGTACGCACGGCGCTCGGCCGACTCCAGCGCCACTCGCGCCACGTCGCCGAGGCGCACCACGTAGCCGTCGCTGCCCTTGCCCAGCGGCATCTGCGCGAACTGCTCGGGGCTGGTGTAGTCGCGCGCCACGCGCAGGATGAAGTCGCGCTGGGTGGATTCCAGGCGCCCCGCGCCCAGCTCCACGTTCTCCGCCCGCAGCGCGTTCTCCACGTCGCTGGCGGTGAGGCCGCGCGCGGCCAGCTTGTCGCCGTCCAGCCAGATCCGCATCGCGTAGCGCTGGCTGCCGCCGAGGAACACGCGCGCCACGCCCTGCAGGCTGGAGAACCGGTCCACCAGGTAGCGCTGCGCGTAGTCCGACATCTGCATCTGGTCCATCGTGGTGGACCGCAGGTTGAACCAGATGATGGCGTCGGAATCCGCCTCCACCTTGCTGATCTCGGGCGCGTCGGCCTCTTCCGGCAGGCGGTCAACGACACGGCTCACCGCGTTGCGCACGTCGTTGGCGGCGGCCTCGATGTCGCGGGTCGCATAGAACTCGATGCTGATCCGCGAGCTGCCGTTCTGGCTGTTGGAATCGAGCGTGTTGATGCCCTCGATGCCGGCCAGCGCATCCTCCAGCGGTTTGGTGATGCGGGTTTCCACCACGCCGGCGGAAGCGCCGGGGTAGTTCACCTGCACCGACACGATCGGCGGGTCGATCGCCGGCAGCTCGCGCAGGGTCAGGCGCAGGAAGGACATGGCGCCCAGCACGATGAGCAGCAGGCTCATCACCACGGCCAGCACCGGCCGCTTGATGGAAAGATCGGAGAGTTTCATGGCGTCAGGCCTTGGCCGGCGCGGCGGCCTTGCCGGCCACCACCTTCGCGCCCGGCTGCAGCTTGCCGGTGCCTTCCACCACGATGCGGTCGCCGGCGTGGATGCCCTCGCGCAGCATCACCTTGCCGGGAATCCGGCCGCCCACGACCACGTCGGCCTTTTCCACGGTGCCGTCGGCCTTCACGCGCCAGACGAAGGTCTCGGTGCCGATCTGTTGCACGGCCAGCTCCGGCACCACCAGAGCCTGCCGGGTGGCGCGCACCAGCGCCACGTCCACCAGCATGCCCGGGCGCAGCAAGCGCTCCGGATTGGGGAAATCGCCGCGCACGGTGGCCGCGCGGGTGCCCGCGTCGAGGCGGGCCGCCACGGTGGCGACGCGCCCCTCGAAGGCCCGGCCGGGATAGGCGCCAGCGCGTCCCACCAGCGCCTGGCCCGGCGCCACGTCGGCCAGCTCGGTTTCCGGCACCGGGAAATCCACGTACACGCGGGCGATGTCGTCCAGCGTGGCGATGACCGTGCCCGGCGTCACCAGGGCACCGGGGCTGACCTGGCGGATGCCGAGCACGCCGGCGAACGGCGCGCGGATCACCCGGTCGGCGAGATTGGCGCGGATCTGCGCGGCCTGCGCACGCGCGGCATCCCGGCTGGCACGGGCGGTATCGATCGCGGCGCGCGCCACCAGCTGCTGCCCGCCCAGCTGCTGCAGCCGCGCGAACTGCGCCTCGGCATCCCTGGCCTGCGCCTGCGCGGATGCCAGCAATGCGTCCTGCTGCTGCCCGCTGAGGGTCACCAGCGGCGCACCCTTCGCAACCGCCTGGCCGCTCTCGAAATGCACCTGCTGGACGGTCTCGCTGACTTTCGCCGTGACGGTGACCGCCTCGCGGGCATGCACGGTGCCCAGCGCGCGCAGGGTGTCGTCCCAGGGCTGTTCGCGGACCGTCTGCAACTCGACCGGCACCGGCTGGTTCCCGCGGTTGCCGCCGGGGCCCGCGCCTGCGGCGCCCTGCTTGCCGCAGGCGGACAACCCGCAGAGGGCCACGAGGACGAAGGGCACGGCGCGCAGGCGGATCGACGGCATGGGGGGACTCGTTGCGGGGGGCTCGCGATTCTAGCGGCCACGCAGGGCGGCCTCCCTGTGCCATCGGCTGGGACGTCCCGCGTCAACCGGAGTCACGCCCACGCGTTACGAGGAAGCGCTCAGGGCGGATGCAGTCCCAACCACGCCGCCAAGGCCAGCAACGCGAGCACGACCAGCACGCGCCGCGGACTGCCGGGTGGATCGCCCATGGCCACGGTGGGCGGGCGCTGGCGTGCCTGCCAGGCCGCGATGCCTGCCTGCACGCGGGGCGCCTGCTGCCGGGCCTGTTCCGCGACGTTCGCCAGTCGCTTCGAGGCGCGGGCCTCGCCTTCATGCTTGGCCAATGCCGCCTGTGCCTGCGCTTCCTGCACCGCACGCCGCAGTGCAGGCATGCCCGCTTCGCGCAGCAATCGCAGCGCCTGTGCCTTGTCGCCCTGCGCCAGCGCCTGCTTCACCTGCGCGGCCAGAAGATCCGTCGTCGACATCGCCCGCCCCCGCTCCGATGCAGCGAGGATACGCCGCCGGCGCAGTGGCCGGAAACACGGACGCCGGCACGAGGCCGGCGTCCGCGGGAGGATTCACGCCGCCTTGCGGCGACTGGCTCAGCCTTCCCACTGCCCCAGCGCCGCCAGGCCGTTGGCCTTGGCACGCTCGAACACGGTCTGCTGGGCCTTGGCGTAGTTGCCCTGCATGTCCTGCGCCCACAGCTTCAGCGCGGCCTGCTGCATGGCGCGGCCGTAGGAGAACGACAGCGGCCACGGGTTCGGGCCCATGCGGTTCATCGCGTCGAGGTGCGCGGTCGCGTCCTCGTCGCTCTGGCCGCCCGACAGGAACACGATGCCCGGCAGGATGGCCGGCACCGCCGACTTCAGGCACATCAGGGTGGACTCGGCCACTTCCTCGACGCTGGCCTGCTCCGGGCAGTTCTTGCCCGGGACGACCATCGAGGCCTTGAGGATGGTGCCTTCCAGCATGACGTTCTGGTTGTACAGGGCGTCGAACAGCGCGCGCAGGGTGACCTCGGTGACCTCGTAGCAGGTCTCGATGTCGTGGTCGCCGTCCATCAGCACCTCGGGCTCGACCATCGGCACCAGGCCCTGCTCCTGGCACAGCGCCGCGTAGCGGGCCAGCGCGTGGGCGTTGGCCTCGATGCAGGTGCCGGAGGGCATGTCCTCGCCGATGGTGATGACCGCACGCCACTTGGCGAAGCGGGCGCCGAGCTTGTAGTACTCGGCCAGGCGCTCGCGCAGGCCGTCCAGCCCTTCGGTCACCAGCTCGCCCGGGAAGCCGGCCAACGGATGGGTGCCCTTGTCCACCTTGATGCCCGGGATCATGCCGTGGTCGGCCATGTACTTGGCGAACGGCACGCCGTCGCGGGTGGACTGGCGGATGGTCTCGTCGAACAGGATCGCGCCGGACAGGTACTGGTTGGCGTTGGGCGCGGTCAGCAGCAGCTCGCGGTAGGCCCGGCGGGTCTCCTCGGTGCACTCGATGCCCACGCCGTCGAAGCGCTTCTTGCAGGTGCTGGAGGATTCGTCGATCGCGATGATGCCCTTGCCCGGGGCAACCATGGCGCGGGCGGTTTCGGCGAGTTGTTCGATGCTCATGGCGTGCGGCTCGGGTGGCGGCGGGAAACGCCAATTATAGCCGGGCCGTTCCTGCAGGATGCCTGCCCGGTCCGCCGCCGATCGCGGGCTACAGTTCCCCCAACCCGGTGGCGCACCCATCCGGGCCGACCTCCAGCAACCGCAGGGTGTTGGTCGCACCGTGGGTCTGCATGTGCTCGCCGCTGGTGAACACCACCCGGTCGCCCGGGCTCAGCAGGCCGGCTTCGACCAGCAGGCGGATGCTGCCGCGTGCGGCTTCGCGTGGGGTCTGGCCGCGGCTGTCGTAGTCCATGGGGAACACGTCGCGCATCAGTGCCATGCGGCGGCGCGCGCCGCCGTGGTGGGAAAACGCGAAGATCGGCACCGAGGAACGGAACCGCGACAGGTAGCGCGCGGTGCCGCCGGATTCGGTCATCGCCACCACCGCGCGCACGCCGATGTGCTCGCACAGGAACATGGTGGCCATCGCGATGGCCTGGTCGGCGCGCTCCAGGCCGCGGCGGGCCTTCTCGAAATCGGTGTCGGAGGCAAACTGGCGCTCCGCGCCGCGGCAGATCCGCGCCATCGTCTCCACGGCGCGCGCCGGCCAGCTGCCGGCCGCGGATTCCTGCGACAGCATCACCGCGTCGGTGCCGTCGATGACCGCGTTGGCGACGTCCAGCACCTCGGCGCGGGTGGGCATCGGGCTGTCCACCATCGACTGCAGCATCTGGGTGGCGGTGATCACCACCTTCTCGCGCGCCACCGCCTCGCGGATGATCTTCTTCTGCAGGCCGGGCAGTTCGGCATCGCCGATCTCCACGCCCAGGTCGCCGCGGGCCACCATCACCACGTCGCTGGCGTCCACGATCTCGGCCAGGTTCTCGATCGCCTCGGCGCGCTCGATCTTGGACACCAGCGCGGCATTGCTGCCGTGCGCCTTCGCCACCCGGCGCGCCTCGTGCATGTCCTCGGCGTTGCGGCAGAACGACACGGCGATGAAGTCCACGCCCATCCCGGCGGCGACCGCGATCAGCTCGCGGTCGCGCTCGGTGATCGCGCCCAGCGACAGGCCGCCGCCCTGCTTGTTCAGGCCCTTGCGGTTGGACAGCACGCCGTCGTTGAGCACCGTGGTGACGATGCGCTCGCCCTGCACCGCGTCCACCTGCAACTGCACCAGCCCGTCGTCCAGCAGCAGCACGTCGCCCGGTGCGACGTCGCCCGGCAGCTCGAGGTAGCTGACGCCCACCTGGGCGGCGTCGCCGGGCGGCGCGTCGAGGCTGGCCACCAGGTCGAAGCGGTGCCCGGCCTTGAGCTGCACTTTGCCGTCGGCGAAGGTCTCGATGCGGATCTTGGGACCGGGCAGGTCGGCCAGGATGCCGACCTCGCGACCGATCTTCGCCGCCATCGCGCGCACCGCCTCGCCGCGCGCGACCTGCGCGGACGGGTCGCCGTGCGAGAAGTTCAGCCGCACCACGTCCACCCCCGCGCGCAGCACCGCTTCCAGCACCTCCGGCGGATCGGTGGCCGGGCCGAGGGTGGCGACGATGCGGGTGTGGCGGCGTTGTTCGGGCGTGGCGGCAGCGGTCATGGAGGCGCGGGATCGTCGTCTTGAGGTTGATCCCACGCTACCACGGGGATCCGTCGCGCGAACGACGGATCCGGGGCCTGCAATCGACTTCAGCCGGCGCGGGCCTGCAGCGCGGCGACCGCCGGCAGGGTCTTGCCTTCCAGGAACTCCAGGAACGCGCCGCCGCCGGTGGAGATGTAGGACACGTCGGATGCGATGCCGAACTTGTCCACGGCCGCGAGGGTGTCGCCGCCGCCGGCGATGGAGAACGCCTTCGACGCGGCGATCGCGCGCGCCACCGCCTCGGTGCCGGCCGCGAAGGCGTCGAACTCGAACACGCCCACCGGGCCGTTCCACACCACGGTCCCGGCCTGGGCGATGAGTTCCGCATAGCGCGCGGCGGTGGCCGGGCCGATGTCGAGGATCATGTCGTCCGCGCCCACCGCGTCCACCGCCTTCACGGTGGCAGGCGCGTCGGCGGCGAACGCCGGCGCGACCACCACGTCGAGCGGCAGCGGGATGTCCGCACCGCGCGCATGCGCATCCGCCATGATCTGCTTCGCGGTGTCGAGCAGGTCCAGTTCCACCAGCGACTTGCCGACGCCGTGGCCCAGCGCGGCGATGAAGGTGTTCGCGATGCCGCCGCCGACGATCAGCTTGTCGACCTTGCCGACCAGGCTGCCCAGCAGCTCAAGCTTGGTGCTGACCTTGCTGCCGGCGACGATGGCGAGCAGCGGGCGCGCGGGATTCGCCAGCGCCTTGTCCAGCGCATCGAGCTCGGCCATCAGCAGCGGGCCGCCGCAGGCGACCGGGGCGAAGCGGATGACGCCGTGGGTGGAGGCCTGCGCGCGGTGCGCGGTGCCGAACGCATCCATGACGAACACGTCGCACAGCGCCGCGTACTTCCTCGATAGCGCCTCGTCATCGGCTTTCTCGCCGACGTTCATGCGGCAGTTCTCCAGCAGCACCAGCTGGCCGGGCGCCACGGCCACGCCACCCACCCAGTCCTTGACCAGCGGCACGTCCACGCCCAGCAGCGCGGACAACCGCGCGGCCACCGGCGCCAGCGAATCGGCGGCGCTCCACGTGCCCTCCTTCGGGCGACCGAGGTGCGAGGTCACCATCACCGCCGCGCCTTTTTCCAGCGCCAGGCGCAGGGTGGGCAGCGAGGCGAGGATGCGCTGTTCGGACGTGATATGGCCGGCCTCGTCGATCGGCACGTTGAGGTCCTGCCGGATCAGCACGCGCTTGCCGGCTAGGTCGAGGTCGGTCATGCGGAGGATGGACATGGGGCGTTCCTGCGTGGGCGAAGGCGCCTATTGTCCGGGCAGCCGCGGGGCGCCGCAAACCGTGGCGCTCGCTGCGATCGCGGGCCTGCCGTGGGCACACGGATCGGGCCCACGCCCCGTCATCCCCAACGCGAAGAAGACGCGCCTGCACATTGAAACCGCGATCCTTCGTTACGCCTTGGGTGGCACCTCGACGGCCGAAGACGTGAACCGAGCGAGCGTTCTATTCCGCCTTGCTGCGCAGCAGGCTGATCGCGAACCCCGCCACCAGCGCCGCGCCGGCCACCAGAAGCGCCCACAGCAACCAGCGCGTCCAGTCGGCGCGGGGCAGTGGTTGCAGCGCGGCATCGCCGGCCTGCTGCTGGCGCGCGCCGAGCGTGGCGGCCGCCGGCTGCCAATCCTTGCCGCGTGCGGCGCGCAGGGCATCGACCAGCTGCGGCAGCGGCGACGCCGGCCGCGCGGCGCGGGCGCTGCCGGCCAGCAGGGCGAACGGCGTGCGGCCTTCGGCCAGGAACACCACGGTTTCCGGGCGATAGCCCATCCGCAGCAGCGGCGCTTCGATGGCACTGCCCTCACCCGCGCGCAGCCGCCACTGGCGGTCGCGCGACAGGCCGTGCAGCGGCTGCGGTGGCGAGCGGCTGGATTGCCCGCCGCTGTCCACGCGATAGGCGACCCACGGCGCCGCCGCTTCGCGCCACGCGGCATCGGTGGCATCGCGGCTTTCGAGCCGCCAGCGGCCCGTGCTGTTGCCGGCGGCCACCACGTCGACGGCTTCGACCGGGAAGCGGCCGTCCAGCACGTAGTCGAAGGCCACGCCATCGCGGCCTTCGACCCGATGGCCGCGCAGTTCCTCCCATTGCAGCGCCGGCACGGCCACCTGCCCGGCCAGCTCCGCGCGCACGCCGGTCAGCGCCAGCGGCACGGGCTGGCGCGCACTCGGCTGCAGGCGCAGGTACTTCGCGCGCACGCCCGGCAGGACGATGCGGTCTTCGACGATGCGACGGTCGCCGTTGCGCAGCTGCACCAGTCGGCCATCCGGCTCAATCTCGCGCCACTGCCGCAGATCGTCGGAGGCGCTGACGCGGTAACCACGATCGAAGGCTTGCGTGTCCGACCAGGCGAAGCGCAGCGCCACCAGCGGCCCGCGCAGATGGCTGGCGTCGATGACGAACCCACCGTCACCATCCGCACCGGGACTTGCACCGCGCAGTTCGACCCGGCGCAGGCTGCCGTCGCTGGCGACCTCGCTGATCGCGGCAATATCCAGACCCGCCGCGCCAGCATCGCCCGGCAGCGGGAACCACGGCAGCGCGACGCTGTCACCCGCCTGTGCCAGTGGTGCGTCGGGCGGAAACACGGCCGTAGCGACGGGTGCGTCGTCCGCGTTGACCACCACCAGGTCGCGCAGCGTCGGCGACTGCAGCTGTCGGTACACGCCGCGATCCAGCACGACCCGGTAGGCGCCGCCGTCGGCACGCGCCAGCGCCAACGGCCAGCGACCGGCGTAGTCGTCGGCGGTCGCCGCCAACGCCACCAACGGCAGGGCCAGCAACCACGCCCAGCGCGGCATGCGGATCGACTTCATGCGGACACCTCCAACGGCCCATCGTCAGCGCGCTTCGGCGGCGCCGGTGCGAAATACCCCACCACCGTGCACAGCAGCCCGTAGGCGATGAACGAGCCGATGCCGAGCAGGTTGCCCAGGTGCTGGCGGTCCACCAACACCAGCTTGGCCAGCACCACGCCCATCAACAGCGCGCCGGCCAGCCACAGCATGCGCTGGCCGCGCTTCGACCCCACCACCCAGCCGATCACGCCGAGCACGCTCCAGGTCACGGTGAGGCTGGTCTGCGCCAGGCTGGTCGACAGCAGGCCGTCAGTCCACGGCAGGCCACCCCAGTGGTGCACGGCGCGCAGCACCAGCGCGGTCACCCAGGCGAAGGCCAGCGCCGCGAGCAGCACGATGCGGCGCGGCGGCAGCGTGCGCGCATCGCCCAACTGCCAGCGCAGCGCCAGCACCAGCGCGGCGAGCTGCGCCAGCTCCAGCGGATTGAGCAGTGGCAGCCACGGCAGCGGCGCGGCGCCGCCGGCCTGGAACAACGCACCCAGCCACCACAGCGCCAGCAGCGCGAACACCGCCGCGAGCAGCCGCTCGCGCCAACCGTCGAACAGGTCGCCCAGCGGCGCCGCCACCCACTGCCAGCGCAGCAGTGCCAAGGCCGCCGTCGCCAGCCATGGCAGCGCGACCAGCGCGATGCGCCAGCCCTCGCCCATCCCATCGAACCGCCCCGGCAGCCACGCCAGCAACAGGCTGGCCGCCAGCGGCCAGACCAGCCACATCACGAATTGCGCGACCGGCGCCATCGCCTTGTCGTCGCTGTCGCGCAGGCACAGCAGGCCGCGCAGGCCCAGCGCCACGTACGCCAGCCACGCCGAGAGGCCATCGCCGGCGAACGGCTGCTGGTGCGCCGCGCTTTGCCACAGCGCGAGCGGGATCGCCGACGCCAGTGCCGCCAGCGTCGTCCACGCCAGCGCGCGCGCCGGGCCGCGGCGATGCGCTTCGGCCGCCAGCCAGCCGGTGAGGGCGGCGAAGGCGAGCAGCGCATCGGGCACGCTGGCGCTGGCGATGAAGGCGTCGATCTCGTGCACGCCATTGCCCAGCCACCACAGCAGCGCCCAGCCGTAGTACGCCGACGCGATGCCGGCATCGTGGTGCGCACGTCGGTAGGCCCATGCGCTGGCGAAGCCGGCGATTGCGATCAGCAGCGCCCCCATGAAGCCGGCATTGGCGAACATCGTTCCGCCGCTCGCCGCGCCGTCGGCCTGACCGATGGCGAACGCGACCGCCGCGGCCAACTGCAGGCCGGCGCCGGTGAACTGTGGCAGCCGCCGTTGCCGGCGCAATCCCAGCCAGGCCAAGCCCGCACCCTCCAGCGCGAACACGCTGGCGGTCGCGCGCGCCGACAGTGCCAGCGGCACCGCCAGGGTGGCGAAGCCCACCCCCAGCATCGCGTAGGCCTGCACCAGCACGCCGTCATCGTGGCGGCGCCGCAGCCACCACGCCAGCGCCGCGTACAACGCGCCAAGCCCCAGCGCGCAGAACGCCAACGGCATGCGCTGGCCCTCCAGCAACCCGGCCTGCAGCGAGAACGCCACGAGCGGCACGCCGAACAGCAGGCAGCCGTCGATGACGTCGCGCCGACCGGGCGGCTGGCGACGCGCGAACAGCAGCGGGATCGCCAGGTAGAACAGGAAGAACAGCACCAGGAAGGGCTGCGTGGTGGCGTACTTCCCGGGCGCGTAATCCAGCACGCCCCAGACCGCGCCGATGCCGAAGGTGAACGCGAAGCCCAGCAGGTTGAGCAGCCGCCAGGCCTTGTGCCAGGCAATGCCGACGATGGCCGCGTTCAACACCGCGTAGTAGGAGAACAGCGCGATGTGGCTGCCGCCGCCGGTGGACAACCAGATCGGTGCAAGGAAGCCGGCCAGCAGCGCGAACACCGCCAGCGCCTTCGCATCCTGCAGCACCGCCAGCATGCCCGCGCCCGCCACCAGCACGATGCTGAGCGCGAAGGCCACGCCCGCCGGCAGGAAGCCGAACACCTTGAACGCAGCGAACACCACCAACAGCAGCACGCCAATGGCACCGCCCTGCAGGCTCAGGGCGAAGCTGCGGTGGCTCTCGCGCTTGCGCCAGGCGAATGCCAGCCCGCCCAGCGCGGCGGCGGCAACGCCGGCCAGCCGCAGCTCCGGCGGCAGCGTCAGCCAGCCCTGGTCGGCGGCGTATTTCAGCAGCGCGGCGACGCCGGCGAACAGCACCAGCATGCCGATCTTCACCGGCACGTTGCCCACGCTGAACCAGCGTTTCACCGCGCGGACAGCGACGGTGAAGAGGTCGGGGCGCGACGGCTGGACGGGACGCGGCGGCGGCGCAGGGTCCGGCGCTGGCTGCGGCGAACCGGGGAGCGCCGCGATCTCACGGGGGCGCGCCGTTTCCGCCCTGGCAGCCGGCACATCGGCCAGCGATGGCGCAGGCGCTGCCTGCTGTGCCTGCACGGTCGCTGGCGGCGCCGGTGGCGGTGCGTCTGGCGGTGCCCGGTCACCCGGGGCGGCGGCTTGCCCCGCAGGTGCAGCCGCCTGTCGGCGCAGTTGCGCCACTTCCGACTCGAGGTCGGCAACGCGGTGCTTGAGCCCGGACACCGAGACCAGCGCCACGATCAACAACACCGGTATCGCCAGGACGGCGAGCACCAGCAATCCGATCAGACCTTCCATGCCTGTCCCCATTCCTTGCCAGCGCTGGCCCCATCCGCAGGATACCGGGGGCGACGCCTTGCCACACGCCCGCCGGCAGCAGCGGGACGCTCAGGCGCTCACACCGTCCCGACCCGCCGCCTTGACCCGATACAGGGCGGCGTCGGCACGCTTCAGCACGTCTTCCAGCTCTTCGTCCGCGGGGCCCAGCGTCGCCACGCCCACGCTGACCGTCAGCCGCTGCTTGGGCGAGCCGGCATGGGCGATGTCCGCATCGCGCACGCGCTGGCAGATGCGCCGCGCCACCAGCAGGGCCTGCGCGTGGGTGGTGTCGGGCAGGAACACCGTGAACTCCTCGCCGCCCGGCCGGGCCAGCACGTCGTCGGCGTGCAGCAGCGCGCTGCGCACCGCGCCGGCGAAGCGACGCAGCGCGCTGTCACCCTCGGCATGGCCATAGAGGTCGTTGTAGCGCTTGAAATGGTCGATATCGAGGGCCAATACCGACAGCGGCCGATCGGTTTCACGGGCCGCCTGCCACAGGCGCTCGCCGGCTTCCGTGAAGCCGCGGTAGTTGAGGCTGCCGGTCATCGCGTCGGTGCGGCTCAGGCGGTCCAGCTCCGCCACCGCGTTGCGCAGGGATTCGGTCCGCGTGGCGATCTCGTGTTCGCGCTCGTCCAGCACGATCTTGAGCTCGGCGAACGCGGCATTCATGCGGGCGCCCAGGTCGCCGATGCCGGCGGCCAGCGGCTGCAGCTCGGCGGGCATGGCCTCGACCTGCGCCGGATCGATCCGCCCCCCGAGCGCGTACCCGCGCAGGCTGGCCAGCAGGGTGCCGATGCCGCGGCCCAGCAACCTGCGCTGCAACCACAGCGACCATGCCACGCCCAGCAGGCAGGCCAGCAGCAGGAACGCCAGCAGCACCAGCCGCGGCAGGATCGGCGCCCATAGCAGCTGGCGGGGCCCGACCAGCACCAGCGTCCAGCCGTTGCGCAGGGTGACGGCGTCGACATAGGCCGCCCCGCCGTCGCGCAGCAGCCCCTCCCGCAACACGGGCGTTCCCGGCCGGTCCGGCGTCACGGCCAGCCGGCGCAGCACCTCGCCCTCGGCGCCGGCATCGTCCAGCGCCCGCCAGCGCAGCGTGGGTGCGGCATGCACCACGCGGTTGCCACGATCGATCAGCAGCAGCGCCAGCTGGCGGCGCGCCAGGCTCTCGGCGGTAGTGCCCACGACGGCCTGCACCGGGATCTCCGCCTGCACAGCGCCCTCGAAGCGCCCCGCGCGCAGCAGCGGCGCGGCCACCCCGATCACCACCTCGCTGCCGTAGACGCGACGCTGGTACACGCCCGTGACCTGCGGCCGGAACTGCGCACGCGCCTCCCGGAACCAGGCGTCGTCCGCCACCAGGCCGGGATACGGCGACAGCCGGCGGCCACGCGCGTCCCGCGCCGCCACCACGTCGCCACGCGCGTCCACCTGCAGCGCGCGCAGCATGGCGGGATAGACATACAGCAGGCGCGACAGCTCCTCGGCGCGCACGACCGGATCCTCGGACAGCTGGTCCGACAGCAGGCGCACGCCCGCCAGCTGGGCATCAAGGAGGTCGTCGATCACGCTGGCGCCGAGGCGCGCATTGGCATCCAGGCGCAGCAGGAGATCCTCGCGCCCGCGCTGCCACTGGCTCAGCAGCAGGACGAGGGCGAACAGCAGCATCGGCAGCAGCGCGGTGAGCACCAACCCCTGGGCCAGGCGCGTGCGCAGGCTCCAGGCGGGGGCGGAAACCGGATCGGTCATGGTGCCTCTTCTATCACAGGCACCGACTGTGCCTGGTCATGCCCGACCCGATGCGGCGCATGCCGCGGGATCCGCGCCGCCAAGCCCCAACCCGTGCCGCAGGCTGCGGCCGATCCGCTGCGCGGCGCCCACCAGCAAGGCCGCCTGCGCCGGCGGCAGCAATTCCTCCGCCGTGGCCCGCCACAAGGCCAGCCAGGCGTCGAAATGCGCGGCGGTGATCGGATGCGCGCGATGCGCCGCCATCGGATTGCCACGATAGCGTCCGGTGCGCAGCGCGACCGCCGCCCAGAACTCGACCAGCAGGCGCTTGTGCGCGGGCCAGTCCTCGATCGCGGCGGCAAAGACGGGGCCCAGCTCGGGATGCCGCTGGACGCGGTCGTAGAACCGGTCCACCAGCACCGCCAGCTGCTCGAGGCTCAGCGGCGGCGCGGCGGCGGCGGGAAGGGCGGAAGGCATGCGGCGCGGGGATTCCGGGGGACATGCATTATCGCGCCCCCGGTGCAGCAGGACTTGACGTGGATCAGCGTCGACCGCCGGCCCGGAATGGAAAAGCCCCGCACGTGGCGGGGCTTTCCAGTTGGATGCAGGCAGTGGCGGCTTACTTGCCGGCCATCACCTTGACCATTTCGAGGCACTTGTTGGAGTAGCCCCATTCGTTGTCGTACCAGCTCACCAGCTTGACGAAGGTGTCGTCCAGCGCGATGCCGGCCTCGGCGTCGAAGATGCTGGTGCGCGCATCGCCGCGGAAGTCCGTGGCGACCACCTTGTCCTCGGTGTAGCCCAGGATGCCCTTCAACGCGCCTTCGCTCTGCGCCTTCATCTCCGCGCAGATCTCGGCGTAGCTGGCGGGCTTCTCCAGTTCCACGGTCAGGTCGACCACGGACACGTCGCTGGTCGGCACGCGGAAGCTCATGCCGGTGAGCTTCTTGTTGAGTTCCGGGATCACCACACCCACGGCCTTCGCCGCGCCCGTGCTGGACGGGATGATGTTCTCGAGGATGCCGCGGCCGCCGCGCCAGTCCTTGTTGGACGGGCCGTCGACGGTCTTCTGGGTGGCGGTGGCGGCGTGCACGGTGGTCATCAGGCCGCGCTTGATGCCCCACTTGTCGTTCAGCACCTTGGCGATCGGCGCCAGGCAGTTGGTCGTGCAGGAGGCGTTGGAGATCACCTCCTCGCCCGCGTACTTGGCGTGGTTGACGCCGTACACGAACATCGGGGTGGCGTCCTTCGACGGCGCCGACATCAGCACCTTCTTCGCGCCGGCGGCGATGTGCTTGCGCGCGGTCTCGTCGGTGAGGAACAGGCCGGTGGACTCCAGCACCACGTCGGCGCCGACGGCATCCCACTTCAGGTTGGCCGGGTCGCGCTCGGCGGTCAGGCGGATGGTCTTGCCGTTCACCACCAGCTGGCCGTTCTCGACCTTCACGTCGCCGTCGAAGCGGCCGTGCACCGAGTCGTAGCGCAGCATGTACGCCAGGTAGTCCGGCTCCAGCAGGTCGTTGATGCCGACGATCTCGATGTCGTCGCCGAAGTTCTGCACCGCCGCGCGGAACACGCAGCGCCCGATGCGACCGAAACCGTTGATGCCGACCTTGATGGCCATGGAACGAGACTCCTGACGG
>DASWXO010000036.1:0-14661 GCA_036405455.1 Thermomonas sp. | reverse complement strand
CCGCAAGGGCAAGCTGTCCGACTACGCCACCCAGCTGCGCGAGAAGCAGAAGGTCAAGCGCATCTACGGCCTGCTGGAGCGCCAGTTCCGCAACTACTACAAGAAGGCCGCCACCAAGAAGGGCAACACCGGCGAGAACCTCCTGCAGCTGCTCGAGACCCGCCTGGACAACGTCGTCTACCGCATGGGCTTCGCCGTCACCCGTCCGGCTGCTCGCCAG
Organism: Thermomonas sp.; assembly: GCA_036405455.1. Lineage (GTDB taxonomy): Bacteria > Pseudomonadota > Gammaproteobacteria > Xanthomonadales > Xanthomonadaceae > Thermomonas. The sequence continues at coordinate 14,441 of DASWXO010000036.1, read as the reverse complement.
CTGGTCAGCCACCGCGGCGTCACCGTGAACGGCAAGCCGGTCAACCTGCCGTCCTACGCGGTCAAGGCCGGCGATGCCATCGCCCTGTCCGAGAAGGCCCAGAAGCAGATGCGCGTCAAGGAGTCGCTGACCCTGGCCGAGCAGATGAACCTGTCGCCCTCGTGGGTCGAGGTGGATTCGAACAAGTTCGCCGGCGTGTTCAAGGCCGTGCCGGACCGTGCCGACCTGCCCAGCGACATCAACGAAGCGCTGATCGTCGAGCTGTACTCGAAGTAAGCCATTGCCACCGGCCTGCGCCCCACGCGCAGGCCCGCAGGAGACACCACGAATGACGGTTACCGCCACCCAAGTCCTGCGTCCGCGCGGACCGCAGATCGAGCGCATCACCGACACCCGCGCCAAGGTCGTGATCGAGCCGCTGGAACGCGGTTACGGCCACACCCTTGGCAACGCGCTGCGTCGCGTGCTGCTGTCCTCGATCCCCGGCTTCGCAATCACCGAGGTCGAGATCGACGGCGTGCTGCACGAGTACACCACGGTCGAAGGCCTGCAGGAGGACGTGCTCGAAGTCCTGCTGAACCTGAAGGACGTCGCCATCCGCATGCACAGCGGCGACACCGATACCCTGGAGCTGAAGAAGCAGGGTCCGGGCATCGTCACCGCCGGCGACATCAAGACCAGCCACAACGTCGAGGTCCTGAACCCCGGCCACGTGATCGCCAACCTGACCAAGGACGTGGCGCTGAACATGCGCCTGACCATCAGCCGCGGCTTCGGCTACCAGCCGGCGTCCGCGCGTCGCCGCCCGGACGAGGAAACCCGCACGATCGGCCGCCTGATGCTGGACGCGTCGTTCTCGCCGGTCCGCCGCGTCGCCTACGCGGTGGAAGCCGCGCGCGTCGAGCAGCGCACCGACCTGGACAAGCTGGTCCTCGAGATCGAGACCAACGGCACCATCGATGCCGAGGAAGCCGTGCGCACCGCCGCCGACATCCTCACCGACCAGCTGTCGGTCTTCGGTGATTTCACCCACCGTGACCGCGGCGCGAAGCCGCAGGCCAGCGCCGGCGTCGACCCGCTGCTGCTGCGCCCGATCGACGACCTCGAGCTGACCGTGCGTTCGGCCAACTGCCTCAAGGCCGAGAGCATCTACTACATCGGCGACCTGATCCAGAAGACCGAAGTGGAGTTGCTCAAGACCCCGAACCTCGGCAAGAAGTCGCTCACCGAGATCAAGGAAGTGCTGGCGCAGAAGGGCCTGTCCCTCGGCATGAAGCTGGAGAACTGGCCGCCGGCCGGCGTCGCCAGCCATGGCATGATGGGTTGATTGCGGTGGCGGGCAACCGCCCGCCCCGCAAGGCGTCCCGCGGGCTGGAACACGCCCGCGCGACGTAGCCGCGAGATCGAAGTAACCGCCGACGAACCAAAGTTCGCGGCATGACCGGCGAAGGATGCCGGCACGGGCCACCCGCAGCCCAAGTTGCAACGCCAGGATGGCGACAGCGAAGTCCAATCGTTTCAACCTTCATCAGGAATCGAATCCATGCGCCACCAGAAATCCGGCCGCAAGTTCAACCGCACCAGCGCCCACCGCAGTGCGATGTTCTCGAACATGGCGGCGTCGCTCATCAAGAACGAAATCATCCGCACCACGCTGCCGAAGGCCAAGGAGCTGCGCCGCGTCGTCGAGCCGATGATCACCCTCGGCAAGACCGACGGCGTCGCCAACCGCCGCCTGGCGTTCTCGCGCCTGCGCGACAAGGAAGCCGTGGGCACCCTGTTCACCGTGCTGGGCCCGCGCTACGCGCAGCGCCCGGGTGGCTACCTGCGCATCCTGAAGTGCGGCTTCCGCGCCGGCGACAACGCGCCGATGGCGTACGTCGAGCTGGTCGACCGCCCGCAGGCCGCCGAGTAAGGCGCGCCACCGCGGCACCCTCGAAGACCCCGGGCTTGCCCGGGGTTTTTCGTTTTAGGACCGACTGCGACATAATCGAACGGATCCCGCCAAGGCACGCGCATGAATCCGTTCCGCTGGTCGTTCCGCCATCAGTTCCTGCTGGGCGCTTTCGCCTGCGCGGCCTTGCTGGGGTATGCGCTCTTCGTGCAATTCCAGCTCGGCATCCAGCCCTGTCCGTTCTGTATCTTCCAGCGCATCTGCTTCGCCGCGCTGGGCCTGGTCTTCCTGCTGGGCGCCGTGCATGCCCCACGTGCGCCGGGCGCCCGCAAGGCATGGGCGCTGCTCGCGTTCGTTGCCGCGGCGGCGGGCATGGGCTATGCGGGGCGCCACAGCTGGGTGCAGCTGCATCCGCCGGAGCTGCCCAGCTGCGGCCCGGGCCTGAACTTCATTGTCGAGCAGTACTCTTGGCTGGGCGCGGCACGCAAGGTGCTGCAGGCCACCGGTGACTGCAGCAACATCGACTGGCAGTTCCTCGGCCTGAGCATGCCGATGTGGGCGTTCGCGTGGTTCGTCGTGCTCGGGCTAGGTGCCCTCCACGCAGGCTTCCAGCGCCGACAGTCCAGTCTGTTCCGCCGGTAACGGTTGCGGCGAGAGGCCCGGGGCGGGATGATGCGATGCAGCAGTCCTCCCAATCCCCACCATGTCGATCGCATCCACCAGCGTCATCCCGTCGTCCGTCTCCACGTCCCCGGCCTCCGGCCTCTGGTCGCCCGCCAGCTGGCGCGACAAGCCCGCGCTGCAGATGCCGGTCTATCCGGACGAGGCGGCACTGGCCGAGGCGCAGGATGAGTTGCGCGCGCTGCCGCCGCTGGTGACCTCGCGCGAGATTCTCTCGCTCAAGCAGCAGCTGGCCGAGGCGCAGGAAGGAAAGCGTTTCCTGCTGCAGGGCGGGGATTGCGCGGAGACCTTCGCGGAGTGCACCTCCACCATCATCACCAACCGGCTCAAGGTGCTGCTGCAGATGAGCTTGGTGCTCGTGCATGGGCTGAAGGTGCCGGTGGTGCGCGTGGGCCGCTTCGCCGGCCAGTACGCCAAGCCGCGTTCCGCCGACACCGAGACACGTGATGGCGTGACGCTGCCCAGCTACCGCGGCGACATCGTCAACGGCCCGGAATTCACCGCGCAGGCGCGCGTGCCAGATCCGCGGCGCATGGTGAAGGCGCACGCCCGCTCGGCGATGACGATGAACTTCGTGCGTTCGTTGATCGATGGCGGCTTCGCCGACCTGCACCATCCCGAGTACTGGGGCCTGGGCTGGGTGGGCCAGTCGCCGCATGCCGCCGACTACCAGAAGATGGTGGCCGGCATCGGCGATGCGGTGCGTTTCATGGAAACCCTGGCCGGCCGCCGCATGCAGAGCCTCAACCGGGTGGATTTCTACACCTCGCATGAAGCCCTGCTGCTGCCCTACGAGGAGGCGCAGACGCGGCAGGTGCCGCGCGCCGATGGCTGGTTCAACCTCAGCACCCACTTCCCGTGGATCGGCATGCGCACCGCGGCACTGGACGGCGCGCACCTGGAATATTTCCGCGGCATCAGCAACCCGGTGGCCGTCAAGGTGGGACCGTCGGTCACGCCGGACCAGCTGCTGCGCGTGATCGATGCCCTGAACCCGGACGACGAACCCGGTCGCCTCGGCCTCATCCACCGCATGGGCGCGGAGCACATCGCCGCCAAGCTGCCGCCGCTGCTGGAAGCGGTGAAGCGCGAGGGCCGGCGCGTCCTGTGGATCTGCGACGCGATGCACGGCAACACCGAATCCACCAGCAACGGCTACAAGACCCGCCGCTTCGAGAACATCCGCAGCGAGATTGAGCAGGCCTTCGACCTGCACGAGGCAGCCGGCACGCGGCTCGGCGGCGTGCACCTGGAGCTCACCGGCGAGAACGTCACCGAGTGCCTGGGCGGCGCGCGCGAGCTCACCGAGATCGACCTGCAGCGCGCCTACCGGACCACGGTGGATCCACGCCTGAACTACGAGCAGGCGCTGGAGATCGCGATGCTGATCGTGCGCAAGCGCGGCGCCATCGACGCCTGAGGGGCGCGGCCGCGCCGCCCGGCCGGGCGACGCGGCGCTCCCGGGCTTACTTGCGCGGCGGCAGGGCCACGGAGGGCGGGAAGCGGGGCGTCTTGCGCGCCTTGCTGGCCTGCTCGAAGGCGTAGCCCAGTTCGATCAGGCGCGGCTCGCTCCAGGCGGTGCCCATGAACACGAGGCCGACCGGCAGGCCGTGCACGTCGCCCATCGGCACGGTGAGGCTGGGGTAGCGCGCGACCGCGGCGGCACCGTAGCCGGCGCCGATGAAGTGGTCGCCGTTGATCGGGTCGGTGGGCCACGCCGGGGACATCGCAGGGGCCACCAGCGCATCCAGCTGCTGCGCCTTCAGCGCGGCATCGATGCCTTCGGGGCCGGCGAGGCGACGCGCCTTGTCGCGCGCGGCGAGGTAGGCCGGCTCGGTCAGCGGCCCCTTCGCGTTGGCCTGTTCGAACAGCTCCTGCGCGAAGAACGGCATTTCCGTATCCGCGTGCTGCGTGTTGTAGGCGATCAGGTCCGCCAGCGACTGGTAGGGCGCGCCGCTGTTCGCCAAGTAGGCGTTCAGGCCGTCCTTGAACTCGTACAGCAGCATCTGGAACTCGTCCGCGTCCCACTTGCCGAGGGTGGGGATCTCCGCGTCCACCACGGTGGCGCCGGCGGCCTTCAGCGCGGCGATCGCGCGCTCCATCGCCGCATCGGTATCGGGCTGGTAGCCCATCAGCTTGCGCACCACGCCGATGCGGGCGCCCTTCAGGCCGTCCGCCTTGAGGTGGGCGGTGTAGTCAATGGGGCTGGCGTCGGGGCGCTCCGCGGCGGCGGGGTCCTTCGGATCGGGGGTCGCGATCGCGGACAGCAGGGCCGCTGCGTCCGCCACGCTGCGGGCCATCGGGCCGGCGGTGTCCTGCGAGACGGAGATCGGGATGATGCCGCTGCGGCTCACCAGCCCCACCGTGGGCTTGAGGCCCACCAGGCCGGCCACTGCCGACGGGCAGATGATGCTGCCGTCGGTTTCGGTGCCGATGCCCACCGCGGCCAGGTTGGCGGCGATGGCGGTGCCGGTGCCGGCGCTGGAGCCGCAGGGGTTGCGGTCCAGTGCGTACGGGTTGCGGGTCTGGCCGCCGCGGCCGCTCCAGCCCGAGGTGGAACGGGTGGAGCGGAAGTTCGCCCACTCCGACAGGTTGGTCTTGCCCAGGATCACCGCGCCGGCCTCGCGCAGCTTCGTCACCAGGAAGGCATCGGCCTTCGGGCGATGGTCGGCCAGCGCCAGCGAGCCGGCGGAATTGGCCATCGGTACCGCGTCGATGTTGTCCTTCAGCAACACCGGGATGCCGTGCAGCGGTCCGCGCGACTTGCCGGCCTTGCGCTCGGCGTCCAGCGCATCGGCCTCCTTCAGGGCATCGGGGTTGAGCTCGATCACCGATCGCAGGGTCGGCCCCGCGGCGTCGATGGCGGCGATCCGGTCCAGGTAGGCCTGCACCAGCGCGTGGCTGGTCAGGCTGCCGGCAGTCAGCTGCCGCTGCAGGTCGGCGACGGTGGCTTCCTCGAACGCGAACGCCGGCCCAGCGGTGGCGGCTTGCGGCGACGCGGCATCGGCGGCCTTCGGGGGCTGCGTGGCGGGCTGGCAGGCAGCGAGGAGGGTGGCGACGGCGAGGGCGAGCGGCAGGTGGCGCATGGGGTTCGGTCTCCCGGATGGATGCGCAAGCATCACCCGGTCCGCACCGGCAGGCAAATCGTTAGCGTCGATGGCGGATCACGAGATCCCGGGCCAACACCCATAGCACCAGCAGGTTGATCGCGACCACGACCACGGACAGCCAGCCCGGGTGGCGGACCAGCGCGTAGAGGTCGAACGGCAGGTACAGCGAGACGGTGATGCAACCCAGCCAGGACGCCCACGCCTTGGCACGCCACAGGCCCCAGCCCTCCAACAGGTGCATCACGCCGTAGAGCGCGGCGACCCCGGCGGCCAGGTGGAGCCCGTTCGGATTGATGGCGCCGGCCAGCCAGGCCATGGCGCCGTGGTCCGGGTCCAGCTGGAAGCGGTTGATCAGCTCATGCACCCAGCGCCGCAGCGGCGCCGGGCCCAGCAGCTCCAATCCGCTCGCGGCCAGCAGTGCCAGCGCGCCCTTGACCACCTCGACCAGCGCGATGAGGTGGAGCCCCGGATGCGCGTGCGGATCCGGGTTGTAGTGGTGCGGCTGGCTCATGCCGGCGTCATCCTTGGCGTGAAAGGCCGCGATGCCGAGGACATGGGGGTGGCGCGGCGGCGATCAAGCCGCGCGGCTGGCCCGCTTGCGGTCGCTCTCGGTCAGCAGCTTCTTGCGCAGGCGGATTTCCTTCGGAGTGATCTCGACCAGCTCGTCGTCGTCGATGAAGTCCAGCGCCTGCTCCAGCGTGAACTTGGTGGCCGGGGTCAGCTGGATCGCGTCATCCTTGCCCGAGGCGCGCATGTTGGTCAGCGGCTTGGTCTTGATGACATTGACGGTGAGGTCGTTGTCCTTGCTGTGGATGCCGACCAGCTGGCCTTCGTAGACCTGGTCGCCCTCGGCGGCGAACAGCTTGCCGCGCTCCTGCAGCGGACCGAGCGAATAGGCCGGGGTGGGGCCGGCGGCATTGGCGATCATCACGCCGTTGAGGCGCTTGGCGATCGGGCCGGTTTCCTTCGGGCCGTAGTGGTCGAACACGTGGAACAGCAGGCCCGATCCCTGGGTCAGGGTCTTGAACTCGTTCTGGAAGCCGATCAGGCCGCGCGCCGGGATCATGTAGTCCAGCCGCACGCGCCCCTTGCCGTCGGGTTCCATGTTCTTCAGCTGGCCCTTGCGGATGCCCAGCTTCTCCATCACGCCGCCCTGATGGATTTCCTCCACGTCGACCACCAGCTGCTCGATCGGCTCCATCAGCTGGCCGTCGATTTCCTTGATGATGACCTCGGGGCGGGACACCGCCAGCTCGTAGCCCTCGCGGCGCATGTTCTCGATCAGCACCGACAGGTGCAGCTCGCCGCGGCCGCTGACCAGGAACTTGTCGGCGTCCTCCAGCTGCTCGACCTTCAGCGCCACGTTGTGCACGGTCTCGCGCTCCAGCCGGTCCTTGATCTGGCGGCTGGTCAGGAACTTGCCGCCCGAGAGTTCCTTGCTGCCGGCGAACGGCGAGTTGTTGACCTGGAAGGTCATCGAGATGGTGGGCTCGTCCACGGTCAGCGCCGGCAGCGCTTCCGGCATGTCGACCGAACAGACGGTGTCGGAGATGCTGAGCTCGGCGATGCCGGAGATCGCGACGATGTCGCCGGCTTCGGCGGTGTCCTGCTCGATCCGCTCCAAGCCCATGAAGCCCATCACCTGCAGCACCTTGCCCTGGCGCTTCTTGCCTTCGCGGTCGATCACGGTCACCGGCATGTTCTTCTTCAGCGTGCCGCGCTGGATGCGGCCGATGCCGATGACGCCGACGAAGTTGTTGTAGTCGAGCTGCGAGATGCGCATCTGGAACGGGCCTTCGGCCTCGACCTGCGGCGCCGGCACGTGTTGCATGATCGCTTCGTACAGCGGGGTCATGTCGCCTTCGCGCACGCTGTCGTCGAGGCTGGCGAACCCGTGCAGGGCCGAGGCGTAGACGATCGGGAAGTCCAGCTGCTCGTTGGTGGCGCCCAGCTTGTCGAACAGGTCGAACACCTGGTCGATCACCCAGTCCGGGCGCGCGCCGGGGCGGTCGATCTTGTTGACGACGACGATCGGCTTGAACCCCATCGCGAACGCCTTCTGGGTCACGAAGCGGGTCTGCGGCATCGGGCCGTCCATCGCGTCGACCAGGATCAGCACCGAGTCCACCATCGACAGCACGCGCTCGACCTCGCCGCCGAAGTCGGCGTGCCCGGGCGTGTCCACGATGTTGATGCGGTTGCCCTGCCAGGTGATGGCGGTGTTCTTGGCCAGGATGGTGATGCCGCGTTCCTTTTCCTGATCGTTGCTGTCCATCACGCGCTCGGCCAGCACGGTGCGCTCGTTCAGGGTGCCGGACTGCTTCAGCAGGCAATCGACGAGGGTGGTCTTGCCGTGGTCGACGTGGGCGACGATGGCGATGTTGCGGAGGCGTTCGACGGACATTCGGAGAGGCTCGTGGAGGCCGCACCGGCTACCAAGGGGCTGGCAGGGCGCGCGGGGAAAGAAGGGGGAAGCCCGCTATTATATAGGGTTCACGTGCCCATCCGGGCGCCGGAGATGAACAGAATGAGTCTGATCGCCAATTTCGACACCGACCGCGGCCTGATCAAGGTCGAGCTCGCCGCCGACAAGGCCCCGCTGACGGTGGCCAATTTCGTCAACCTGGCGAAGCGCGGCTTCTACGATGGCCTGAACTTCCACCGCGTGATCGCCGACTTCATGATCCAGGGCGGCTGCCCCGAGGGATCGGGTCGCGGCGGCCCGGGCTACCGCTTCGAGGACGAGGCGAACAACGGCCTGGGCCACGCGCGCGGCGTGCTGTCCATGGCCAATGCCGGTCCCAACACCAACGGCAGCCAGTTCTTCATCACCCACGTGCCCTGCGGCTGGCTGGACGGCAAGCACACCGTCTTCGGGACGGTGCTCGAGGGCATGGACGTGGTCGACGCCGTGAAGCAGGGTGACGTGATCAAGTCGGTGACGATCGAAGGCGATGCCGACGCCGTCCTGGCCGCCAAGGCCGACCGCGTGGCGGAGTGGAACAAGATCCTGGCCGCCTGATGCGGCAATGGCGGCGGGTGGCCCGGAGGCCACCCGCCGACCGTCACTGGACGAACGTCATGTCGTCCAGCATCCGCGATACCGCGGCGACGTCGCGGTCGTAGTAGTACTCGGCGGGCGCGTACCACAGCAGCAGCGTCAGCGTGCCGTTGCGCACCGCGGCAGCGGCCGTGCCCCGGTAATCCAGGCCGTTGGCGCTGGTCATCGTGAAATCGAAGCGCAGGCCATCGGTGCCGCCGAAGCGATGCGGACGCAGGTCTCCGCCCGCCACGTTCGCCGCGCCTTCCTCGCGCAGTGCGTCTAGCACCACGTCCCGGATCTCGTCCGGGCGCATGGTGGGCTTGAACCAGGGGCCGTCGGGCCGCGAATTCTTCTGGCGCACGGTCTGGAAGACGTGCTCGTTGGCGCGCACGCCGGAATAGATCCGCAGCAGGTTCAGGTCCGTGCCGTCGATCGTCCACGCCTCGAAGCGCGGGCGCTTGATCCGCGACCAGTCCAGGGTGCTGACCAGCTGCATGTCGAAGGCATTGGCGTCGCCGGCCTTCTGGAGCTGCTGGCCCCCGGCGCAGGCGGCCAGCAGCAGGGCGAGGACGGGGGGCAGCAGCAGGCGAGGACGGAGCATCATGGGGTCGTGGCCTCCAGGGCCTTGAGGTCTTGTTCGATGAAGGCGCGGTCGCTGGCCGCGGGGGCGCGCCCGAGGTATTCGCGGAAGGCGGCCGCGGCCGCGGCGGGTTGCCCCGCGGCACGCAGGAGGTGGCCCTGTTCCCGCCAAGCCGTGGCCGGGGCGTCGGGGTGCCGGATGGCCTCGGCATACAGGTCGGCGGCCTTGCCGGCGTCCGTCGCGCCACCGCGACGCCGATAGGCTTCGGCGAGGTAGTAGGCCAGCAGGCCCGCCTCGTCCTCGCTGGCGCCGGCCTTGCGATCCTCGATCACCTGGATCGAGGTGTCGTACATGCGTCGCGACAACTCGGCGTCCAGCCAGCGCGCCAGGAACGGTCGCATGGCCGCCCGGTACGCCGCCATGCCGCGCTCCGTACCCGCGTCGGCGGGAGCGTTCGCCGCGGCCGCGGTGATGTCCTGCAGGCGCTCCGCCGTGCGGGGATGGCTGGCGAACACCGACCCGCCGCGCCGGCGTTTGTTGGCTTGTTCTTCGCGGAGCATCCGCGCCCACACCCGGGTGCCCGCCGTCGGGTCGTAGTGCAGCTCGGTGGCGCGCGAGAAGCCCAACTGGTCGGCCTCGCGCTCCATGTCGCGGGAAAAGCCGGACAGGCCCGCGGCGCCCAACATCTGGACCACGCCACCGGCAAGGCTGAAGCCGCTCATGATGGTGAAGGTCGCGGAGAGTGCGCTGGTGCTTTTCGCGTTGGTCCACATCCGCAGGCTGTGGCGCTGGCGGTAGTGGGCGAATTCGTGGCCGAGCACCAGCGCCAGCTCGCTTTCATCCTGCATCCGCAGCAGTGCGCCGGTGAACACGATCATCGCGCCGTTCGGCGCCATCGAGGCATTGAACACCGGCGATTCGACGATGTAGACGCGCAGGTCGCCGCAGTAATCGCCGACCACGCGGCAGGCCACGTCGCGGACGTACGCGTTCAGTGCGGGGTCGCGCACGATCACGGGAGCGTCCTTGAGCTCGCGCTCGGATTGGCCCATGCCGTACCAGAGTTCGGCTTCCGTGCTGCCGGGCGCGGGCTTCTCGCCCGGCCGGATGGCGGGCACCTGCCCGGCATGCGCGAGCGGCGCCAGCGCCCACAGGGCGAGGGCCAGCATGCGCCGCCGGCCGCCGGAGATCACAGCGGCATGTTCCGGAGCAGCGTTGCGGCGGTGGTGGTGGCGCCCTTTTCGTCGCGCAGGTCGCCGCTGCCCTTGGCCATCAGGTTGAACCACACCACCTGGCCGGTCCGCAGGTCGACCAGGGTCGCGACGCCGGCCTGCAGGCCGCCGCCGATGTCGATGTAGCTGCCGACGGCCGCGCCGGCGATCATGGCGAACACCCGCAGCGCCGTGCGGCCGCCGCTGGCGTAGGAGTCGCGGACGTAGGTGAACAGCGCGTAGTCGGCGCCCGTGGCGGCCCGCAGTTCGCTGACGCCGGGACCCAGCGTCCAGTCCATCCGGGGCTTGCCGGTGGTGGGGTCCTTCTTGGTCGCCAGTGCGCTGCCCGGGGCGGAGTACATCGCGATGCTGCGGGCGACCGCCTCGTTCAGGCGGATGATCTGGCCCAGGCGCGACTTGGGGTCCAGGTCATCGGGGATATCGAAGTCGGGCAGCTGGGTGGCGCGCGCGGCCAGCTGGCGGCGTACGGCCTGGGGGTACAGCCGGCGCGCGGCGTCCGACCATTCCTTGCGGGGTTCCTGCATGCCGCCCGCGGTCACCAGGCTGAGCTCGATGTCCGGCTCGATGACCACGATACTGCCCTGCACCTTGAGCGCCTTCCCGCTGGCGTCGGTGGCGACGGCCGGCCGGACTTGGGCATCGGCCGGGGAAACGATGCCCGCGACCAGCGCGAACGACAGCAACAGGGCCGTGAACGGCCCACGCAAGAAACCCATCGATGTCCCCTTTGCATCATGGCCCGCCGGAGCAGGCCGGAGTCGGTGCCGAAGTCGGCTGTGCTAGCATTTCAAGGCTAAACGCTGGCAAATCCGGCGTCCAGCACGGCGTTCCCGCATCCCATCTTTCGAGGTTCCCCACGATGCCTCAACTCGCACGGCGCATGAGCCGGGCCAAGCCCAGCGTGATCATGCAGGTCGCGGAAAAGGCCAAGCGGCTCAAGGCCGAAGGCCGCGACATCATCAGCTTCTCCATCGGCGTCCCCAACTTCCTGCCCGGCCCGCACGTGTACGAAGCCGCGCGCCAGGCGGTGGACAAGGACAGCGGCCAGTACGGCAGCAACCGCGGCCCGGACGCATTGCTGGATGCCCTGCTGCAGCACATCGAACAGATCGGCCTGACCGGCTACACCCGCGCCAACTGCGCCACTGGCATCGGCGCCAAGCACGTGATCTACAACCTGGCGGAGGCGCTGCTGGACGAGGGCGAGACCATCGCCTTCCCGGCACCGTACTGGACCAGCTACGTCGACATCGCCGAGATCGTCAACGCGAAGATCCAGCTGCTGCCGTGCCCGGCCAGCCAGAACTACAAGCTGACCCCGCAGCAGCTCGACGAGGCGCTGGCGTCGAAGCCGAAGGTGTTCCTGTTCAACAACCCGTCCAATCCGACGGGCATGGTGTACACGAAGGACGAGGTGATCGCGCTGGCCGACGTGCTGGTGAAGCACCCGGACACCTGGATCATCGCCGACGACATCTACAACCGCATGCTGTTCGACGGGCTGGAGTACTACAACTTCGTGCTCGCCCGCCCGGAGCTGCGCGACCGCGTGATCTTCCTCGACTCGCTGTCCAAGACCTACGGCATGCCGGGCTGGCGCCTGGGCTTCATGGTCGGGCCGGAGGCAGTGGCCAAGGCGCTGGTGACGCTGAACTCCAACCACATCACCAACGTGCCGGAAGTGGTCAATGCCGCCGGCATCGCCGCGCTGACCGGCCCGCAGAACGTGCCCGAGCAGAAGCGCGTGGAGTTCCAGGCCAAGCGCGACCAGGTCATGGCGGTGATGGACGCGATCCCCGGCGTGGTCTGCCCGCGTCCGCAAGGCGCGTTCTACGTGTTCCCGGACATCAGCAGCGCGTTCGGCAAGACCCACGGTCCGAGCGGGGCGAAGATCGAGAACGACGTCGACTTCTGCAATGCGCTGCTGGAGGCGAAGGGCGTGGCCTGCGTGCCGGGCTCGGCCTTCGGCGAGCCGAAGGCGCTGCGCATCAGCTACACCTGCCCGACGCCGCAGCTGGCCCCCGGCCTGGCGCGGTTCCAGGAATTCTTCGCCGAGCTGGCCTGAGGCGGCGCGTTCCGCCTCGCCATCCCCATGAATCGCTAGACGGCGGGCCGTGCCCGCCCCACAGGAGCCCCCACAGATGAAGACCCCCGTTCGAGTTGCCGTCACCGGCGCCGCCGGCCAGATCGGCTATGCCCTGCTGTTCCGCATCGCCTCCGGCGAAATGCTGGGCAAGGACCAGCCGGTCATCCTGCAGATGCTGGAGCTGCCGCTGGACAAGGCCCAGGCCGCCCTGCGCGGCGTGATGATGGAGCTGGAGGACTGCGCGTTCCCGCTGCTGGCCGGCATGGTCGGCACCGATGATCCGGAAGTCGCGTTCAAGGACGCCGATGTGGCCCTGCTGGTCGGCGCGCGTCCGCGCGGCCCGGGCATGGAGCGCAAGGACCTGCTGCTCGAGAACGCCAAGATCTTCACCGCGCAGGGTGCGGCGTTGAACAAGGTCGCCAGCCGCAACGTCAAGGTGCTGGTGGTCGGCAACCCGGCCAACACCAACGCCTACATCGCCATGAAGTCGGCGCCGGACCTGCCGGCCAAGAACTTCACCGCGATGCTGCGCCTGGACCACAACCGCGCGCTGTCGCAGCTCGCCAACAAGGCCGGCGTGGCCGTCGGCGACATCGAGAAGCTGGTCGTGTGGGGCAACCACAGCCCGACGATGTACCCGGACTACCGCTTCGCCACCGTCAACGGCACGTCGCTGAAAGACACCATCAACGACGCCGACTGGAACGCCAACACGTTCATCCCGCAGGTCGGCAAGCGCGGCGCCGCGATCATCGAGGCGCGCGGCCTGTCGTCGGCCGCGTCGGCCGCCAACGCCGCCATCGACCACGTGCGCGACTGGGTGCTGGGCAGCAACGGCAAGTGGGTGACGATGGGCATTCCGTCCGACGGCAGCTACGGCATTCCGGAAGGCGTGATGTTCGGCTTCGCCGTCACCACCGAGAACGGCGAGTACACGATGGTGAAGGACCTGCCGGTCGACGCCTTCAGCCAGGCTGCGATCGACAAGACGCTGGGCGAGCTGGAAGAAGAGCGCAGCGGCGTAGCGCACCTGCTGGGCTGATCGCGCCCGCATGGTGTACAAGAAGCGCCGGGGATTCCCGGCGCTTTTTTTGTCCCGCGTGGGGCGGCGTCCGGGCAGGGGAGGCGCATGATCGTTCCGCAGTACTGGGCCGAAGGCCGCTTGCAGCATCGTTCGAAGGGCAGGCAGGTTACCGTGCGCCGCTTCGGCTGGTCCGACGTCAGCCAGCAGGAGGCGCAAGCGCACGCCGACGCGCGCACGCGCGAAGCCTTCGAACGGGTTCTCGCGGGTGAGCCGCTGCAGCGACGGGAAGACAAGCGTCCCTACAACGGCGCGGTCGGCGTACCGATCCGCGAGGAGATCATCGCGCGCGACGGCGACAGCGTGATCACCCGTAATTCCTATGGCGCGCTCTGTCTCAACACGCCGCATGCATTGTTCGTGGACATCGATTTCGAGGCGCCTGGTCCCGCCGCCGCCTTGAAGCGCAACGTCCGTCTGCCCTTGCTCGCCTTCGCTGCGATCGCCGGCGTCTGGGCCGGATCCTGGTGGGTGGGTCTGGTGGCGGCCGTCGTCGCCTGGCTGGTGGCGGGTCGGGTGATCCGCCATCTCCATGCTGCCCGCATGCGCCGCGACGGTGGTCCGGAGGCATGGGCGAACGCACGCGTGGAGGCATTTGCGGCAGCCCATCCCGACTGGTGCCTGCGCCAGTACCGCACGCCGGCGGGATTCCGCCTGCTGGCCATGCATCGCCCTTTCAAACCGTCCGAGCCGGCGGTCGAAGCCTGTTTCAATGCGCTGAAGACCGATCCGCT
>DASWXO010000035.1:0-5230 GCA_036405455.1 Thermomonas sp. | reverse complement strand
CACCGACAACAGGCGGCCCTGGGTGAGCTGGCCGGACGCGTCGTAGCCGGTGGAGGTCGACTCGAACCCGATCTGGCTCAGCGACGGGGCGCGGAAGTTGTTCGACACCGAACCGCGCAGGGCGAACGCGGGCGCGAATTCATAGCGGGCGGCGAGCTTGCCGGTCAGCTCGCCACCGAAGTCGTCGTAGTGCTCGTAGCGCGCGGCGATGTCGGTGGTGAATTTCTCGCCCCACTGGCTGCTGAGGCTGGCGTAGACGCTGGACACGTCGCGGTCGAGGTCGGCGGTGTCCTGCGGCGTCAGTCCGCCACCGGCCTGCGAACCGGTCGGGCGGTCGGTGTAGGGGCCGGCCGCGTACGAAGCCGGATCGCCGGCACCGGTCTCGAAGGTTTCGTGGCGGAACTCCACGCCGGTGGCGAACGTATGCGCGCCGAACACGCGGCTGATGTCCAGGTTCAACAGGGTCTGGCCGGCGTCGTAGTCGCCGGTCTTGAAGCGCGTCGGGCTGGTCGGGCCGAGCGAGGCGTTGAGTGAATTGCGCAGGCGGTAGGTGAATGCGTTGCGGCCGTGATTGAGGCTGGCGTCGTAGTCCCAGTCGCCCCACTGTCCGCGCACGCCGGCCACGCCGGCCAGGTCCAGGTTGTCGCCTTCGGAGATCGGGCGGTAACCGTTCGGATACACCTCCTTCCAGTTCGCGACGCCATCGGGGTAGCGGAAATAGTTGGCGCCTTCGGTATCGCTCTGGTGGTAGGTGCCGAAGGCATACAGCTCGGCCGATTCGCCCACCGGCACGGCGGCGTTGAGCCACGCGTTGAGGTCGCGCGAGCTGCCGTCGCCTAGCACGTAGTTGCGCTGGCCGGCCAGGGCGAGGTTGTCGGGTGTCTGCTCCTCGAAGAACGGGATCTGGTCGAAGCCGGCACGATTGGTGCCCTCGCGCTGCTTGTACTCCAGGCCGACCCGGAAGAAGCCGCCTTCGCCGATGCGGTCGCCGACCTGCGCGCTGAAGAAGCCACTCTGGCCGTCGGTGACGGTCTGGTCGATCGGCTCCACCTTCGTGTGGTGCGCGCCGTAGCTGGCTTCGAAGGCGCCGCCTTCCGGCGCATCGTTGAGGATCACGTTGATGACGCCGGCCACGGCATCGGAGCCGTACTGGGCGCCTGCGCCGTCGCGCAGCACTTCGATGCGCTTGATCGCGCTCACCGGGATGGCGTTGAAGTCCACCGGCGTGTTGCCCTTGCCTATCTTGCTGTCGGTATTGACCAGCGCGCTGGTGTGGCGGCGCTTGCCGTTGACCAGCACCAGGACCTGGTTGGGGCTCAGGCCGCGCAGCTGTGCGGCACGGATGTGGTCGGCGCCGCCGGAGTTGGACTGGCGCGGGAAGTTCAGCGAGGGCAGCAGCGCCTGCAGCGCGCTGCCGAGCTCGCCGTTGAGCACGCCGGCCTTGCGGATGTCCTCGGCGGTCAGCACGTCGATCGGCGAGGTGGATTCCAGCGCGGTGCGGTCAGTGGCGCGGGTGCCGGTGACGATCACGGCGTCCAGGTCGGTGGCGCTGGCCGGCGCGGTCTGGGCAGTGGCGGGGAAGGCGAGTGCCAGCGCGATGGCGGCGCCGAGCGGCGCAAGGAGAAGGCGGGACATGAAAAATCTCGTGGGACGAGGGGAGGGGTTCAGTGGAGTCTATCGCTTGATTGCGATGAAGCGATATATTATCCGCCCCGGCGGACCAAGCGTCATCGCTGCTGCCCATCTCCTTATGCGCTCGCGTCATAAGGCCGCGGCAGTGCCGTGCCTCATCCTGCCCACCCCCCACGAGGTTCTCCCATGTCGCATCGTGCCGTCTGGTTGCTGGTCCTTCTCGCACTCGCAGGGTGCGCGTCCACGCCGCCCGCCGTGTCGCCCACGACCGCAAGCGCCGCACTGGAAGGCGACGCTCTGCGTCCCGCCAATGCGAGTGGCTGGGTGCGCAGCGAGCTGTATTTCGGCGTGGGGAAAGAGACGGGGCCGGCGGATCGCCCGCAGGCCGAGACCATCACAGAGGACGCCTGGCGCGCCTTCCTCGACAAGGAAGTGACCGCGCGCTTTCCCGATGGCCTGACCGTGTTCGATGCCTACGGCCAGTGGCTGTTCCGCGGCGCGAAGGAACCCAACCGCCTGAAGACGAAGGTGCTGGTGGTCCTGCACGAGGACACTCCGCAGCGCCGCGCCGACATCGAGGCGATCCGCCTGGCGTGGAAGCAGGCGACCGGCCACCAGTCGGTGCTGTGGTCGCGCCACGCGGTGGACGTATCGTTCTGAACCCGGTGCGCCCGCCGATCGCGCGGGCGCTTATGCTGGCGACCTCCCGCCCACCCCACTGATTACCGATTCCATGACCGCATCGGCTTCTCCCGTGCGCCGCTGGTTCGTACCCGGCGACCTCAACGGCTTCTTCGGCCTGGTGGTGGACAACCTGTCCATCCTCGGTTTCATCGCCGCCGCGCTGATCGGCATCTTCCAGTTCCCCGCCGAGGTGGTGTTCACCCGCATGTTCCCGGGCACGGCGCTGGGCGTACTGGTCGGCAACCTGATCTATACGTGGATGGCGCACCGCCTGGCGGCGAAGACCGGGCGCGACGACGTCACCGCGATGCCGCTCGGCCTGGATGCGCCGACCAGCATCGGCATGGCGCTGCTCGTGCTGGGCCCGGCGTTCGTCGGCTTCAAGCAGGCCGGCCTGGACGAACAGGCCGCGGCCACCGCCACCTGGCAGCTCGGCATGGCGGCGCTGGTGGTGATGGGCGTGCTGAAGCTGGTGTTGTCGTTCTTCGGCGATGCGGTCACCCGCGCGGTGCCGCGTGCTGGCCTGCTGGGTTCCATCGGCGGCGCGGCGCTGACGCTGCTCGGCTTCCTGCCGTTGATCGAAACGCTGCGCCAGCCCATCGTCGGTTTCGTCACCTTCGGCCTGCTGCTGTACGTACTGGTGGCGAAGGGCAAGCTGCCGGTGAAGCTGCCCGGCGTGCTGCTGGCCTTCATCGTCGGCACCGCGCTGTACTACGGCCTGGGTCTCGCCGGCCTGGGCGCGCCCGGCTTCAAGGTGCCGGATGCGGTGCCGCTCGCACTTACGCTGCCGCTGCCCACGCTGGGCTGGCTGGACGGCCTGGCTTACACGGTGCCGTATCTCCCGCTGCTGCTGCCGTTCGGCCTGCTGATGGTGGTCGGCGGCATCAATGTCAGCGAGAGCGCGCGCGCCGCGGGCGATGACTACCGCACGCGCGACGTGCTGCTGGCCGAAGCGGTCTCCACGCTGGTCGCCGGCGTCTGCGGCGGCGTGGCGCAAACCACGCCTTACATCGGCCAGCCTGCGTACAAGCACATGGGCGCGCGCAAGGGCTACACGCTGTTGACGGGAATCTTCATCGGCCTCGGCGGTGTGCTCGGCTACGTGTCGGGCCTGGTGCAGTGGCTGCCGGTGGCGGTGCTGGCGCCGATCATCGTCTACGTGGGCCTGGACATCACCGTGCAGGCGTTCACCGAAACCCCGCGCAAGCACGCCATCGCGGTGGCGCTGGGCTTCCTGCCGTCGGTGGCGTACCTGCTGACGATCAAGTTCGGCAATCCGGCGTGGATCGCGCCCGACCGCTTCGCCGGCCTGTACGAAGGCGTCGACGGGCACGGGCTGCCGGACCTGGCCACCATCGTCACCCTCGGCAACGGCTTCATCATCACCGCGATGATCTGGACCACCGCGCTGGTGGCGATGATCGACGGCCGCAACCGCCGTGCGGTCCTCCCGTTGCTGATTGGCGCAGTGCTGACATTGTTCGGCATCATCCATTCGGTCGATCCGCGCGGCGGCATCTACCTGCCATGGGACGTCGAAGGCCTGCGCGCGACCATCCTGTGGCAGTTCGCGGGTGCGTATGCCGCATTGGCGGTGCTGCTGGGCCTGCTGTCCCTGCAGAAGAAACCGTAGGGCGGGCCCAGGCCCGCCGTTCCGGGAGGCGCGCAGACGGTGGGCCAAGGCCCACCCTACGTGAATCCGGGTCTCAGCAGGCCTTGAAACACCGCCGCTTAACCGCATCTGGGTAGCATCGGCTGGCGTTCGCCGGCCCCTGACTCTCTTGAGGTTCTCCCGATGCGGATGGACAAACTGACCTCGCGTTTCCAGCAGGCGCTGGCCGACGCGCAGTCGCTGGCCGTGGGCCGCGACCACACCATGATCGAGCCGGTGCACGTGCTCACCGCACTGCTGGAACAGCAGGGCGGCAGCACGCGGCCGCTGCTGGCGCAGGCCGGCGTCAACGTGCCGGTGCTGCGCGAGCGGCTGGGCGAAGCGCTGGACAAGCTGCCCAAGGTCACGGGCCAGGCCGGCAACCTGTCCATCGGCAACGACCTGTCGCGCCTGCTCAACGTCACCGACAAGCTGGCGCAAGACAGCGGCGATACCTATATCGCCAGCGAATGGTTCCTGCTGGCCGCGCTGGACGACAGCGGAGCGGCGGGCCAGGAACTGAAGGCCAGCGGCGCCGACAAGCAGAAGCTGCGCGCCGCCATCGACCGCCTGCGCGGCGGCGAGAAGGTGCAGTCCGAGAATGCGGAGGACCAGCGCCAGGCGCTGGAGAAGTACACCATCGATCTCACCGAGCGCGCGGAGATCGGCAAGCTGGACCCGGTGATCGGCCGCGACGAGGAAATCCGCCGCACCATCCAGGTCCTGCAGCGCCGCACCAAGAACAATCCGGTGCTGATCGGCGAGCCCGGCGTGGGCAAGACAGCCATCGTCGAAGGCCTGGCCCAGCGTATCGTCAACGGGGAAGTGCCCGAGGGCCTGCGCGGCAAGCGCGTGCTCTCGCTCGACATGGGTGCCCTGATCGCCGGCGCCAAGTTCCGCGGCGAGTTCGAGGAACGCCTGAAGGGCGTGCTCAACGACCTGGCCAAGAACGAAGGCCAGATCATCCTCTTCATCGATGAGCTGCACACGATGGTCGGCGCGGGCAAGGCCGAGGGTTCGATGGACGCGGGCAACATGCTGAAGCCCGCGCTGGCGCGTGGCGAACTGCACTGCATCGGCGCCACCACCCTGGACGAGTACCGCAAGTACGTCGAGAAGGATGCCGCGCTGGAGCGCCGCTTCCAGAAGGTGTTCGTGGGCGAGCCCAGCGTCGAGGACACCATCGCCATCCTGCGCGGCCTGAAGGAAAAGTATGCGGTGCACCACGGCGTCGAGATCACCGACCCGGCCATCGTCGCCGCC
>DASWXO010000034.1:0-19732 GCA_036405455.1 Thermomonas sp. | reverse complement strand
ACCCAGCGGCGCCCTGCACGCTCCGGACGCCCCGCCGCCGCCTGCACCGCTGCCGCCGGCCCCGCCGATGGCGCCGCCCGCACCGCCAGCCCCGCCCGCAGACGTGTCGCTGCATCATGCCGACGGCAGCGGTTACACGCTCGTGCGCAAGGGCGAGACCCGCACGATGTTCTCCGGTGACGGCGACGATCGGGCCGCCCTGGAAGCCGCCCGCAGCCGCATCGACGGCGACTTCCTGCTGGTGCGCAAGGGCGGCAAGCACGTGGTGCTGCGCGACCCGGCATTGCTCTCCCAGGTGGAAGCCGCCTGGTCGCCGGTGAATGCACTGAACGTGCGGATGGAGTCCCTGCAGGCCAAGATGGCGCCCCATCAGGCGCGTCTGCAGGCCTTGCAGGTGGACATGGATCAGGCGCCGAAGCCGACCCCCTCCCCGACCATGGAGGTCGCCGCGGAGCGCGTGGCGACACTGGCCCGCCGCCAGGCCGGACTGGCAGCCGAGCAGGCCCGGCTGGCGCATCGCATGCGCAAGGCCGATGCGTCGGAACGGGCCGAACTGGAACGCCAGCACGCTGCCCTGTCCGCGCAATCCGACGCGCTGTCCGCGCAGCTGCAGGCGCAGAGCGCGCAACTGCAGGCCGAGTCGGCACGCATGCAGGCGGAAGGCGAACGCCTGCGCGAGGTCGGCGACCGCATGCAGGCCGCCGCCGCGCCCATGCAGGCGATCGGCCAGAACATGGGCGCGCTGGGCCATGACATCGAACGCGCGGCCCGTGCCGCCGACGGCAAGACCCGCCGCCTGATCGATGACGCGATCGCCCGCGGCCTGGCGCAGCCCGCGCCGACCCTGCGCTGATGCAAGCAGCCCGCGCTCAGTCGAGCGCGGGCCAGCCCTCCGGGTCCAGGGTGTCCCGGTAGGCGTGCCAGGTCGCGTAGGCCAGCCACGGCATCGCGACCGCCAACCCCAGGAAGGCGGTGGCGAAGGCCAGCACGGTGTTCGCCACCAGCAACGCCGCCCACAGCAGCATCACCGGCTTGTTGCGCAGCACCGCGTTCACGCTGGACACGCAGGCGGTCACCATGTCGACGTCGCGGTCCGCGACCATCGGCAGCGACAGCGCCGAAATGGCGAAGGTGACGGTGGCGAACACCGCGCCCACGCCGCTGCCCAGGGCCAGGTACTCCAGCAGCGCCAACCCGTCGCCCTGTTTGATCGGCCACAGCGCGTTCAACATCATCCCGGCGCGTGACCACAGCAGGATGACCACGCCCTGCCCCAGCGCGTAGATGCCGGCCTGGCCCGCCACGCGGCGCGCCAGCGAGAACGACTGCCGCAGGCGCGGGGTCTCGCCGCGTTCCAGTCCGCGGCTGACGCAATACAGGCCGACCGCCAGCATCGGCGCCACGAACACGAAACCGGACAGCAGCGTGGCCAGCAGCGCAAACCGGCCCAGCCACCACGCCAGCGCACTGACCAGCAGGCTGACCACCACGATCACCGCGCCGAACAGCAGGCTCAGCCCCGGCGCCCGCCGGAGGTCCTGCCATCCGAGCCGCAGCCAGCGCCAAGGCGCGTCCATGCCCAAGCGACGGCAGGGCACGGCGAACGGCCGGATGCCGGCATCGGGAGGCGTGGCGGACGGGGACGTCATCGGCGCGACGCTACCAGACCGCGCCGTGGCCCGCACCGGCAGCGGCGATCACGGGACGGTGCCGGCGCCTGCATCCAGTCGCAACGCTTCGTGCGTACCATGGCCGTCTACCCGTCCCCCGGAGTCCGCCATGCGCCGCCTCGCCACCGCCTCGCTGCTCACCCTCGCCCTGCTGCCGTCGATCACCCTGGCGGCCCTGAAACCGGGCGCCGCCGCGCCGGCGTTCTCCGCGCCCGCGTATCTCGCCGGCAAGCCGTTCACCTTCGACCTGAAGGCCGCGCTGGCGAAGGGACCGGTGGTGCTGTACTTCTTCCCGGCCGCGTTCACCCCGGGCTGCAACGTCGAGGCCGCCGCCTTCTCGCAGGCCATCGACAAGTTCAAGGCGCAGGGCGCCAGCGTGGTCGGCGTCACCGCTGGTAACACCGAGCGGCTGGCGGAGTTTTCCAAGGACACCGAGAAGTGCGCCGGCAAGTTCCCGGTCGCCGCCGACGAGGGCGCCAAGATCGCCAAGTCGTTCGACGCCACCATGATGATGAAGCCGGACCTGTCCAGCCGCACGTCCTACTTGATCGGCAAGGACGGCCGCATCGTGGCGGAGTTCGATTCGATGAACCCCAACCAGCACGTCAAGCAGATGCTGGACGCCCTGGCGGCGCTGCAGGCCAAGCCCGCCAAGCGCTGACCATCCGGCGCGGCGGGCTCAGAACGCCTTGCGCGCCAGCGTTTCGTGCAGCCCCGCCACCAGCAGGGTGGCGGCCGAGCCGTACCAGCGGTGGTAATCCGCCACCATCTCGCCGCTGGCGATGACCGGATCGGTGGCCACCAGTGCCCGGGCTTGGTCGATGTCGTCCACCGCGAAGAGGAACAGGCCGCGCCAGTCGCCACCGGCGTCGTCGAACGGGCCCGCCAGCGCCAGCTGGCCGGACTTCGACAATCGTTGGATGTTGGCCATGTGGCCCGCGAACATCGCCTTGCGGGCCTCCGGTTCCATCACCGGCGTCGGGCCGGTCCGCAGGATCACCAGCACGTAGCGGCGCATCCCGTAACCATCCGCACCGGTGCGCTGTGCCAGCGCGGCATCGAAGCCGGGCTTGTCGGGAGCCGTGGCCGGCTCGCCGGCGCTCGCCAGCGTGGTGCAGGCCAGCAGGACCAGGGGCAACAGGCGCATGAGGGATCTCCGCGAGGCGATTTCCCGCGGAGCCTAACGCAGGCCGAGGGACAACGGAGATCCGTCCGGCAGGCGCCTGACGACGCCTGCCGGACGCGACACGTCTTACCAGATGCGGACGCGCTGCTCCGGCGCGAGGTACATCGCATCGCCCGGCTTCACGTCGAACGCGCGGTACCAGGCATCCAGGTTCCGCAGCGGGCCGTTGGCGCGGAACATCACCGGCGAGTGCGGGTCGGTCTTGATCAGGCGCAGCAGGCTCTCGTCGCGGTACTTGCCCTTCCACACCTGCGCCCACGCCAAGTAGAAGCGCTGGTCGCCGGTCAGGCCGTCGATCACCGGCGCCGGCTTGCCGCCCAGGCTGAGCTGGTAGGCGGTGTAGGCCATGGACAGGCCGCCGAGGTCGCCGATGTTCTCGCCCATGGTCAGGCCGCCATTGACGCACTGGCCGTCCAGCGGGCAGTAGGCGTCGTACTGGGCGCCCAGCGCCTTCGTCCGCTGCTCGAAGCGGGCACGGTCCTCGTCGGTCCACCAGTTGCGCTGGATGCCGTCGGCGTCGGACTTGCTGCCCTGGTCGTCGAAGCCGTGGCCCATCTCGTGGCCGATCACCGCGCCGATGCCGCCGTAGTTCACCGCCGGGTCGGCGTGCACGTCGAAGAACGGCGGCTGCAGGATGGCGGCCGGGAACACGATCTCGTTGAACGCGGAGTTGTAGTAGGCGTTCACCGTCTGCGGGGTCATGCCCCATTCCTCGCGGTCGGTCTTCTTGCCGACGCGGCTGTTCTGGTCGGCGCGGTTGAACTCGCGCAGGGCGATGGCGTTGCCCAGCAGGTCGTCGGCCTTGATGGCGACGCTGGAATAGTCCTTCCACTTCGACGGATAGCCGATCTTCGGGCGAAAGGTGGACAGCTTGCGGAAGGCCTCGGCCTTGGTGGCATCGCCCATCCAGTCCAGCTGTTCGATGTTCTTGCGCAGCGCGGCGCGCAGGTTCTCGACTAGCTGGTCCATCGCGGCCTTGGCTTCCGGCTTGAAGTAGCGGGCGACGTACAGCTCGCCCAGCGCCTCGCCCAGCCCGTTGCGCGCACCCACCATGCCCAGCGCGCGCTTCCAGTCCTCGCGCTGCGCCTTCTGGCCGGCCAGCACCTTGCCGTTGAAGTCGAACGACGCCTGGTCGATCTCGGTGCTCAGCAGGTCGGCGTTGCCGTCGACGGCGTGGAAAGTCAGGTAATCGCGCCAGGTCGCCAGCGGGGTGGCGGCCAGCACGTCGATCACCGGCTGGATCACGTCCGGGGTGGACACGTTGAGCTTGTCCGGCAGCGGCATGCCCTGCGCGCGCAGCTGGCCGGCCCAGTCGTAGCCCGGGAACTTCTGCTGCAGGTCGGCGAAGGTGTAGACGTTGTAGGTCTTGTCGCGGTCGCGCAGCTTCACGCGGTCCCACTGCGGCTTGGCCAGCGCGGTCTCCAGCGCCAGCACCGCCTCGGCGCGCGCCTTGGCATCGGCGCCGGACACGCCGGCAAAGCCCAGCATGCGCTGGATGTGGGCGACGTAGGCCTCGCGGACCTTGGCGAAGCGCGCGTCCGGGTTGAGGTAGTAGTCGCGGTCCGGCAGGCCCAGCCCGCCGACGCCCAGGCCGACCTGATAGCTATCGGGATCCTTGCGATCCACGCCGAGGTAGAGGCCGAACGGTGCGTTGCTGCCGTCGATGCCGGCATTGCCGAACGCGGCGACCAGCTTGTCCCGGGAATCGATCGCGGCGATGCGGTCCAGCACCGGCTTGAGCGGCTGGATGCCGGCGGCGTCGCGGGCGGCGCGGTTGGTGAAGCTGAGGTAGTAGTCGCGCAGCTTCTGCGCGTTGCTGCCCGGCGCCAGGTCCTTGCGGGCCAGCAGCTCATCCATCAGCGTGCGGGTCTGCTCCTCCGCGCGGTCGCGCAGCTGGTTGAACGAACCGTAGTTGGTCTCGTAGTCCTTGAGGACGTAGGTGTCGATCCAGTGGCCACTGGCATAGCGGTTGAAATCATCGCCAGGCTTGACCGACAGGTCGCGCGCGGACAGGTCCACGCCGAAACTGCCCAGTTGGGCCTTGCCCGCCGGACCGGCAGCAATGGCGGTGGAGATGGCGGCGGACAGGACACCGGCGACGCCGAGGACGAGCAGGGAACGCTTCATGCGGAGGCCTCTGATGTGCGGCTTTAGGAACCCCGAGCCTACCCTTCCCAACCTCCCGGCGCCCGTGACTTTGGTTGGCCCCGCCCTCCGGCACTGTCGGCGCGCGGCCTGCCCCCGTATCGTCGGTGCTTTCCCGTTCCCGGACCCTGCCGATGCGTCCCACCCTGCTCGCCATGACCCTGACCGCCCTGCTCGCCGGCTGCAGCGGCGGGCAGCCGCCTGCCACGCCCCAAGCGACGGCACCGGCCGCCAGCGACGCCGCGGCCGACGCCGCCTTCGCCGCGCTGTCCAAGGACGCGCTGGACACCTGGATACGGCTGTCGCCCGTGTCCGCCACCCAGATCGGCGACCACCGTTACGACGACCAGCTGGACGATCTCAGCGCCGAGGGCCGCCAACGCCGGATCGACGCCAGCAAGGCGCTGCTGGCCAAGCTCGATGCCCTCGATGCCGGCCGCCTGTCGCGCGCCAACCAGGTGGACGCCGCGATCCTGCGCAACCAGTTGCAGGCGGACCTGTGGACCGCGGAGGTGCTGCAGGACTGGGCCTGGGATCCGCAGGTCTACGGTGGCCTTGCCGGCAGCGCGATCTACGGCCTGATGGCACGCGAGTTCGCGCCGCTGCCGGACCGCATCCGCGCCGCCACCGCCCGCATGGAGAAGCTGCCCGCGCTGTTCGCCCAGGCGCGCGCGAACCTCGACCCGGCGCGGGTCCCGAAGATCCACGCCGAGACCGTGGCCAGGCAGAACGCCGGCATCCTCTCGATCGTCGAGACTTTCATCACCCCGCATCTGGGCGAGCTGCCCGCGGCCGACGCCACGCGTACTCGCGCCGCGATCGACGGTCTCCAGCAGGCGGTGGCCGAGCAACAGGCGTGGCTGGACAAGACGCTGGTGCCGAACGCCAAGGGCGACTTCCGCATCGGCGCCGAGAAGTACGACCAGAAGCTGAAGTTCGCGCTGTCCTCCTCGCTGTCGCGCGCCGAGATCAAGCAACGCGCCGAGGCCGAGATGCAGCGCGTGCGCGGGCAGATGTACGGCATCGCCCGCACCGTGCTGGCGGGCAAGGCCGGCGCGCCGCCGCTGCCGGAGCAGCCGACCGAGGCGCAGCGGCAGGCCGCGATCGAGGCGGCGCTGGAACTGGCCTACGCCGACCACCCGGCGCGCGACAAGGTCGTGGACGATGCCAAGGCCTCGCTGCAGTCGGCCACCGACTTCGTGCGTGAAAAGAATCTGGTCACCCTGCCGGATGCCCCGGTGGACGTGATTTTGATGCCGGAGTTCCAGCGCGGCGTGGCCGTGGCCTACTGCGACTCGCCGGGCCCGCTCGACAAGGGCCTCAAGACCTTCTACGCGATCTCGCCGATCCCGGACGACTGGAGCCAGGCGCAGGCGGATTCGTTCCTGCGCGAATACAACGGCAGGATGATCCACCTGCTGTCCATCCACGAGGGCATCCCGGGCCACTACCTGGAGGGCGGCCACTCGGCGAAATACCCGTCGGTGCTGCGGGGCGTGCTGCGCTCCGGCCTGTTCGCCGAGGGCTGGGCGGTCTACACGGAACGGATGATGCAGGAGCAGGGCTACCTGGGCGGCGACCCGCTGTTCCAGCTGGTGCAGCTGAAGTTCTACCTGCGCACCATTGCCAACGCGCTGCTCGATCAGGGCGTGCACGTGGACGGCTGGACCCGCGAGCAGGCCATGCGCCTGATGACGCACGATGCCTTCCAGCAGGAGAGCGAGGCCGCCGGCAAGTGGGTGCGCGCCCAACTCACTTCCGCGCAGCTGCCCACCTACTTCGTCGGCGCGCAGGAACATTTCGACCTGCGCAAGGCCATGCAGGACAAGCTGGGCGACCGCTTCGACCTGAAGGCCTACCACGACCAGGTGCTGTCCTATGGCGCGCCGCCGGTGCGCTACGTCCGCGAACTGATGCTGGACGAGCCGATCCGCTGACGGCGGCGTCTACCCGCGCACGGCCCGCCAGCCGGGCCGCGCATGGCCGGGTCACTGCGGTGCTTACACCACTGCAGTGACCACGATCTCCACCTTCCAATCCGGGTTGGCGAGCCGCGCCTCCACGGTGGCGCGGGCCGGCGCTTGGCCGGGCACCACCCACGCGTCCCACGCGCGGTTCATGCCGGCGAAGTCGGCGATATCGGCCAGGTACACCTGCGCGCGCAGGATGCGGGTCTTGTCGCTGCCGGCCTGCGCCAGCAGCGCGTCGATGGCCTCCAGCACTTCGCGGGTCTGGGTCTCGATGCCGGCACCCGGGGTTTCCGGGACCTGCCCGGCGAGGTAGGCGATGCCGCCGTGCACACAGGCCTCGGACATGCGCGGACCGGCGTCGATGCGTTCGATCATGGGGATGGCTCCTGCTGTGGGCTGCGCACCTTCGCCCGCGGACGCGACCCGCGCAAGCTCCGCCGTTCAGGCCTCGCCGCCCGTGTCCTCGTCGGCGTCGCGCAGGTCGTCCGCATCGAAGGCGTAGTCCAGCAGGTCCCCCGGCACACAGCCCAGCGCCGCGCACAGCCGCGCCAGCGTGCGGAACCGGATGCCCTTGACCTTGCCGCTGCGGAACAGCGACATCTGGGTCTCGCTGATGCCCACCGTGGCCGCCAGTTCGCGCGCGGTCATGCCACGCCGGGCCAGCATCGCGTCGAGCGTGATCCGGACCGGCATCAGACGATCTCGTCCAGTTCGGCCTGCAGCGCACGGGCGCTGTCCACCACGCGCGCCAACAGCACCAGCGCGGCACCGACCACGCCCAGCACGATGCCGGACAGGTCGAAATAGGCCAGCCCGCCCTGCCCGCCCACGATCAGGCGGGACAGGTTGGTGATGGCGAACACGCTGGCCAGCGCACCCGCCAGCACGCCGATCCCGATGTGGCGGATGCCGCGCGCCACCGCGGCGTGGAACAACCGGCCGGCGGCCAGTTCGCCCAGCGCCCGCTGCACCGCCCACAGCGCCCAAAGGTAGCCCAGCCCCGGCAGCAGTCGGACCAGCAGCAGCAACGCCTGGTCCTCCGGTGCGCCGGCAGTGGGCGACCAGGGGATGGTGCTGGCGCCGACGCCCAGCAGCAGCGCCAGTCCGGCAAGGACCAGCAGGGTGGCGGCGCGCAGCCAGCGGCAGTGGCGGCGGAAGCGGTCGGGAAGCGGCATGGGAAGGGGTTCGGCAGCGGCTGGGAATTTAATCTTGACTTAAATTTCGGGGTATGCGCAAACTTTATGTGCGAATTAAATTTCCACAGGAGCCCTTCCCCATGTCCGCCGCCATCGAAACCCGCGGCCTCACCCGCCGCTTCGGCGACCGCACCGCGGTCGACCGCATCGACATGACCGTCCCCGCGCGCAGCGTCTACGGCTTTCTCGGCCGCAACGGCGCCGGCAAGACCACCACGATCAAGCTGCTGCTAGGCCTACTGCTGCCGGATGCCGGCAGCGCCCGCATCCACGGACTGGACGTGGCCCGCGACCGCCTGGCCGCGGCGCGCCAGGTCGGCGCGCTGCTGGAGGCGCAGGGCTTCTATCCGCACCTGACCGGCCGCGAGAACCTGGACCTGAGCCGGCGCCTGCTGGGCCTGCCCGCCGCCGAGATCGACCGCGTGCTGGCCGCCACCGACATGGCCACGCACGGGCGTCGCCGGGTGTCCGACTATTCGCTGGGCATGCGCCAGCGGCTGGGACTGGCGCGGGCGATGCTGGGCGCCCCGCCGGTGCTGGTGCTGGACGAACCGACCAACGGCCTGGACCCCGAGGGCATCGCCGACATGCGCCGCTTCCTGCGCGAACTACCGGACCGCGCCGGCGCCACCGTGCTGGTGTCCAGCCACCTGCTGGGGGAGATCGAACAGGTCGCGACCCATGTCGGTATCGTCAGCCACGGCCGGCTGGTGCTGGAAGGCGCGCTGACCGCGCTGCAGGCCGGCCTGGCCGCCGAAGTGGAAATCGGCAGCGACGCGCCCGAGCGGGCGCTGGCCGTGGCGCGCGACCACGGGTTCACGGCCGAGCGCGACACCGACGCCGATGCCGTGGTGGTGCGCTTGGCCGCAGGCGACGTGCCGCAGGTCGCCGCCGCCGCACTGAACCACGCGCTGTGCGCGGCCGGCGTACGCGTGCACGCGCTGGCGCCGCGCCGCCGCAGCCTGGAAACACTGTACCGGCAAGCCGCGCAGCCCGCGGCGGCCGCCTGACGAGGAGCCCGCCATGTCCAACCCGACCGCTGCCTTCGCCCCGCCCCGCTTCGCCACCGCGCTCGCGGTCGAGGCCTACAAGCTGCGTCGCTCGCTGGCCCTGCTGCTGGCCGCCGTCGCCCCGCTGCTGATCGCCGTGTTCGTGTTCTTCAACGCCCTTCGCCTGGAAAAGCCGATGCCCTGGCAGATGCCATTGCAATCGTCGGCGGCGATCTGGGCCTTCTTCATGCTGCCGATGTGCGCCACGGCGCTGACCGCCCTGCTGGCACAGGCCGAACACGGGCCGCGTGCCTGGGACCATCTGCGCGGACTGCCGCGGCCGCGCTGGCACCTGTATGCCGCCAAGGCTGCCTGCGCACTCGGGGTGG
The DNA here is from genome assembly GCA_036405455.1 of Thermomonas sp. GTDB lineage: Bacteria > Pseudomonadota > Gammaproteobacteria > Xanthomonadales > Xanthomonadaceae > Thermomonas. Next base: position 10,187 of record DASWXO010000034.1, on the reverse strand, counting down.
TGGCAGGCATGAGCCTGTTGCTGGCCGTGCTGGCACCCCTGGCGGTCCTGCTGGTCGGCGTGGCGAAGCCGGCAGTGGCGGCCACGGGCACGCCGGACATGCCGGCGTTCCTGCTGCTGCTCGGCCGCATCTTCCTCGCCGCCTGGCTGCTGGTCGCCGTGCAGCTGTGGCTGGCGCTGCGCCATGCCAGCTTCGTGCCGGCGCTCGCATTGGGCATCGCCGGCACGTTCTTCTCGGTGGTCGCCACCTCCGCCAAGGCCGGCGTGGCGATGCCGTGGCAGATGCCAGTCAACCAGCTGGCCAGCAACCCCGCCCGCGCCGACCTGGCGCTGGCGCTGGGCTTCGTCGGCGGATTGGCCTGCTTCGTGCTGATGCTGTGGCGGATGGACCGGCAGGAGGCGCCGCGCTGAACCGTCCCGCCGTCAGGGATGCGCCAGCGCGAAGTCCAGCGCCGCGCGTACCGCGGCCGCCTGGGCGTCGTTGCACTGCTGCGGCGTCGCGCGCGGACTGTCGGGATAGACCTCGGTCGTGGTGACGTAGGGCGCATCGGTGATGCCGGCGCACAGGCCCAGCGCCCGGTAGTCGTATTCGATCACGCCCGGCGCCACCACCCTTGATCCGATGATGGTGCCGTCCGGGTCGGCGGGCGCGATGTGCGTCACCTCTGCGACCGCGGCATTGATCGCCTGCTGGAACGCCGGCGCCGGCCGCGCGCTGTCGGCGCACAGGTAGAAGCCGTCGGGGATCGTATCCGGCTCGTACGGCTTGCCGTCCCGCGCCGCCAACGCCGGGCGGAATTCGCTTTCGTCGGTATCGGTGGTTTCGTGCAGGTCGATGTGCACCCGGATACGTGCCGCCAGCGGCCGCACCAGCGCCCACAGCGCGGCGGATTCAGCGCAGGGGCTGTCGGCGACGAAGTTGCGGTTGGGGTCCAGCGCCTGGGGGTTCCAGCGGTGGATGCGCTCGTAGGCCCACGGACTGACGCAGGGTGCGACCAGCAGGTTCATGCGATCTGCATAGTCGGCAGCATGCCTGGCGGCGAACAGCAATGCGCCGTGCACGCCGCTGGTCTCGTAGCCGTGCACCCCGCCCGTGACCAGCGCCACCGGCAAGGCGTCATCCCAGCCGCGGCTGCGCAGCGCGAACAGCGGATAGCGGCCGTCGTCGCCCCAATCCACCTCGCCGTATTGGATCACCTCGAACGCCTCGCGCAGGGCGTCGATCCGAACCAGCACCTCGTCGGCGTAGCTGCGCTTCCTGGACTGCTGCGCGCGCCATTGCGCCCTTTCGGCATCGTCCCAGGGCTGGCCGGGAGTTCCGGGGATGGACGGGGATGCGTGCATGGCGGGATTCCTCGGGGACTCCCGCCATTCTAGGCGCGTTACCAACGGGTCACGGCGGCAGCAACCGCCAGAACAGGCGGGCTCCCTGCCTCACGGGCCGCAGCGGCTTGCGCTGCGCGGCAGGCAACTGGGAACGGAGCATCTCGCGGATGTCCTCCATCACCTTGTCGGACTCCATGAAGTAGGAGTGGGCCAGCACGCTCTGGTCCACGCCGGAGACGTCGATCGTGTCCACGCCGTCCACCAGCACCACGCCCTCGCTGGTGTCCCCGGCGCGCGGCGCGCCGTTGACCTGGCGCGATGCCTTCAGGGCCAGGTCTTCCGACGAGGCATACAGGGTCACCTGCCGACCGGCCTGGCGCAGCGCGGGGGCGAGTTGCTCGCGGAACACCTTGGCGTCGATGTCGGGCGCGGCCAGGATGACCCCGCGGAAGCGGCCGCGCAGGTCGGGCCGGTGCGCCACCAGGTCGCGCAGCGCACGGGTGACGCCGCGCGTGCCCATGCTATGGCCCACGACGTACAGGTTGCGCGCGCCGGACCGGTCGGCGACGTCGGCCAGGAAGCGCTCGAGCAGCGGCGTGGCCTTGGCGATGGCGCCCTCGTCGGCGAAATAGCCGCCCAGGGACGCCTGCGACGGCCAGCTGTAGAAGATCGGGGCGCCGTCGAAGCGCAGGTCGTACGCCAGCTGGGCGGTGCGTCGCGCGGCATCGCGGAACGCCACGTTGTAGCCGTGCACGAACACGAACGCGTTGCCACCCTTGGACTGTCCGACCCGCTTCGCCAGCGCGGCATGGAAGCCGGCGGCCGGCAGGCGCACCACGTCCTGCAGCACGACGTGTTGCCTGGGGTCTTCCTTGAACTCGAGCAGGTACCAGCGCGGCGACTCCAGTTCGCCGGGCACGTGCCGCTTGGGGATGCTGATGCTGGCGGTGCCGTAGGTGATGCGGTCGCTGGAGACGCCCCCGAACCGTTCGCCCGGCGGCTGCCGCGCGAAGTCCGGTGCCGGCGCACGGTTGGTGCCGTAGAAGACCTCCACGTTGACGAAGTCCGCGGACGGGGCTTCGGGCTGCGAACCCGGCGCTGCCTGACCGGGCGGTGGCGGTGGCGGTGGCGGTGGCGGTGGCGGTGGCGGTGGCGGTGGCGGTGGCGGCGGTGGCAGTGCTTCCGAAGACGGCGGCGCAGCCCCCTGCGATGGCGGCCGGACGCCGGGCGTGGCGCAGCCGACCAGCCACAAGGCCAGCAGCACGCCGACGATGCGATGCTTCGTCATGGTGAATCCCCTGCCGGACGCTCCGCCCGGCCCACCGCGATGGTAGCAGCGGCGCCAGATCGCCCGCAGGCGGGGCACTTCTCCCTCGCTTCACGGTGGCGCCATGGCCTGCTCGCGACCGCGCACGACGCTGTCGCCGTCGTCCACCGGGGAAATGCACATGGCACGGGATGCCGATGGATTCGAGTTCGACGTCGTCGTGGTGGGTGCCAGCTTCGCCGGCGCCGCCTGCGCCATCGCCGCCGCCCGGCGCGGGCTGCGCGTGTGCGTGCTGGAGCGCAAGCGCGATCCCGGCGACAAGCTGCGCACCACCGGGATCATCGTCAAGGAGGCCGCGGAACAGACGTTGCTGCAGCATCTTCCTGCAGCGATGACACGGCGCATCGAATCGGTGCGCCTGTACGCGCCCAGCCTGAAGCAGGTGGCACTGGCCGCGCCGGGCTACTACTTCCTGACGACCGACACGCCGGACGTCATGCGCTGGCTGGCCGGCCAGCTGCGCGGGCACGGCGCCGACCTGCGGCTGGGCTGCGCGTTCACCGATGCCGGGCGCATCGACGGCGGCTGGGAGGTGGCGGGCGTGGGGCGTACGCGCTACCTCGTCGGTGCGGACGGCGCCCGCTCGCGGGTGGCGCGCCGCTGCGGGCTGGGCGAGGTGCGTCAGTTCCTCTACGGCATCGAGTACGAATTCCCCGGCGCGCGGCTGGCCGATGCCGATGCCCTGCACTGCTTCATCAGCAAGCGCTATGCGCCTGGCTATATCGGCTGGCTGGCGCAGAACCCCGGCGGCGTGCAGGCCGGACTGGCGTTGCGCCACGACCCCGCGCAGGCTCGGGTGCCGGACATCGACGGCTTCCTGCTGCGGGCGGGCATCGCCGGCGGCCTGCCGCGCCACCTGCGCCCGGGCCACACGCGCGCCGGGCTGATTCCGTGCAGCGGCCCGGTGCTGGACCTGGCCCGCGACCACGCGATCCTGACCGGTGACGCCGCCGGCATCGTCTCGCCGGTCACGGCCGGTGGCATCCACGCGGCGTGGGAGCATGGCGAGAGCGTCGGCGCTGCCATCGCCGCGCACCTGCGCGACGGCGGCCCGGCACCGGAGACGGTGGCGATCGCCGCGGCGCCGCGCTTCCGCACCAAGCGCGCGTTGCGCTGGCTCTACGACCGCCTGCAGTTCGACTGGCCGTTCGACCTGCTGCTGCACTCGCCCCCGCTGCGCTGGGCCGCGGAGCAGGTCTATTTTCACAAGCGCGGTAGCTGAGCGGGCAGCGGCGCGTCAGCCGCTGCAATCGCCGCAGCACACCGACGCCAGCTGCTGCACTTCGCTGGGGGGATAGCCGGCCTGCGCCAGCACCGCCGCCAGCTCGTCGCCGCCCAGCCACACCGTGGCCCGCAGCGCGCCGCCCGCCGGATCGAGATCGACGAGTGCCGCGGGGTCGACCTGGCGCAGCGCCTCGTCGATGGCGGTCATGTCCGGCGTTTCCGACGCCAGCCGGATCCGGAATTCCATGGACGATCCCCGCGACGCGCCCCATCGGCACAGGCACAGCCTGCGCCGGCAATGCGCGCCCCGCCCTGACCCCGGTCAAGCACGACCGGGATCGGCCCCGGGCTGAGTCAGAGCATGCGCTTGAGGGTGTCGTCGCGGCGGAAGGCGTGGTGCCAGATCGCCGCCAGCACGTGGGCGCCGATCACCCAGTAGAACGCCTCGCCGATGGTGCCGTGCAGGTCTTCCAGCTGGTGCGCCAGCGCTTCGTTCTCCGGCAGCAGCGCCGGCAGGGCCACGCCGGTGAACGGAATCAGGATCGCCTTGCCATCGCTCCAGGCGGTGGCCATGCCCAGCAGCGGCATCACGATGAAGAAGGCGTACAGCGCCAGGTGGACCAACTTCGACAGCAGCGCGCTGGCCTTGTCCAGCGGCGGGGTGACCGGCGGCGCACCGCGACGGACCCGGCTGGCCAGGCGCCACCACGCCAGCACGAAGATGGCGATGCCGGCCCAGAAATGGCCCTGCATCATCGCGGCCCGGCCGCCACTGCCCCGCGGGAACAGCCCGCGCTGCTCGATCAGCAGGTAGGCCGCGAGGACCAGCAGCGCCATCAGCCAGTGCAGGCGACGCAGGACGGGGGCGTAACGCGGCGAGGCGGTGGCGCTCATGGCAGGGCTCCAGTGAAGGTCAGTCCACCTTAACGCGGCGACGACCCCTTGGGTTGACCGGGATCAAACGTCGCCGGCCACGAGCAGCGCGGCCAAGTCGTCGTCCTTCTCTCGCCACAGGCCGTTCATCCACTGCTGGAAACGCACCCGGAACTCGCGGTCGTTCTGGTAGTCGCCGCCCGCCAGTTCGGCCGGGATCGGCCGCTGGCGGATGCGCACGCGCACCTCTGGGATGCGGTTGGCCAGCAGGTCCAGCAGCGACGGGGATCCCGCCGGATAGGCGATGGTGACGTCCAGAATGCCGTGCAGTCCCTCGCCCATCGCGTCCAGCACGAAGGCGACGCCGCCCGACTTCGGCTTCAGCAAATGCCGGTACGGCGAGGCCTGGGTGGCGTGCTTGCCCGCGGTGAAGCGCGTGCCTTCGACGAAATTCATCACCGCCACCGGGATGGCGCGGAACTTGGCGCAGGCCCGACGGGTGGCGGCGATGTCGCGACCGGCCAGCGCCGGATTGCGGGCGATCTGCTTGGGCGTGTAGCGGCCCATGAACGGGAAATCCAGCGCCCACCACGCCATGCCCAGCAGCGGCACCCAGAACAGCTGGCGCTTGAGGAAGAAGCGCAGCAGGGGGATCCGCCGGTTGAACACCTTCTGCAGGACCAGGATGTCCACCCAGCTCTGGTGGTTGGCCAGCACCAGGTAATGGCCGTCCGCGTGCAGGTCCGCCGTGCCCTCCACCGTCAAGCGGGTGCGGGTAAATACATCCCACAGCAGGTTGTTCACGCCGATCCAGCTCTCCGCCAGGCCGGTGAGCAGCGGATTGCAGGCGACCCGCAGGCGCGGTACCGGCAGCAGCACCTTGAGCAGTGCCACCAGCAGCAGCGGGACGACGTGCACGACCGTGCTGGTGGCGATCAGCAGGGCAAGCAGCGCAAGGCGGAACGGCAGCATCGGCGGGACATGGCGGCGAACGGGGCACCATTGTCGCGGAAAAGCGGGCGCGCTTCAGGCCCCCGGTATCATGCGCGGATGCCCCGCATCGCCACGCCCCTGCTCACCCGCCCGCTGGGCGACGCCCTGCTCGCGGCGCGCGCCGCCCGCCAAGCCACGTGGCAGGGCTCGCTGGACCTCGGCCGTCACCAGGACACCGTGGCGGTCCTGGAGGACCACTGGACCTGGCGCGGCACGGCCTATCCCTACCCCACCAAGTTCAAGGACCGCACGCTGTACTGGTGGGACGGCGAGGCGTTCTCGGCGGTGTCGCGCTACGCCGGCCAGTTGATCAAGCTGGTGCCCACCGAGTGGGACGTGCCCACCTTCGAGATCGACGGCATCAAGATGCTGCCAACATCCAGGGAATCGCCGCTCGACGACGCGCGCCGCAAGGTGGCGCTGGTGCAGCCCGTGGGCAAGACCGTGCTGGACACGTGCGGCGGGCTGGGCTACTTCGCCGCCTGCTGCCTCGAGGCGGGCGTGGCGGCCATCCAGTCGTTCGAGAAGAACGAAGACGTGTTGTGGTTGCGCACGCTCAATCCGTGGTCGCCCGACCCCGACGACAGCGCGGGCCGCCTGCGCTTGGTGCATGCGGACGTCTCGCAGGCGATCGCTGGCCTGCCGGATGCGGCGTTCGACGCCGCCCTGCACGACCCGCCGCGCTTCGGCATCGCCGGCGAGCTGTATTCGCTGGCGTTCTACCAGCAGCTGGCGCGGGTGCTGCGGCGCGGCGGCCGGCTGTTCCACTACACCGGCAGTCCCAACAAACTGACCTCCGGGCGCGACGTGCCGCGGGAGGTCGCCAAGCGGCTGGAGACGGCCGGCTTCCGCGCCGAGCTGGCGCTGGACGGCGTACTGGCGACGAAGCGCTGAGGCCTCCGCGACGCATGGCCCGATGGTCATCGTGTCGGCCGGCACTGCCACGCGCCAACCGATGGCGGTGCAATGACGCTGTCCCATCGCGAGATCCCGCCATGCGCCTTACCCGCCTGCTGCCGCTTGCCCTGGCCCTTGGCCTGCCTTTCGCCGCCACGGCGGCCGACCCGGTACGCGTCAACGCCGCCGACCTCCACCTGGAGGCGCTGCGTCCGGCCGCGATGACCTACCTGGTCTATTTCCACGGCGCCGCCGGCAGCGGCGCGAAGCGCGCCATGCTGGCCACCAGCACCGTGAAGCGCGAGCGGCCGGGGGGCATCGACGCCTGGGTGATCGACCAGTCCTGGGAGGACGAGAGCGGCATCGTCCACACCGCGCACACGGTCCATGCGGCGAAGGACGCCGCCACGCTGGCGCAGACCAGCCAGTGGAACCGCGCCGGACGCCGGTTCACCTCCCGCATCGACCCGGCCACCGGCCATGGCGACATCGACGGCGACCTGCCGGACGCCGCCCGCACCAGCATGCAGGCCGGATTCGCCGCGATGCGCGACGGCTGGTGGATGAACTGGCATTCCGACCTCACGCTGCTGCCGCTGCTGCCCTACGAGAAGGGCGGCACCCTGCGCATCCGCCTGTTCGACGTGGGGATGGCCGCGCCGATGGACGTGGACTACGTGGTGCTGGGCGAACGCATGCTGGCGGGCGCCGACGGCAAACCGCGCGCGTGCTGGCTGGTGGAAACCGAGAGCGGCAAGCCCGGCAGCGGCAACGTGCAGCGCTTCTGGATCGACAAGGCGCAGCGGGTGGTGGTCAAGGAAGAGGACATCTTCAATGGCACCTACCGCTCGAAGGTCCTGCTGGCGACGCCGGCGACCATCGAGTTTCCGTTGCCGGCCCCGCCGGCAACCGCGCCGGTACCGGCGAAGTCCTGAGCCCGAAGGCTCAGGGGCGCCGCTCGGCGCGGATCACGGCCGGGTCGTCCGCATGCTCCAGCAGCAGCTGGCGCACCCGGTCCTGCCACAGCGAGGCGAACGCGGCGCGCTCGTCCGGGGTGCCATCGTCCGCCAGTGCCCGCGCCATCAGGGCCCGCAGGTGCGGCGCCGGCGGCACCGCGGCGAGATCCATCGACACGTGCACGGTATCGCCGTTGTCGAGGCGCCGGAATGCCGCGACCGAGCGCAGGTCGCCCCCACCGTAACGCAGCAGGCCGTGGCGGACGAAGCGCCCGGCGATGCCCTGGAAGCCGTTGTTGGCGGCCGCCCCGGTCAGCAGCGTGAACACCTGCGCCACCACGCCGTTGCCGCCCTCGACCTCCGCGCCGCTCATCGTCACCTGGATCTCGCCGCGCTCGGGCACGGCGTCCGGATAGAGCAGGCGCAGCCCGGCGCGCGCCATCAGGTAGGCCCCGGCGACGGTGGGACAGGAATGCCCGGCCAGCCGCACCGCATCCGGGTAGCCGTACTCCAGCAGGCCGTCATCGGCGGCGCCGAGGAACGCGGCCAGCGGGTCGCGCAGCAGCAGGCGTGGCGCGTACGAGTAAAAGGCAGGCAGGTGCATGGCATCGCTCCGTGGGGGTCAACCTTCCGCCCGGCCGGCGAACCCGATGTCGATCACCGCGCCGTCCGCATTGCGGGGACGATACGCGATCGCGACGAGCTCGCCGCTGCCATCGCGCTGCAGGTCCAGCGCCGGCAACGGGTCAGGGCGTTGGCGGGACGCATCGCCTCGGCCCGCTGCTGGACGCAGGCAATCCCGGCCATAGGCAAGCCGCCCACCGCGCATCTCGATTGCCCCGCCCTGCGATCACACCACGCGGATCACTGCCGGCATTCGTCCGCCGAGCGAACGCAGCGGTTGCCATAGACACACCACGTGTAGCCCGCCGCGCATTGGCCGGAGTCGGCCGCCGACGTGCGGCACAGGCCGCTGACCGGCTCGCAGGTATAGCCGGAGGCCGCGCAGTCGTTGCTGGCGCCGGCGCTGTTGGCGCTGCGGGTGGGCGTCTCGCAATAGGCATGCACCAGGCTGCCGCCCCTTGCCGTCCACGCTTCGAGTGTCGCGCGCAGATTGCCGTTCTCCTCGCGCAATCGTTGGTTCCTGGCCCGCTCCTGTTCGAACTGGGCCTTGTAATCCACGTCCATGGCACCGCCGAGCTTGGGCACCACCATCGGCCGTGTGACCGGCGCAGTCTGGGCCCAGGCGGAGGTGTGCAACAGGCAGGCGGACAGCAGCAACAGGGCGATCAGGCGGGACATCGGCATTCCCCGGTCACGCGCACGCAGCGGCGCATGGCGAGCATAGCGCCGCCAGGCCGCGCGGCGGCGGCGATTTCGATTACAGTCGAGCCGTCTCTTGGCCCCACCCCACCATGCCCACCAGCCTGCCGCCGCTGTCCGAAGTGCTGGACCTGTTGCCCGATGCGGTCTGCATCGTCGACGAGTCCGGCCGCATCCAGTTCGTGAATGCCACGTTCGAACGCCTGCTCGGCCATCGCCTCGCGGCCATCAAAGGCCATCCACTGTTCGATTACGTGCATCCGGAGGACCGCGAGGCCACGGCCCACCAGGCGCGCGCGCTCATGGCGGGCGGCGGCCAACGCCATTTCCGCAACCGCTACCTGCACCGCGACGGGCAGGCCGTGGACCTGCTGTGGTCGGCGCACTGGCTGCCCGACCGCGGCGTGCGCATCGGGGTGGCGCGCGAGATCGGCGACATGCGCCGCGCCGAGCGAGAGCTGGAGTACCGGGCCAACCACGATCCGCTGACCGGCCTGGCCAACCGGCACCGGCTGCAGCAGGCGCTGGAGGACGCCCTGCAACAGGCGCAGGCCCGCGACGGCCACGTCTCGCTGCTGTTCCTCGACCTCGATGGCTTCAAGGACGTGAACGACCGCGGCGGCCACGAGGCCGGCGATCGCATCCTGTGCGAGGTGGGCCGACGACTGCAGACCGGCCTGCGCCAGATCGACCTGGTGGCGCGGATGGGGGGCGACGAGTTCGTGGTCCTGCTGCCGGGCTGCAGCGCGGCCGATGCCACTGCCGTCGCCGCGCAACTGCGCGGCCACCTGCGCGCACCCTGCGCGCTGGACGATGGCCCGCTGCAGCTGGACGCCAGCATCGGCATCGCCAGCTACCCCGGGGACGGTGCAACCGCCGAGGCGCTGGTGACCCGCGCGGATGCCGCGATGTACGCCCTCAAGCGCCGGCGCTGAAGACGCGGCTCAGCGGATGTTCGAAATGCTGTTCTTGGCGGTGTCGTGGCGGGCACGCAACACCCCACCCTGCACCTGGAAGGCCAGGTCGATCCGCACCCGGGCCGGCGCCATCGTGCGCACCTGGGTCTTCAGCGTGTCCTTCAGCCCGCTGGTGGCCTTCTCCACCACCAGTGACAGCTGGTAGTCGCCGTCGGCCAGCGGCTGGGTCACGTCGATGCGATCGGGCGCCACGGTCCGGGCCGGCAACGCGGCCGGCGCGCCGGCCATCCGGCCCGTCGCGGCGTAGCTGGCCGCCGCCGCGCCGCCTGCCGCCCCGCCCAGCGCGGAGACC
>DASWXO010000033.1:0-7025 GCA_036405455.1 Thermomonas sp. | reverse complement strand
CGCCGCTGTCGGGGATCGACTACAGCCCCGACGTGGGGATGGACTACTACATCTGGGCGCTGCAGATCGCCGGCGTGGGCACCACGCTGTCGGGCATCAACCTGGTGGTGACCATCATCAAGATGCGCGCGCCGGGCATGGACCTGATGAAGATGCCGGTGTTCACCTGGACCTCGCTGTGCTCGAACATCCTGATCGTGGCCAGCTTCCCGGTGCTGACCGCGGTGCTGGCCATGCTGACGATGGACCGCTACCTGGGCACCAACTTCTTCACCAACGACCTCGGCGGCAACCCGATGTTGTACGTGAACCTGATCTGGATCTGGGGCCACCCGGAGGTCTACATCCTGATCCTGCCGCTGTTCGGCGTGTACTCGGAAGTCGTGTCCACCTTCACCGGCAAGCGCCTGTTCGGCTACAGCTCGATGGTCTACGCCACGGTGTGCATCACCATCCTGTCGTACCTGGTGTGGCTGCACCACTTCTTCACCATGGGCTCGGGCGCCAGCGTGAATTCGTTCTTCGGGATCACCACCATGATCATCTCGATCCCGACCGGCGCGAAGATCTTCAACTGGCTGTTCACCATGTACCGCGGCCGCATCCGCTTCGAGGTGCCGATGCTGTGGACGATCGGCTTCATGGTGACTTTCACCGTGGGCGGCATGACCGGCGTGCTGCTGGCGGTGCCGCCGGCCGACTTCGTGCTGCACAACTCGCTGTTCCTGATCGCCCACTTCCACAACGTGATCATCGGCGGCGTGGTGTTCGGGGTGTTCGCGGGCATGACGTTCTGGTTCCCGAAGGCGTTCGGCTTCAAGCTCGATCCGTTCTGGGGCAAGGTCTCGTTCTGGTTCTGGTTCCTCGGCTACTGGCTCGCCTTCACCCCGCTCTACGTGCTGGGCCTGATGGGTGTCACCCGCCGCATGAGCCACTTCGACGACCCCAGCCTACAGCCGTGGTTCATCGCGGCGGCGATCGGCGCGCTGCTGATCGCGGTGGGCATTGGCGCGTTCCTGGTCAACATCGTCACCAGCATCCGCAACCGCGACCGGCTGCGCGACGACAGCGGCGATCCGTGGGACGGCCGCACGCTGGAGTGGTCCACGTCGTCGCCGCCGCCGGCCTACAACTTCGCGTTCACCCCGGTGGTGCGCGACACCGATGCGTGGGCCGACATGAAGCGGCACGGCTTCCGTCGCCCGGAGAGCGGCTTCCTGCCGATCCACATGCCGAAGAACACCGCCGCCGGCGTGGTGCTGGCCGCCATCAGCCTGGTGCTGGGCTTCGCCCTGGTCTGGCACATCTGGTGGCTGGCGATCGCCAGCTTCGTGGCGCTGGTGGTGGCCACGATCGTCCACACCTTCAACTACCAGCGCGACTACCACATCCCGGCCGCCGAAGTGGCCGCGACCGAAGCCGCGCGGACCCAGCAACTGGCCTCCGCCCATGTCTGACGCCATCCCCCTGCCCGCGACCGGCCGACCGGCCGACCCCACCGCGGCCTTCCTCGATCTGAAGGGCCACCACCATCCGGAGAACGGCTCGCTGCTGGGCTTCTGGATCTACCTGATGAGCGACCTGCTCATCTTCGCCTGCCTGTTCGCCACCTTCGGCGTGCTGGGCCGCAGCTACGCGGCCGGCCCGTCCGGCGCCGAGCTGTTCGACCTCAAGCTGGTGGCGGTGAACACCGCCCTGCTGCTGTTCTCCTCGCTGACCTACGGGCTGGCGATGATCGCCATGCAGGCCGGCAGCAAGCGCGGCGTGCTGGGCTGGCTGGCGGTCACCGGCCTGCTGGGCGCGGGCTTCGTCAGCCTCGAGATCTACGAGTTCGTGCACCTGCTGCACGAGGGCGCCGGCCCGCAGCGCAGCGCCTTCCTGACGTCGTTCTTCGCGCTGGTGGGCACCCACGGCCTGCACGTCAGCTTCGGCATCCTGTGGCTGGTCACGCTGCTGGTGCAGGTGGGCCGCTTCGGCCTGACCGCCGCCAACCTGCGCCGCCTGTTCTGCCTGTCGATGTTCTGGCACTTCCTCGACCTCGTCTGGATCGGGGTGTTCACCTTCGTCTACCTCATGGGCACGCTGTGATGCACCAGCCTCCTGCTTCCGCCGACGCGCATTCCGCCGGGCACGACGCCGGCCACCACCACGACCACGCGCATGGCGCGCAGGTCCACTTCAGTCTGCGCGGCTACCTGGTGGGGTTCGTGCTGTCGGTGGTCCTGACCGCTATCCCGTTCTGGCTGGTGATGGCGAAGGTGCTGCCCAGCGCCACCGTGACCGGCATCGTGCTGGTGGGGTTCGCGGTGGCCCAGATCCTGGTGCACATGGTGTACTTCCTGCACCTCGACGCCCGCTCCGAGGGCGGCTGGAACCTGCTGTCGATCCTGTTCACGGTGATCCTGGTGGTCATCCTGCTGGCCGGCACCTTGTGGGTGATGCACCATATGAACGCGAACATGATGCCGATGACGCCGCACGACGCGCGCATGGTGGACTGAGCCGCGGCCCATGGACCGGCGCGGCGCGGTGCGGGGCATGTTGCTGGCGGCGCTGGCCTTGGCCGCGGCGGGGTTCGTCGCGCTGGGCGTCTGGCAGGTCCAGCGGCTGCACTGGAAGCGGGCGCTAATCGCGCGGGTGGACGGCCGCATCCATGCCCCCGTGCAGCCGCCACCGCCGCCGGCCAGCTGGCCCGGCGTGAGCGCGGCGCGCGATGAGTACCGGCACGTCATCCTCCGCGGGCGCTACCTGGCCGGACGCCAGACGCGGGTGCAGGCGCTGACCGAACTGGGCGCCGGCGACTGGGTACTGGAACCGCTGCTGACCGCCGATGGTCCCGTGCTGGTGAACCGCGGCTTCGTGCCCGACGGCGCGCGCCCGGCGCCGCCGCCGGCCGGCCCGGTCACGGTGACCGGCCTGCTGCGGATCAGCGAACCCGGCGGCGGCTTCCTGCGCCGCAACCAGCCCGCGCAGGACCGCTGGTACTCGCGCGATGTCGCCGCCATCGCCCGCGCTCGCGGGCTGTCAGGTGCAGCGCCCTATTTCGTCGATGCCGCCGCCTCCACCGGCACGGCCGGCTGGCCGCGCGCCGGGCTGACCGTGGTACGGTTCCGCAACCAGCACCTGCAGTACGCACTGACCTGGTTCGGGCTGGCCGCGCTGACCCTGTGGGCAGGCTGGCGGCTGCTGTCGGACGAACGCCGGATGCGGCACCATGGGCACGATGCCGACTTCCCCCCGCCCCCCGACCGGCATGGCTGACGGCGCCTTCGACGCCGGCTTCGGCTGGCAGCGCACCGCCCGCGGCAAGAACATGCAGCAGCTGGTGCTGCTGCGCTGGATCGCTGTGGCGGGCCAGCTGCTGGCCATCGTGGTGGTGCATGCAGGCATGGGCATCCGCCTGCCGCTGCTGCCGATGCTGCTGGTGCTGGCCGGGCTCTGCGTGTTCAACGTGCTGGGCCCCGCGTACTGGCGGCGGCGGCCACGCGTCACCGATCGCCACCTTCTGCTGGGGCTGCTGGTGGACGTCGGCGCGCTCACGGCCCTGCTCTACCTGGCCGGCGGCATCGCCAACCCCTTCGTCTTCCTCTACGTGCTGCAGGTGGTGCTGGCCGCGGTGCTGCTGCGCCCGCAGTCGCGCTGGCTGGTGGTGGCGCTGACCACCGGCTGCGTCGTCGCGTTGGCCGTGGTGCCGGGCCCGGTGGAACTGCCGGCGGACCCCGCGGCCGGCCTGGCCGACCGCTACGTGGAGGGTCTGCTGCTTTGTTTCGTGCTGGTCGCCACCCTGCTGGTGGTCTTCATCGGCCGCATCGGCGAGATCCTGCGCGCCCGCGATGCCCGCCTTGCCGCGCTGCGCCAGCGCGCCGCCGAGGAGGAGCACATCGTGCGGATGGGCCTGCTGGCCTCCGGCGCCGCCCACGAACTGGGCACGCCGCTGTCCACCCTGGCGGTGATCCTGGGCGACTGGCAGCACCTGCCGCACTTCGCATCCGACCCGGAGCTGTTGCAGGACGTGACCGAAATGCAGGCGCAGGTGCTGCGCTGCAAGGCGATCGTGGGCGGCATCCTGCAATCCGCCGGCGAGGTGCGCGGCGAGGCGCCGCACGTCACCACGGCGGGGGCGCTGGTCGATGGCATGGCCGCGGAATGGCAGCGCAGCCGCGCGATGCCGGGGCTGCGCTTCGTGAACCGGATCGACGACGACCGGGCCATCGTGGCCGACGTCGGCCTGCGCCAGATGCTGTTCAACATCCTCGACAACGCGCAGGAAGCCTCGCCCGGCCAGGTGGCACTGGACGCGCGCATCGAGGCCGGCGAGCTGGTGCTGGCGGTGGAGGATGCCGGCCCGGGCTTCGACGCCGGCATGCTGGAGCGGCTGGGCACCCCGTACCGCTCCAGCAAGGACGCGCCGGGCCGCGGGCTGGGCCTGTTCCTGTCCGTTAATGTGGCGCGCACCCTGGGCGGTACCATTGCCGCACGCAACCGGCCTGAGGGCGGCGCCGCGGTCACCGTGCGCATCCCGCTGCTCGCCCTGGCCCCCTACGACTCCGACCCGGCCCCCGACCCGCCATGATGGGCAACGCCCGCCGCCTGCTGCTGATCGAAGACGACGCCGCGTTCGCGAGGACGTTGGCGCGTTCGTTCGAGCGCCGCGGCTACGCGGTGCACGTGCTGCCGGGGCTGGAAGCGCTGCAGGCCGCGCTGGACGCAGGCGAATCCGCCACCCACGCGGTGGTCGACCTGAAGCTGGCCGGCGGCGCGTCCGGGCTGGCCTGCGTCAAGGCGCTGCACGCGTACGACCCCGATCTTCTGATCGTGGTGCTCACCGGCTACGCCAGCATCGCCACCGCGGTGGAGGCGATCAAGCTGGGCGCCTGCCACTACCTCGCCAAGCCGTCCAACACCGACGACATCGAAGCCGCGTTCGCCCGCGCCGGCAGCGGTGGCGATGCCGAGGTGGAACTGGTGGGCCGCCAGACGTCGATCAAGACGCTGGAGTGGGAGCACATCCACGAGGCCCTGGCCGCGGCGGACTTCAACATCTCCGAGGCCGCCCGCCAATTGGGCATGCACCGCCGCACGCTGGCGCGCAAGCTGGAGAAGCGGCGGGTGAAATGAGCCCCCGGAAACGCGAAGGCCGCCACCCGTGAGGGCAGCGACCTGTCGGTGGAACTCCAGCGTTTTCCAATCAGAGCTTGCGGGACAGCATCAGCTTCTTGATTTCGGCGATCGCCTTGGCGGGGTTCAGGCCCTTCGGGCAGGTCCGCGCGCAGTTCATGATGGTGTGGCAGCGGTAGAGCTTGAACGGATCCTCGAGGTCGTCCAGGCGCGCCCCGGTGTCCTCGTCGCGGCTGTCCACGATCCAGCGGTAGGCCTGCAACAGGATCGCCGGGCCCAGGTAGCGCTCGCCGTTCCACCAGTAGCTGGGGCAGGACGTGCTGCAGCAGGCACAAAGGATGCACTCGTACAGGCCGTCCAGCTTGGCGCGGTCGTCCTTCGACTGCAGGCGCTCGCGGTCCGGCGGCGCCGGGGTCTGGGTGCGGAGCCAAGGCTTGATCGACGCGTACTGCGCGTAGAAATGGGTGAGGTCCGGCACCAGGTCCTTGACCACGTCCATGTGCGGCAGCGGGTAGATCGGCACTTCGCCCTTGCCGCAGTCCTCGACGGCGCGGGTGCAGGCCAGCGTGTTGGTGCCGTCGATGTTCATCGCGCACGAACCGCAGATGCCTTCGCGGCAGGAGCGGCGGAAGGTCAAGGTCGGGTCGATCTCGTTCTTGATCTTGATCAGCGCGTCCAGGACCATCGGCCCGCACGCCGCCATGTCCACCTCGTAGGTGTCGGTGCGCGGGTTCAGTCCGTCGTCCGGGCTCCAGCGGTAGATCTTGAAGGTACGCGGGTTCTTCGCGCCCGGCGCCGGGAAGTGCTTGCCCTTCTGGATCTTGGAGTTCTTCGGGAGGGTGAATTCGGCCATTGCTCAGTCTCCCGGATCAGTAAACGCGCTTCTTCGGCGGCACGACGTCGACGTCGCCGCTGAGCGTGTACATGTGGACCGGGCGGTAGTCGATGCGGGTGTTGCCCGCGTCGTCGGCCCAGCAGATGGTGTGCTTGTGCCACTGGTCGTCGTCGCGCTCCGGGAAGTCCTCGCGGGCGTGCGCGCCGCGCGATTCCTTGCGGTTCTCGGCGGAGACAATCGTGGTCAGCGCCTGGCCCAGAAGGTTCTGCAGCTCCAGCGTTTCGATCAGGTCCGAATTCCAGACCAGCGAGCGGTCGGAGACCTTCACGTCGGCGAAGCTGGCATGGATGTCGCGAATCGCCTTGACGCCCTCGGCCAGGGTCTCGCCGGTGCGGAACACGGCCGCGTCCTTCTGCATCGCGCGCTGCATGTTGTTGCGGATCATCGCGGTCGGCGTGCCGCCGTGGGCGTTGCGCAGCTTGTCCAGGTTGGCCAGCGCCTTGTCGCAGGCATCGGCCGGCAACGGCTTGTGCGGCGCGCCCGGCTTGATGGTCTCGGCGCAGCGGTTGGCCACCGCGCGACCGAACACCACCAGGTCCAGCAGCGAGTTGGAGCCGAGGCGGTTGGCGCCGTGCACGGACACGCAGGCGGCCTCGCCGATGGCGTACAGGCCCGGCACCACCGCGTCGGGGTCGCCGCTCTTCAGCTGCACCACTTCGCCGTGGTAGTTGGTGGGGATGCCGCCCATGTTGTAGTGCACGGTCGGGATCACCGGGATCGGCTGCTTCTCCACGTCCACGCCGGCGAAGATCCGCGCGCTCTCGGCGATGCCCGGCAGCTTCTCGTGGATGTCCTTCGGGTCGAGGTGGGTCAGGTCGAGGAAGATGTGGTCCTTGTGCTCGCCCACGCCGCGGCCTTCGCGGATCTCGAGGGTCATCGAGCGCGACACCACGTCGCGCGAGGCCAGGTCCTTGGCGTTCGGCGCGTAGCGCTCCATGAAGCGCTCGCCATTGCTGTTGCGCAGGATGCCGCCTTCGCCGCGCACGCCCTCGGTGATCAGGCAGCCGGCGCC
>DASWXO010000032.1:0-1868 GCA_036405455.1 Thermomonas sp. | reverse complement strand
TACCGCGGCTGCGGCCCGGTGCGGCGCGGCAACCTGGCCTGGCTGCAGAAGCAGCACGACGTGTACGGCAGCGTGGTGCTGGCCACCACCCAGCTGTTCTTCGACCAGCGCCTGGCCGATCCGGGCGACATCGCCACCTTCGCCCGGCTGGAGCCGCTGGGCGAGCGCGCGTTCGCGCTGCACGACGTACCCGATGCCGGCCTGTGGGAGTTCCGCGGCCGCGCCGAGGTGCATACCTACACTGCGGCGATGTGCTGGGCCGCCTGCGATCGTCTGGCACGGGTGGCGGCCAAGCTCGGTCTTGCCGAGCGCTCAGGCTACTGGCGCGAGCGCGCGGACAGCGTCCGCGCCAAGGTGCTGGAACGCGCCTGGCGCGAGGACGTCGGCTGGTTCAGTGCCTCGTTCGACAGCACGTATCTGGATGCCTCGCTGCTGCTGCTGGCCGACATCGGCCTGCTGCCGGCCGAGGATCCGCGCTACATCGCCACCGTGGAGGCGATCGGGCGCGAGCTCAAGCGCGGCGACGGACTGTTCCGCTACGTTGCCGCGGATGACTTCGGCGTGCCGGAAACCAGCTTCACCATCTGCATGTTCTGGTACATCGACGCGCTGGCGGCGATCGGCCGCCACGACGAGGCGCGGCAGCTGTTCGAACGCGTGCTCGCGCGCCGCAACCACCTCGGCCTGCTGTCGGAGGACATGGCCTTCGAGGACGGCGAGGCTTGGGGCAACTTCCCGCAGGCGTACTCGCACGTCGGCCTGATCATGGCGGCGATGCGCCTGTCGCGGCCGTGGACGGAGGCGCTGTGAGCCGGCTGGTGGTGGTCTCCAATCGGGTGGCGCTGCCGGGCGAAAGTGCGCCCGGCGGGCTGGCGGTGGGGCTGCAGGCGGCGCTGGCGGCACGCGGCGGGCTGTGGTTCGGCTGGAGCGGCAAGACCGTGCGCGAGGACAGCGGCGCGCTGCACGAGCAGGGCGAGGGCAGCATCCAATACGTGACCCTCGACCTGTCACGGCAGGACCTGGCCGCCTACTACAACGGCTTCTCCAACCGCACGCTGTGGCCACTGCTGCATTTCCGCCTGGACCTGGTGGACTACGCGCGCGAAACCCGCGCCGGCTACCGCCGCGTCAACGCGCTGTTCGCCGACCGGCTGGCGCCGCTGCTGTGCGACGACGACACCGTGTGGATCCACGACTACCACCTGATCCCGCTGGCGGCGATGCTGCGCGAGCGCGGCGTAGGCTGCCGGATCGGCTTCTTCCTGCACGTGCCGATGCCATCGGCGGACATCGCTGCTTCGCTGCCGGAGCACGGCCAGCTGTTCGGCGCCCTGTTCGCGCATGACCTGGTTGGTTTCCAGACCCGGCGCGACGCCGAGCGCTTCCGCAGTTACGCGCGTCTGTTCGGCGGCGCAACCCTGGTTGGCGAAGACGGCCTGCGCCTGCCCGACGGGCGCAGCGTGCGCGTCGGCGCGTTTCCGATCGGCATCGATGCGCGGCGGATCGCCAGCCAGGCAGCGGCTGCAGTCTCCAAGCCGGCGGTGCGCCAGCTGCAGGCCAGCATGGGCGGGCGCGAGCTGGCCATCGGCGTGGATCGGCTGGACTATTCCAAGGGCCTGCCGGAGCGCTTCCGCGGCTTCTCGCGCTATCTCGAGCGTTACCCGCAGGATCGCGGCCGGTTGACCTTCCTGCAGATCGCCCCGGTCTCGCGCGGCGACGTGCAGGAATACCGGCTGCTGCGCGACCAGCTGGAGGGCATCGCCGGCCACATCAACGGCACCCACGCCGACCCGGAGTGGACGCCGCTGCGCTACGTCAACCGCAACTTCGCCCATGCCACCCTGACCGGGTTCTACCGGCTGGCCGCG
>DASWXO010000031.1:0-15459 GCA_036405455.1 Thermomonas sp. | reverse complement strand
GACCAGCTTCTGGGCCAGGGTGAAGCCCTTGCCGGTGTCCGGCGGGGTCACCGGCAGGCGGAACAGGTCGGTGGCCGGCAGGCCCAGCGCTTCGCGCGCCTTGCCGGTCAGGCCGCGGCCGATGATCAGCGGGATGCGGCCACCGGCACGCACCTCGTCGAACAGTACCTCGGACTTCAGCTCGAACTCGGCGATCACTTCGCCGTTCTTCAGCGCCTTGCCCTCGTACGGGCGCAGCTCGACCACGTCGCCGTGCTCCATCTTCGAGACGTCGAGCTCGATCGGCAGCGCGCCCGCGTCTTCCATCGTGTTGTAGAAGATCGGCGCGATCTTGCTGCCCAGGCACACGCCGCCGGCGCGCTTGTTGGGGATGTAGGGGATGTCGTCGCCGGTCCACCACAGCACGCTGTTGGTGGCCGACTTGCGGCTGGAGCCGGTGCCGACCACGTCGCCGACGTAGGCGACCAGGTGGCCCTTCTCCTTCAGCTTCAGGATCTCGCCGATCGGGCCGCGCTTGCCGTCTTCCTCCGGCACGAACGGCGCATCGGGGCGCTTGTTCTTCAGCATCGCCAGCGCATGCATGGGGATGTCCGGCCGGGTGGTGGCGTCCGGCGCCGGCGACAGGTCGTCGGTGTTGGTCTCCCCCGGCACCTTGAACACGGTGACGGTCAGCGAGGCCGGCACTTCCGGCTTGCTGGTGAACCATTCGGCGTTGGCCCAGCTTTCCAGCACGGCCTTGGCGTTGGCATTGCCGGCCTTGGCCTTCTCCTCGACGTCATGGAACGCATCGAACACCAGCAGGGTGTGCTTCAGCGCATCGGCGGCCACGGCGCCCACCTCGGCGTCATCCAGCAGCTGCACCAGCGGCGCCACGTTGTAGCCACCCAGCATGGTGCCCAGCAGCTCGGTGGCGCGGGCGCGCGGGATCAGCGGGTTGTTCTCGCTGCCGAACGCCAGCGCGGCCAGGTAGCTGGCCTTGACCTTGGCGGCGTCGTCCACGCCGGCCGGCACGCGGTTGACCAGCAGGCCCAGCAGGAAGGCGTCCTCGCCTGCCGGCGGTGCCTTCAGCAGCTCGATCAGGTCGGCGGTCTGCTGCGCGGTCAGCGGCAGCGGCGGGATGCCGAGGGCGGCGCGTTCGGCTTCGTGTTTGCGGTAGGCGTCCAGCATGGGGGGTTCCTTGGCGTGTGCTACGTGGGGTGAAGGGCCTTTAGTCCTTGGGAACGATCAACTTCAGGCCCTTGAAGTAATCGCGGTAGAACTCGGCGTCGAAGGCGATCAGCGCGTCGCACTGCAGCAGGGCGTGCGCGCCAACCAGGAAGTCTGAAATCTCGCGGGGCGTGCCGGTGCGCTGGCGCTGGCGGCGCTGCATCTCGCCCGCGCGCAGCGCGGACTTGGCTTCGGCCGGGCTGAAGTGGATGCCCATCTCTTCCAGCGCGGCCAGCGCGTCGGCGCCGTTGCGCAGCGTGGCGGACAATTGGGCCAACGCGGCATCGCAGACCACCACCCGGCCTGCCCCCAGCGCTTGGCGCAGGGAGGTCTCCACGGCGTCGGCATGCGGCCCGTCGGCCAGCAGTTCGACCAGCACCGGAGCGTCGACGGCAATCATGCGGCCCTGCCCTTGCCCGTCGGCGCATCCAGCGCGAACTTGCCGCGGACGCGGGAAATGGCGTCATCCACGTGCTTGCTCAGCACGATGCGGCCGCCGTCCAGCTCCACTTTCAGCACGCTGCCCTTGGTCAGGCCCAGCGCATCGCGCACCGCCTTCGGCAGGGTGATCTGGCCGCGTTCCGCAACGGTGGCTTCCATGGGCGTCCCCGGCAATTGGGTAGGCCGAAATTATACATACTTTTCCCTGCATACCCGAGCGCGGCGCGGGTATGCAGGGTCCATTCAGCCCAAGCTGGTGCGACTGCCGCCGGCGTGCTTGGCCAAGTAGAGGGCGCGGTCGGCGCGCTGGCGCAGCTGGGCGGGGGCCTGGTCTTCCTCGCCCAGCTGGACGAGGCCGGCGCTGAAGCTGACGTAATTAGGACCCACCTCGCCCGCGTGCCAGCTGCGGCCGCTGGCGAAGGCGGTATGCAGGCGCTGGCTGAAGCGCTTGCCGCCGTCCATGTCGGTGTCGGTGAGGATCACGGCGAACCCGTCCCCGCCCAGCCGCGCCGGCAGGTCGGAGGTGCGGCAGACCGAGCGCAGCAGGCGCGAGGCTTCGGCCAGCACCTCGTCGCCGACCGCGTGCGACCAGTTTTCGTTGACCTGGCCCAGCTGGTCCAGGTCGATCAGCATCAGGCATAGCGGCTGGCCATGCCGCTTCGCGCGGGCGAAATGATGGGCGAAGCCTTCGTCGAATGCGCGGCCGTTGGGCAGGCCGGTGAGTGCGTCCTCGTGCGCCTGCCGGCCGAACTCCACCGTTTGCTGTTCCAACCGCTCGGCGAGGTCGTCGCGATCGCTGCGGGCGGCCTGCAGCCGCTCGCCCTGGACGCGCAGGTCGGTGGAATACGCCTGCACCTGCCGCGCCAGTTCGCCGTGGGCGCGCCGGTGGCGCGCGCCCCAAGCCACGCCGACGCCGGCGCCGACCAACAGGCCCAGCAGCGGTCCGGCCCACGCCCAGGCATCCCCCGTGGCGGCATCGGCCGCCTGTGCCGGCCAGCCCGCGGCCAGCATTACAGGCGTCAGGACCGCCGCGAGGCGAGTGGGTTGCGGGATCGGTTGTGCTGGCGTCGTTGCGTCCATCGCGGCCTTGCCCCCTTTCAATCACGCTTAACATCGAACGCGCAAGATGACCGTACTGCATTCCAGTGTGCGCCGTCTCCCACGCCGGCGCCTCACCGTCCGTCCGGAGCCAGTCCATGCGCAACAGCTTTGCCACCCGCGATACCCTGCACGTTAACGGCAGGGAGTACGCGTTCCACAGCCTGCCCAAGCTGGCCGGGCGCTTCGATCTGGCCACCCTGCCCTGGTCGCTGAAGATCCTGCTGGAGAACCTGCTGCGCCACGAGGACGGCATCAGCGTGCTGCCGGCGCACATCGAAGCGCTGGCCATGTGGCGTGCGGACGCGGTGCCGGACACCGAGATCGCCTTCATGCCGTCGCGCGTGATCCTGCAGGACTTCACCGGCGTGCCCTGCGTGGTGGACCTGGCCGCCATGCGCGACGCCGTGGTGAAGCTGGGCGGACGGCCGGAGCAGATCAATCCGCAGATCCCGTCGGAACTGGTGATCGACCATTCCGTGCAGGTGGACGCCTTCGCCCGGCCGGATGCGCTGGACATCAACGGCCGCATCGAATTCGAGCGCAACGCGGAACGCTACGGCTTCCTGCGCTGGGGCCAGAAGGCCTTCGCGGACTTCAAGGTGGTGCCGCCGAACACCGGCATCGTCCACCAGGTGAACCTGGAGTACCTGGCGCGGGTGGTGATGACGCGGGAGGTCGACGGCGACACCTGGGCCTTCCCTGACACCCTGTTCGGCACCGACAGCCACACCACGATGGTGAACGGTATCGGCGTGCTCGGCTGGGGCGTGGGCGGCATCGAGGCCGAGGCAGCGATGCTGGGCCAGCCCTCCTCCATGCTGATCCCGCAAGTGGTGGGCTTCCGGCTCACGGGCCGGCTGCCGGAGGGCGCCACCGCCACCGACCTGGTGCTGACCGTCACCCAGATGCTGCGCCAGCACGGCGTGGTCGGGAAGTTCGTGGAGTTCTTCGGCGATGGCCTGCAGCATCTGCCGCTGGCAGACCGCGCGACCATCGGCAACATGGCGCCGGAGTACGGCGCCACCTGCGCGATCTTCCCCATCGACGCCGAATCGCTGGCCTACCTGCGCCTGTCCGGACGCAGCGAGGACCAGATCGCGCTGGTGGAGGCGTACGCCAAGGCGCAGGGGCTGTGGCACACGCTGGACAGTCCGCACGCGCGTTACAGCAGCACGCTGGTGCTGGATATGGGCACGGTGCAGCCCTCGCTGGCCGGCCCCAAACGTCCGCAGGACCGCGTCCTGCTGGCGGACGTGCCGGCCAACAGCCGCGCCGCCATCGAACAACTCACCGCCCGGCGCAACCAGCGCAGTGCCGAAGTATCCGATTTCATCGCCGAAGGCGGTACCGCCGCGGTCGGCAACGAGTCGCTGCAAAAAGGCGTGGCCCACGTGGCCATCGACGGCCAGCCCGTGAAGCTGCAGGACGGCGCGGTGGTCATCGCCGCCATCACCTCCTGCACCAACACCTCCAACCCCGCGGTGATGGTGGCCGCCGGCCTGCTGGCCCGCAACGCCGCCGCCCGCGGCCTGGTCCGAAAGCCGTGGGTGAAGACGTCACTGGCGCCCGGCTCGCGCGTGGTGACCGACTACCTGCAGCGTGCCGGCCTGCTCGAAGCGCTGGAACAGGTCGGGTTCTACGTCGTCGGCTACGGTTGCACCACCTGCATCGGCAACTCGGGGCCGCTGCCGGTCGAGGTCAGCGCCGGCATCGCCGCAGGGGATCTGTGCGTGGCGTCGGTGCTGTCGGGCAACCGCAATTTCGAGGGCCGCATCCACGCCGAAGTGAAGATGAACTACCTGGCCAGCCCGCCGCTGGTGGTGGCCTATGCGCTGGCCGGCTCCACCGGCGTGGACCTCACCCGCGAGCCGCTAGGGCATGACCGCGACGGTGCGCCGGTCTA
The DNA here is from genome assembly GCA_036405455.1 of Thermomonas sp. Classification (GTDB taxonomy): domain Bacteria; phylum Pseudomonadota; class Gammaproteobacteria; order Xanthomonadales; family Xanthomonadaceae; genus Thermomonas. The sequence continues at coordinate 10,808 of DASWXO010000031.1, read as the reverse complement.
CCTCAAGGACCTGTGGCCCAGCGCCAAGGAGGTGGCTGACACCATCGCCACCACCCTGGGACCGGACCTGTATCGCCGGAACTACGCCAACGTGTTCCAGGGCGACGAGCGCTGGAACGCCATTGCCTCGCCCGACGGCGAGCTGTACGCCTGGGACGACGCCTCCACCTACATCAAGAACCCGCCCTATTTCGACGGCATGGGCATGGCGCCGGGCCGCATCGGCGACATCCGCGGCGCGCGCGTGCTCGGCCTGTTCGGCGACTCCATCACCACCGACCACATCAGCCCCGCGGGCAGCATCAAGAAGGACTCGCCTGCGGGCCGCTACCTGCTGGCGCGCGGGGTGCAGCCCGCCGACTTCAACAGCTACGGCAGCCGGCGCGGCAACGACGACGTGATGGTGCGCGGCACCTTCGCCAACATCCGCATCAGGAACCGCCTGCTCGGCGGCGAGGAAGGCGGCAACACCCTGTACTTCGGCGCGCAGCCGTCGGAGAAGCTGGCCATCTACGACGCCGCGATGCGGTACAAGGCCGACGGCACGCCGCTGGTGGTCATCGCTGGCAAGGAGTACGGCACCGGCTCCAGCCGCGACTGGGCGGCCAAGGGCACGCTGCTGCTGGGCGTGAAAGCGGTGATCGCCGAAAGCTTCGAACGCATCCACCGCAGCAACCTGGTGGGCATGGGCGTGCTGCCCCTGCAGTTCCGGGATGGCCAGTCGGCGCAGTCTCTGGGCTTGACCGGCACCGAAACCTATTCGATCTCCGGCCTGGCCAACGGCGAGTCCAGGACCGCCACCGTCACCGCCACCCGCCCGGATGGCACGCACACCGCGTTCCCGGTGGACGTGCTGCTGCTGACCCCGAAGGAAGTGGAGTACGCCCGCCACGGCGGTTTGCTGCAATACGTGCTGCGGCAGCTGGCCGGGCGGCAGGCCGACTGACGGCACGCGTCAGCGCCGGGCCCGCCACTGTGCGTGGCGCAGGCGCCACTCCCCGTCGATGCGGCGCCACCCGGTCTCCACCGCATATACCTGCCCGCGGTCGGGCAGCAGGCCACCGCTGCCACCGGTCGCCAGCACGGTGAACCGGGCGGTGGCGTCGGCCTCGCCGCGCAGCTGTACGTCCACCGGGCCCAGCCGGAGGCCCACGTCGCGGTAGCGGAGGAACAGGCCGGCGGCGAGTCGGCGTGCCCCTTGCTTGTCCAGCCCGTCGTTGCCGATGAAGTCGTCCGCCAGCAGCGCATGCACGGCGCCGGCGTCGCGCGCGTCGATGGCGGTTTGCAGGGCTTCGACCCGGGCACGTACCTGCGCTTCCGGGGCTTCGTGCGAGCAGCCGGCAAGCACCAGCACGCCTGCCGCCAGCACGGACGCCAACACCCCGCGAAGCCAATGGAAATGCCGCATTGCAGCACCGCTCGTCGCCTTGTCAGGGTAGTGAGGCTATGCTCAAATCCAATCGAATTCCATACGCCGCCGCATCCGATGGCGGACCATCTGCAGGGGAGCAGTGCATGAGTGTCGAACGTCCTTGGCTGGCCCACTACCCCGCCGGCGTGCCCGCCCGGATCGACCTGGAGGAGTTCGCGTCGATCAATGACGTCTTCGATTCCGCCCTGCAGAAGTACCGCGACAAGACCGCGTTCCTCAACATGGGGAAAGGCATCACCTACGCCGAGCTGGACCGCCTGAGCCGCGACTTCGCCGGCTACCTGCTGGGCGAGCTGAAGCTCAAGAAGGGCGATCGCGTCGCGATCATGATGCCCAACTGCCTGCAGTACCCCATCGCCCTGTTCGGCGTGCTGCGCGCCGGCCTGACGGTGGTGAACACCAATCCGATGTACACGCCGCGCGAGCTGAAGCACCAGTTGGCCGATTCCGGCGCCACCGTGCTGCTGGTGATGGACAACTTCGGCCACGTCGCGCAGGAGGTGTTGGCGCAGATGCCGGGCGTGCGCGCCATCACCACCGGCTTGGGCGACATGCTGGGCTTCCCGAAGGGAGCGCTGGTCAACTTCGTGCTGAAGCACGTCAAGAAGATGGTACCGGACTACGCCATCCCGGGCGCCGTCCGCTTCCGCGACACCCTCACGCTGGGCCGGATGCATGCGCTGCCCGAGATCCGCAACGCGCCGGACGACCTGGCGTTCCTGCAGTACACCGGCGGCACCACCGGCGTGTCCAAGGGCGCCATGCTGACCCACCGCAACATGGTGGCCAACATGCAGCAGGCCGCCGCGTGGGTCGGCGCCAACGTGCGCCTGGGCGAGGAGAAGATCGTCACCGCGCTGCCGCTGTACCACATCTTCGCGCTGACCGCGAACTGCCTGGTCTTCATGAAGTTCGGCGCGTCCAACCTGCTGATCACCAACCCGCGCGACATGCCGGGGTTCGTGAAGGAGCTGAAGGGCTCGGGCTTCACCGCCATCACCGGCGTGAACACCCTGTTCAACGGCCTGCTGCATACGCCGGGCTTCGAGCAGGTCGATTTCTCGCGCCTGCACCTGACCCTGGGCGGCGGCATGGCCGTGCAGCGTGCCGTGGCCGACAAGTGGAAGCAGGTCACCGGCGTGACGCTGGCGGAGGCCTACGGCCTCACCGAGACCTCGCCCGCGGTGTGCATCAATCCGCTGGACCTGCGTGCCTACAACGGGTCCATCGGCCTGCCGGTGCCGTCCACCGACGTCTGCGTGAAGGGCGAGGACGGCGCGATGCTGCCGGTCGGCGAGATCGGCGAGCTCTGCGTGCAGGGCCCGCAGGTGATGAAAGGCTACTGGCAGCGCCCGGAGGAAACCGCCAAGGTCATCGATGCCGACGGCTGGCTCCACACCGGCGACATGGCCAAGATGGACGATCAGGGCTACTTCTACATCGTGGACCGCAAGAAGGACATGATCCTGGTGTCCGGCTTCAACGTGTATCCGAACGAAGTGGAGGACGTGATCGCCATGATGCCCGGCGTGCTGGAAGTGGCCGCCGTGGGCGTGCCGGACGAACACTCCGGGGAGTCGGTGAAGGTGTTCATCGTGAAGAAGGACCCCGCGCTGACCGCCGAGCAGGTCAAGGCGTTCTGCCACGAAAACCTGACCGGCTACAAGCGTCCGAAGGCCATCGAATTCCGCACCGAGCTCCCCAAGAGCAACGTCGGCAAGATCCTGCGCAAGGAGCTGCGCACGCCGTCGCAGTCCTGACGCGCTCGGCGGTTCCCGCGCACCGGACCCCGCGCTCGTCGCGGGGTCTTTTTTTCTTGCACTTTCAGCAGTTTGGGCGCATAGAGGGCACTTCGGGCCCTCTTCCTCCTCCATCGTGTCCCGCCGGCCATGGCCCGGGTCGGCGCCACTCGTCTGGAGAATCCCATGGCCGTTGCCACCCTCGAGAAAATCGCGTCCGCCCCCCGCCAAGCCACCCTGCGCACTGCCGAAAGCGCCGACGGGTCCGTGCATTGGTGCCACATGCATGCCGACCTGGTGGCGGCGCCCGGCCGCGCCTGCTTCAAGCCGGCGCTGGTGGACGACATCCTGCAGTACCAGGCCCTGTTGGGCGATCGCCTGCGCCGCGAGCAGGGTCGCGACGGCGGCGCGCTGACGCACGTGGTGTTGGCGTCCGACTGCGATGCGTTCAACCTGGGCGGCGACCTCGAATATTTCTGCGATGCCATCCGTCGCCAGGACCGCGCCGCGCTGTACGCCTATGCCCAGCAGTGCGTGCGAGGCGTGCACGCCTTCCACGCAGGCCTGGATGCCGGTGCACACAGCATCGCGCTGGTGCAGGGCGATGCGCTGGGCGGCGGCTTCGAGGCAGCGCTCAGCTGCCACACCATCGTGGCCGAAGAAGGCGTGGGCATGGGGTTGCCGGAAGTGCTGTTCGACCTCTTCCCGGGCATGGGGGCCTACTCGTTCCTGTGCAAGCGCATTTCCCCGAACAAGGCCGAGCAGCTGATGCTGAGCGGCGAGGTCCTGTCCAGCGAGGAGCTCTACAAGATGGGCCTGGTGGACGTTCTCGCGCCGCGCGGCCAGGGCGTGCAGGCGGTGGAAGAGGTGATCCGCGCCAACCGCCGCATCCCGCACGCGCGCGCCGCCATGCACAAGGTGCGCGCGATGGCGCAGCCGGTCACCCTGGACGAGATGATGGCGATCACCGGCGTCTGGGTGGACACCGCCCTGCAACTGGGCGAGAAATCCATGCGGACGATGGAGCGTCTGGTGCGCGCCCAGTATCGGCGCCACGGCGCGCCGGCGGCGCAGGCCTGAGGAGCGGACGCTAGGAGGGGACGTCCTCGCGCGCGGGCTGCCAACTGCCGCGCGCCTCCAGCGCCTGCTCGCCATGGCGCAGGCGCTGGCCCAGGGTCCCGACGTGGCGCTGCCAGTCGCGGCCCAGCTCGAACCCGGTCATGTGCATCATCAGGCTGCTGAGGCGGGCCACCTGAACCAGGCCCAGGTTGCCGGCGATGCCCTTCAGGGCGTGGGCCTGCTCGCGCAGCGCCTCCCAGTCCCCGGCCTCGCCGGCGTGCTGCATCTTGGCGACCGCCACGCGCGCATCGGTGACGCACTGGCCGATGAAGTCCGCTTCGAATGCCTTGCCCATGCCGAGCGAGGCGAATTCGTCCAGCACCGAGGTGTCCAGCACTTCTTCGGTGGAGCCGTGCGATTGCGCGCGCGGGGCTTCCGGTGCGGCCGGAACGGCGCCGCCCTCGCCCGCGAGGATCCCGGCGATGGTGTCCAGCAGCCGCGCCACCGAGAACGGCTTGGTGACGAAGGCCCTGGCGCCCGCGTCGGTGCAGGCTTTCACCGCCTCGGGCGTGGCGTCGGCGCTGACGATGACCACCGGGGTGCGATTGCGCCCACCTGCTTCCATCACCCGTAGCTGGCGCAGCAGGTCGATGCCGCTCAGCGTGGGCATGTGCAGGTCCATCAGCGCCAGCTCGAAATCGCCGCCGGCCAGCGCGTCCAAGGCGGACTCACCATCGTCCACGGTCATCACCCGGTGGCCGGCCTTCTGCAGCAACCCCTGCAACAGCAGCCGGTTGGCGGCGTGGTCGTCGGCCACCAGCACGCGGACCGGCCGTACCCGTGCGCGATGGCGCAGGAACGGATCGCTGAAGGCGATCACGTTGGGCGACGGTTCCCTGCCGGTCGACTCGTCGGCGGACGATGCCGATTGCGAGGGGGTCGACGCATCAAGGCGTTCCGCAGCCAGGGCGAAGGGCAGCTCCACCCAGAACCGGCTCCCCAGGTTCTCGTTGCTCTCGAAGCCGATGGTGCCGCCCATCGCTTCGGTCAGGCCCTTGGCGATGGTGGTGCCCAGGCCGCTGCCCTGGTGGCGGCGCGAGAGGCTGTTGTCGGCCTGCTCGAACGCCTCGAACAGGCGCGCCCGCGCCGACGCCGGAATGCCGATGCCGGTGTCGGACACGGTGAAGCGCAGACGCACGCGGCCGGGCGCGGCATCGGCCGACTTCGCCACCGTCATCCGCACTTCGCCGGAAGTGGTGAACTTGATCGCGTTGCTCAGCAGGTTCACCAGCACCTGCCGCAGGTGGCCCGGGTCGCCGTGCAGGCGCAGCGGGACGTCGGGGGTGACGATCACCACGTAGTCCAGCCGCTTGGAGCGGGCTTCGGGGCGCAGCATCAGGTTGATCTGCTCCAGCAGGCCGTCGAGCTCGAAGACCTCTTCCTTCAGGCGCAGCTTGCCGGCCTCGATCACCGAGATGTCCAGCACATCCTCCACCAGCGCCAGGAGGGCACGGGTGGCGGCCTGGATGGTTTCGAGGTAGCTGCGCTGCTCTGCATCCAGGCGCGTGCTGGCCAGCAGCTCCGACATGCCCGACAGGCCGTTCAGCGGCGTGCGGAATTCGTGGCTCATGTTGGCCAGGAAGCGGCTCTTGGCGAGGTTGGCGCGTCGCGCTTCCTCGGCCGCGGCGGTCAGCGCCTTCAGCAGCGAGGCAAAGTAGAGCGGCACCGCGACCAGGCCGATCAACAGGCCCCACGACAGGTAGGGATTGGCCAGCCAGTAGTCCGTGGACAGCATCATCGCGCCGAACGAGATCGCCGCCAGCGCGGTGGCCGCAAACAGGTAGCGCGGCCCGTAGCGCATGCCGTTGCCGATCGTGACCCACAGGTAGACCGCATACAACGGCGCCGCGGATTCGCCCTGCAGGTACATCACGCCGCCCATCGCGGCGTAATCGGACAGCATCCCCAGCCAGCGCCGCGGGTGCGACGGGCGCGGATCCATCACGATCGCCGCGATCAGGCCCAGCGACAGCGCCAGCTCGCCGATCAGGATCAGCCACGTGCCCACCAGCGCCTCGCTGGCCCCGCCGCCACTGACCTCCCATCCGAGGTAGGCGGAGAACAACGCGGTGATGGCGATGCGCACGAACACCTGCGCATGCTCGCTGTCCGCGCGCCCGCGCAGTCGCGACCGCACCAGCGCCCAGAACCGGCTCATGGGATCAGCGCCAGTCCTGGCGGACCGCGACGTGCGAGTAGCGGTCGCAGATGTCGTACAGGCGCGGCAGGTTGTTCATCAGGGCGCGCACGCAGGCCGGATCGAACATCGTGCCGCTGTGCGAGCCGATGAATTCCAGCGCCCGGGCGATCGTCCACGGCTGCTTGTACGGGCGCGGCGACAGCAGCGCGTCGAACACGTCCGCCACCGTCACGATGCGCGCCTCCAGCGGGATCTCGTCGCCGGCCAGGCCATCCGGGTACCCGTTGCCGTTCCAGTGCTCGTGGTGGCGCAGTGCAATCTGCGCGCCCACCTGGATGAACCGGTTCTGGCTGTCCTGCAGCAGCTGGTAGCCGATCCGCGGATGCTGCTGCATGCGCTTGCGTTCGTCGACATCCAGCGGGCCGGGCTTCATCAGCACGGCGTCCGGGATGGCGATCTTGCCGATGTCATGCAGCGGCGCGGCCAGCTCGATGGTGCGGACCTGGCTTTCCGGCAGGCCCAGTTCCTCGGCGATCAGGCCAGCGACGTGGGCCATGCGTTCGAGGTAGGCGCTGGTGCCGGCGTCACGGAACTCGATGGCGCGGGCCAGCCGCGACAGCGTCTCGCGCTCGCGCTCCTCCACCTCGTGCATGCTGGCCAGCAGGCGCTGCTCCAGTGACAAGGCACGCTGCTTCACCGATTCCGATTGCTGGCGCAGCTGCAACAGGTTCCGGCAGCGGGCGCGGAGCTCGCGCGGCCGGATGGGCTTCACCATGAAATCGATCACGCCCGCGTCCAACGCGGCCTGACGGATCGGCTCGTCGCCAACCACCGTCACCAGGACGATCGGCACGTCGCGGTTACGCAACGGCTGGCGGAAGGCACGGGCCAGTTCCAGCCCATCCATGCCCGGCATGCGGTAGTCCAGCAGGAGCAGGTCCGGGCGGTTTTCCTCGCACCACTCGAGGGCCTCCTGCGGCACGCCGAAGTCGTGGGCGGCCACCTGCGGCCCGATGTCCTGCACGATATGCCGCAGCATCGTGCGGACCGATGGCTGGTCGTCGACAATCACGACATCCATGCTGCGCCCCTTTCCGGCAATGACGCGGAACCATGCGATTGCCGCATCGTCACCGCATTGCCGCGCGTTGGCAAGGGGTCGAAGGTACGGCGGACCTCGTTGCGGCCCTCCTCCGGCGCTGACACGACCGGCTCAACCACCCGGCCGCATGTACGGGAACAGCAGCACGTCGCGGATCGAGCTGGAGCCGGTCAGCAGCATCACGAAGCGGTCGATGCCCACGCCAAGACCACCGGTTGGGGCCAAACCCACTTCCAGGGCCCGGATGTAGTCGGCGTCGAAGTGCATGGCTTCGTCGTCGCCACCTTCCTTCGCCTCGACCTGGGCGCGGAAACGGGCCGCCTGGTCCTCCGGATCGTTCAATTCGGAGAAGCCGTTGGCCAGCTCCTTGCCGCCGACGAACAGCTCGAAGCGGTCGGTGATGCCCGGTTCGCTGTCGGATTCGCGCGCCAGCGGGCTGACCTCCACCGGGTAATGGGTGATGAAGGTCGGTTGGATCAGGCCGGTCTCGACGGTCTTCTCGAAGATCTCCAGCAGCAGCTTGCCCCAGCCGTAGCCCGGTTTGACCGGGATCTTCAGGCGCGCACAGTGCGCGGCCAGCGCGTCGCGGTCGCGGCAGTCGGCGACGGAGATTTCAGGATTCAGTTCACGCACGGCCTCTTCCAGCTTCCAGCGGCGGAACGCCGGGCCGAGGTCAATGGTGTGGCCATCCCACTCGAACACGGTGGTGCCCATCGCCTCCACGGCCACGTCGCGCATCATCCCTTCGGTCAGGTCCATCACCTCGGTGTACGTGGCGTAGGCCTCGTACAGCTCCAGCATGGTGAACTCGGGGTTGTGGCGGGTGGACACGCCTTCGTTGCGGAAGTTGCGGTTGATCTCGTACACGCGCTCCAGGCCGCCGACGACCAGGCGCTTGAGGTACAGCTCCGGCGCCACGCGCAGGAACAGGTCGATGTCCAACGCGTTGTGGTGCGTGGTGAACGGGCGCGCCGTGGCGCCGCCGGCGATGTAATGCATCATCGGCGTTTCCACTTCCAGGAAACGGCGCGCGTCCAGCCAACGGCGGATGGCGGCGACGATGCGCGAGCGCGCCACGAACACCTCGCGCGCTTCCGGCGTGACGATCAGGTCCACGTAGCGCTGGCGATAGCGCTGCTCGACATCGGCCAGGCCGTGGAACTTGTCCGGCAGCGGCCGCAGCGACTTCACCAGCAGGCGCAGCGATTCCACCTTGACCGACAGCTCGCCGGTCTTGGTGCGCATCAGTCCGCCCTCGGCCGCGACGATGTCGCCGATGTCCCAACTCTTGAACGCCTCGTAGGCCGCGCCCAGCGCGTTCGACTGCAGGAACAGCTGCACCTTGCCGCTCATGTCCTGCACGGTGGCGAACGCCGCCTTGCCCATCACGCGCTTGGCCAGGATGCGGCCGGCGATGGCGACTTTGCGGCCACTGCCTTCCAGGGCCTCGCCAGTCCAGCGTTCGGCGTCGGCGTATTCGGCCTGCAGATCGCCGGCGTAGTCGGTACGGCGGAAATCGTTGGGGAACGCGATGCCGTCCCCGCGCAGGGCGGCCAGCTTGGCGCGGCGCTCGGCGATGAGGTGGTTTTCGTCGGTCGGGAGGTGGGGGGTATCGGTCATGGTCGGTTCGTCGCGCCCATCCGGTCAGGCGCTCGTAGAAAAAGGGGAGCCAAGGGCCCGGCAGGCCGCGGCAATCAAGCGGGACAGCATAACAGAGGCCTCCCGTATCCCTTGCCCTGCAACGATGTCAGCCCGTTGACGGAGGGACGGCACGCATATTGCATCGAGCCATTCGGACACATTGCGCGCTGGCCACCATGCGGACCCTTCCCCTGCCCTTGCTGCTGCTCCTGACGCTGGCCAGCCTGCTGCCGGCCAGTCCGGCCGCGGCACCGCCCCCCGCGTCGGCGCCAATCACGGACGCTGGCCCGCTGGCCGAATGCCTGGCGCTCCAAGGCAACCTGTCGCGGCAGACCACCGCGCTGGCGGAACTGCAGGCACACAGCCAGGCTGTCGTGGCACAGCGCGAGCTGGAGCGCATGCGCACCGAGGCCCGCATCCAGGCGTTGGAAAGCGAGAAGAACCGGCTGCTCTCGGCAGCGGTGATCGCCATCCTGCTCCTGTTGCTGGGCGCTGCCACCGCTTTCGGACTGCTGCTGCGCAAGCGCCATGGGCAGCTGCGCCGGCTCAGCGAGGTGGATGCGCTGACAGGCCTCAACAACCGCCATGCCGCCACCGCCATGCTCAACGCGATGGCCGCGCAGCCGGGGCCCGCGGGGACCCGCCACGTGCTGTTCCTGATCGATGTCGACCACTTCAAGCAGATCAACGACACCCATGGCCACCACGTCGGCGATGACGTGCTGGTGGCGCTGGCAGCCCGCCTCAAGGCCGCCTGCCGCCCCACCGACCTGGTGGCGCGCTGGGGCGGCGAGGAATTCCTGGTGGCGTGCACCAACCTGACGCGGGAGCAGGCCGAACAGGTGGCCGCGCGCCTGCGCCGGGCGATGGCCTACACGCTGGAAACCGCGCACGCCGCGCGACCGATCACGGTCTCGCTGGGCCTGGCGCCGATTCCCTTCTTCGATGCGGGCAGCGACCAGTGGGCGGCCGGGCGCTGGGACTACGCCCTGCGGATGGCCGACCGCGCCCTGTACGCCGCCAAGCGCAACCGCGACGCGTGGGTGGGTTACTGGGGGGCGCAGCTGCCGGATGACGCCACCGCCGAGGCCGTGCTGGAACAGCCGGAGGCCGCCGACGGGATCGTCACGGTGATGTCCAGCGTGCCCCGCATCGTGGCGACATCGTCCGAGATCGCCCGTGCCAGCAGCCTGCGCGCCTTGCGCGCGCAGGGCTGAGCAGGGACGACGCGGTCAGACCGCGTCGCTGCGCTTGGCGCCGGCTTCCAGCCCGGACTTGAGGCTGGCTTCCACGAACTCGTCCAGGTCGCCGTCCAGCACCTTCTGGGTGTCTGAGCGCTCGATTCCGGTGCGCAGGTCCTTGATCCGGCTCTGGTCCAGCACGTAATTGCGGATCTGGCTGCCCCAGCCCACGTCGGACTTGGTCGCTTCCAGCGCGTCCTTCTCGGCATTGCGCTTCTGCACCTCCAGCTCGTACAGCTTGGCGGCCAGCATCTTCATCGCGCGGTCGCGGTTGGCGTGCTGGCTGCGCTCGGTCTGGCAGGCCACCACCACGCCGGACGGCACGTGGGTGATGCGCACCGCGGACTCGGTCTTGTTGACGTGCTGGCCGCCCGCGCCGCTGGAGCGGTACACG
>DASWXO010000030.1:0-7199 GCA_036405455.1 Thermomonas sp. | reverse complement strand
CAGCGCGTCCACCACGTCGCCCAGCTGGGCCGGGCTGAGGAAGTTGGGGGTGCCGCCGCCGAAGTGCAGCTGGATCACCTCGCGGTCGCGGTCGAACAGCGGCGCGACCAGCGCGATCTCGCGGTGCAGCCGCGCCAGGTACGCGTCGCCGCGCGCCAGGTCGCGGGTGATGATGCGGTTGCAGCCGCAGTAGAAGCAGGGGCTGAAGCAGAACGGCACGTGCACGTACAGCGACAGCCGGCGCGGGATCGGCTCGTCGTTGCTGGCCTGCACCACCTCGCGCAGCTGGGCCTCGCCGAAGTCCGCGGTGAACTGCGGCGCGGTCGGGTACGAGGTGTACCGGGGGCCGGGCCGGTCGTAGCGGCGCAGCAGCCCGGCATCGAAGGCGATGGTCTGGGAGTGCATGGGCGCAGCTTAGGCAGGGACGGGCGGCGGCGACTTGATCCTGGTCAACCTGCCGCCACCCGGCTCAGCGGCGGTGCAGGGCGAAGACGGCGGTGTCCAGCCGGGAGACCCCGGCCACGTGGCCCGGATGGCCGGGCGGGATGGTGCGGCGTTCCAGCAGGTCGACCGTCCAGTCGGCGCCGTACAGGCCGCGGACTTCCTCCTCCGGCACCGAGAACGGCGGGCCGTCGCGTTCGGCCTGGGGATATTCCAGCGTCACCAGCAGGCCGCGGCAGCCGGCGGGCAGACGCGCGTACAGTTCGCCCGCGTAGCGGCGGCGCAGGTCCGGCGGCAGCGCGATCAGCGCCGCGCGGTCGAACACCGCCGCACAGCCGGCCAAGAGGCCGGCATCCAGCCCGAACGCATCCCCGCGGATCAGCTCGATGCCGCCGGCGCGGTGGTGCCGGCCGTAGCGGGTCTCCTCGACCTCGGGCACCAGCCCGTGTTCGGCGAAGAAGGCGTCCACCGCGAGTTGCGACAGCTCCACGCCCAGCACGCGGTGGCCCTGGCCGGCCAGCCACGCCATGTCCAGCGACTTGCCGGCCAGCGGCACGAACACGGTGGCGCCCGCGGGTACACCCAGTGCCGGCCAGTGCTTGAGCAGCAGCGGCGTCGGCGTGGCCTGGTGGAAGCCGATCTGCTGTTCGGCCCAGCGCTGTTGCCAGAAGTCGGGTTGCATGTGTGTCTCCTCGGATCGGCGGCGCCTACCGCCGCGCATCCCGCTACGCGGCTCGAAATCCCGCTGCGCGGAACGCACGACGGTTTCGCCGCCGCCGCAACGTCAGGCCTCCACCGCCAGCCCGTCCACCTTCTGCCAGCCGCGCGGCAGCAGCCCGCCGCGCGAGCCGCGCGCGCCGAGGTGGGCGTCCAGCTCCTTGAACGACAGCGTCATCGTGCGCGCGCCGGACTTCACCTGTAGCTTGCCGGTGGGCGGTACCACGGCGACCGCGACCACCTGCTCGGTGCCGCGCTTGGCCTTCGGGATCTCGATCAGCTTGTTGCCCTTGCCCTTGTCCAGTTCCGGCAGCTCCGCCACCGGGAACGCCAGGACGTGGCCGGCGCTGGTCACCGCGACGATGCGGTCGGCCGCGGGATCCGCCACCGGCGCCGGCTGCAGCACCTGCCCGCCTTCGGACAGCGACAGCAGCGCCTTGCCCGCCTTGTTGCGGCCGGTCAGGTTCTCGAAGCGGGTGACGAAGCCGTAGCCGTGGCTGGAGGCGATGACCAGGCGGTCGTCGTTGCCGCCGCTGGCCAGCGCCTGGAAGACCGCGCCCGGCGCCGGGGCGAAGCGGCCGGTCAGGGGCTCGCCGTTGCCGCGCGCCGACGGCAGGGTGTGCACGGCGGTGGAATAGCTGCGCCCCGCGGAATCGAGGAAGGCGACCTGCTGGGTGCTGCGCGCGCGCACCGCGCCCAGCAGCCCGTCGCCCTCGCGGTAGCTGAGCGCGGCGGCGTCGATGTCGTGGCCCTTGGCGGCCCGTACCCAGCCCTTTTCGCTCAGCACCACGGTCATCGGCTCGCTGGCCACCAGCTCGGTCTCGTCCAGTGCCTGCGCGGCTTGGCGTGCCACCAGCGGGCTGCGGCGGGCGTCGCCGAACTTCTTGGCATCGGCCAGCAGCTCGTCCTTGATCAGCTTCTTCAGCTTGGCCTTGCTCTCGAGGAGGGCCTGCAGCTTGCTGCGCTCGGCGGCCAGCTCGTCCTGCTCGCCGCGGATCTTCATTTCCTCCAGCCGCGCGAGCTGCTTCAACTTGGTGTCGAGGATGTAGTCGGCCTGGTCTTCGGACAGGCCGAAGCGCGCCATCAGCACGGCCTTCGGCTCGTCCTCGGTGCGGATGATGCGGATCACCTCGTCGAGGTTGAGGAACGCCACCAGCAGGCCTTCCAGCAAGTGCAGGCGGCGCTCGACCTTGTCCAGGCGGTGCTTCAGGCGGCGGGTCACGGTGTCCTGGCGGAACGCCAGCCACTCCGTCAGCAGCATCTTCAGGTTCTTCACCTGCGGACGCCCGTCCAGCCCGATCACGTTCATGTTGACCCGGTAGCTCTTCTCCAGGTCGGTGGTGGCGAACAGGTGGCCCATCAGCTGCTCGGCGTCCACGCGGTTGCTGCGCGGCACCAGCACGATGCGGGTGGGATTGGCGTGGTCGGACTCGTCGCGGATGTCCTCCAGCCACGGCAGCTTCTTGGCCCGCATCTGCTGGGCGATCTGCTCGATCACCTTGCTGGGGCTGACCTGGTAGGGCAGTTCGGTGATGACGATGTTGCCCTGCTCGCGCACGTACACGCCGCGCGCACGGACCGAGCCGCTGCCGGTTTCGTACATCGCCTGCAGGTCCGCGACCGGGGTGATGATCTCCGCCGCGGTGGGGTAGTCGGGGCCGCGCACGTGCTCGCACAGGTCGCGCACGCTGGCATCGGGGTCGTCCAGCAGACGCACGCAGGCGCTGACGATCTCGTTGAGGTTGTGCGGCGGCACGTCGGTGGCCATGCCCACGGCGATGCCCGTGGTGCCGTTCAGCAGCAGGTGCGGCAGCCGCGCCGGCAGCCAGGTGGGCTCCTCCAGCGTGCCGTCGAAGTTCGGCGTCCAGTCGGCGGTGCCCTGGCCCAGCTCGCCCAGCAGCACTTCGGCGATCGGCGAGAGCTTGGATTCGGTGTAGCGCATCGCCGCGAACGACTTCGGGTCGTCGCTGGAGCCGAAGTTGCCCTGGCCTTCGATCAGCGGGTAGCGGTACGAGAACGGCTGCGCCATCAGCACCAGCGCCTCGTAGCAGGCGGAGTCGCCGTGCGGGTGGTACTTGCCGATCACGTCGCCCACGGTGCGCGCGGACTTCTTCGGCTTGGCCGAGGCGGCCAGGCCCAGCTCGCTCATCGCGTAGACGATGCGGCGCTGGACCGGCTTCAACCCGTCGCCGAGGAAGGGCAGTGCGCGGTCGAGCACCACGTACATCGAATAATCGAGGTAGGCGCGCTCGGCGTATTCCCGCAGGGGGATCTGTTCGAAGCCGTGGAAGCTGGGGCGGGGCAGGTCGTCGGTCATTCCCGCATTTTACGGGGACTGCCGCGCCCCGTGCCGCTGCAATGCCCACGCCACGTGTTCGCGCACCACCGGCGAGGGATGGTCGCGGCGGCGGGCCAGCGCGGCCAGGACGGCCGGCGTGGTCGGCGCGTTGCCCAGCGCGACGGCGATGTTGCGCAGCCAGCGCTCATGCCCGCTGCGGCGGATCGCGCTGCCTTCGGTGCGGCGCAGAAACTCGTCCTCCTCCCACGCGAACAGCTCGGCCAGCGTGGCCCGGTCCAGCCCGTTGCGGGCGCGGAAGTCGGGCTCGTCGGTGCGGCGGGCGAACTTGTTCCACGGGCAGACCAGCTGGCAGTCGTCGCAGCCGAAGATGCGGTTGCCGATCAGCGGGCGGAGGTCCTCGTCGATGCTGCCCTCGTGCTCGATGGTCAGGTAGGAGATGCAGCGCCGTGCGTCCAGCCGGTACGGCGCGGTGATGGCCCGGGTCGGGCAGATGTCGATGCAACGGGTGCAGGTGCCGCAGTGCGCGCTGGCAGGCGGATCCACCGGCAGCGGCAGGTCCACGAACAGCTCGCCGAGGAAGAACCAGCTGCCGCCGTCGCGGTCGATCAGGCAGGTGTGCTTGCCGATCCAGCCCAGCCCGGCGTTGCGGGCCAGCGCACGTTCCAGCACCGGCGCGGAGTCGGTGAAGGCGCGGTAGCCGAACGGGCCGATCTCCGCCTGCACCTGCTCGGCCAGTCTCTGCAGGCGGTGGCGCAGCAGCTTGTGGTAATCGCGGCCCAGCGCGTAGCGGGCGACGTAGGCGCGCTCGCCGTCGTCCAGCGTGGGCCACGCCGCGTCCGGGTCCTGGCCGTAGTCCAGCCCGACCGAGATCACCCGCACCGTGCCCGGCAGCAGCTCGGCCGGGCGGGCGCGCAGCGCGCCGTGGCGGGCCATCCAGTCCATCGAGCCATACAGGCCCTGCGCCAGCCAGTCGAGCAGGTGCGCCTCGTCCTCGCCCAGCGCGATGCCGGAGATGCCCACGCGCTGGAAGCCCGCGGCCCGCGCCAGCGCGCGGATGCGGTCGGCCAGCGCGGCGGGATCGGGCATCGTCATGCGCGCCAGTATAGGTGCGGGGGGTACGATGCCCCGTCCCTTGCCACCGGAGCGCCGCATGCCCGCACCGCTGCCGTTGTTCGCCCCCGAGGCCCTGCGCGTGCTGGAGGCGCGCGGCACCGCGCGGCTGGACGGCGACGCCTTCGCGCTGATGGCGCGCGCCGGGCAGGCGGCCTGGCGCTGCGTGCTGAAGCACTGGCCGCAGGCGCGGCGGATCGTGGTGGCCTGCGGGCCGGGCAACAACGGCGGCGACGGCTACGTGCTGGCGCGTCATGCCCGCGAGGCCGGGCGCGACGTGCGCGTGCTGCGCGTCGCCGAACCGGCCAGCGCGCTCGCGCAGCGGGCCTGCGCCGAGTACCTGGCGGCGGGTGGCGTGATCGAGGATGTCCTCGGCGATGCCGATCTGATCGTCGATGCCCTGTTCGGGATCGGCCTGTCGCGCGCGCCGGAGGCGGCGACGGCGGCGCTGGTCGAGGCCATCAACGCACACCGTGCGCCGGTGCTGGCGCTGGACGTGCCCAGCGGCATCGATGCGGCGCGCGGCAGCGCGCCGGGCGCGGCGGTGCGGGCCGACTGCACGCTGCAGTTCCTCGCCCGCCACCGCGGCCTGCGCACCGGCGCGGCGCTCGACCACTGCGGTGAACTGGAACTGGCGACGCTGGACCTGCCGGCGGACGTCTTCGAAGGCCTCGCGCCCGCGGCCTTGGCCTACCGCGCCGACGCGCTGGCGGGCTTCTTCCCGCTGCGGCCGCGCGACACCCACAAGGGCCGCAACGGCCACGTGCTGTGCGTCGGCGGCGAGGCCGGCAGCGGCGGCGCGATCCTGCTGGCGGTGCAGGCCGCGCTGCGCTGCGGCGCGGGCCTCGCCAGCGTGGCGACCCGCGCGGCCCATGTGCCGGCGCTGCTGGCGCGCTGCCCGGAAGCGATGGCCCACGCGGTCGAGGACGCCGCGCAGCTGGATGCCCTGCTGGCGCGCGCCGATGTCGTGGCCATCGGCCCCGGGCTGGGGCAGGGCGCGTGGGGGCGGGCGTTGTTCGAGCGCGTGCTGGCCTGCGACAGGCCGCGCGTGTTCGATGCCGAGGCGCTGGCGCTGCTGGCGGCATCGGGCGCCACGCTGCGGCCCGACGACGTGGTCACGCCGCATCCCGGCGAGGCGGCTCGGCTGCTTGGCACCCCCACCGCCGAGGTCCAGCGTGATCGCTTCGCCGCGGTCGCCGCGCTGCAGGCGCGTTGGGGCGGCGTCGCGGTGCTGAAGGGCGCGGGCACGCTGGTGCAGGCGCCCGGCGTGCCGCCGGCGGTGCTGTGCGCCGGCAACCCCGGCATGGGCACCGGCGGCATGGGCGACCTGCTCACCGGCGTGATCGCGGCGCTGCACGGGCAGGGCTTCGCCCCGCGCGACGCAGCGGTGGCCGGCGCACTGCTGCACGCCGCCGCCGGCGATGCGGCCGCGCGTGAGGACGGCGAGCGCGGCCTGCTGCCCTCCGACCTGCTGCCGTGGCTGCGCCGCCTGGCCAATCCGATGCGACGATAGGCGGATGTCCGAGCTTTTCCTTCCCGACGCCGCGGCCACCGACGCCCTCGGCGCCCGGCTGGCGCAGGCGTTGCCCGCGCGGGCCGTGGTCCATCTCCACGGCGACTTGGGCGCCGGCAAGTCCTCGCTGGCGCGGGCGATGCTGCGCGCGCTGGGCGTCACCGGCACCATCCGCAGCCCGACCTACACCCTGGTCGAGCAGTACCCGCTGCCGGCCGGCGGCACCGCGCTGCACCTGGACCTGTACCGCATCGGCGACCCCGGCGAGCTGGAATTCCTCGGCCTGGATCCGGCCGAGGCGCGATTGTGGCTGGTGGAGTGGCCGGCGCGGGGCGAGGGGGCGCTGCCGCCGGTAGACCTCGAGATCCGGCTGGCGGTGGACGGCGCCGGTCGTCGCTGCCAGCTGCTGTCCCGGACCCCGGTGGGCGTGGCGTGGCTGGCCCGGCTCGACCTGGGCTGACTTGCGTCGCCAATCTGCACGTTCATCGAGAAAAGTGGTGCAGGTTGCGGATTATTCAGGGAAAAGTGCTTGCACCTTGGCGTAACCGGTGCTTAACTCCCGGCCATGCGCCTGTTGGGGAACCATCGCGATCGCGTCGTGCCGGCCGCCGTGCTGCTGGCCGCGTTCGCCTGTGGCTCGTCAAACGCATCTGAAATCAAGCAGTTGCGCATCGAGACCGGGGCCACTGGCACGCGCGCCGAGCTGCACCTCGACAAGACCGGCGAGTACCGCCTGATCCCGCTGTCCAACCCGGAGCGGCTGGCGGTCGACTTTCCCGACAGCCACCTGGCCCGCGGGCTGGTCCTGCCGCCGGCCGTGGGGATGGTGAAGGCCGTCCGCACCGGCCAGCCCGTGCCCGGCACGGTGCGGGTGGTGTTCGATCTGGCCGGCAAGGTCAAGGCCATCCCGACCACGCTCGATACGGCCGCGACCGGCGCCGTGCTGGTGCTGGAATGGCCGGGCGACGGTGCGTCGGTTGCCGCCACGGCCGCCGCGACACCCGCTGCCACTGGCACGCCACCGGGACCGGCCCCGGCCCGTTCGGAGCCTGCGCCCGCGGATCCGATCGCCGCGTTTGCCAGCCGGCCCGTCACGACCCCGCCGGCCGCGTCGCCGAC
>DASWXO010000029.1:0-41730 GCA_036405455.1 Thermomonas sp. | reverse complement strand
GGGCTGGTGATTTCCGCCAAGTCGATGGACGACCTGCTGGTGGAGATGGTGGAACTGCCGCAGGCCGTGCATCCGTGGTTCCTGGCCTGCCAGGCGCATCCCGAGTTCCTGTCCACGCCGCGCAGCGGGCATCCGCTGTTCGTCGGCTTCATCCGCGCCGCCCGCGAACGCCGCGCGGCCCAGCAGAAGTGAGCGCACCCATGGATCTTTGTGGCTTCAAGGTCGGGCTGGATCAGCCGCTGTTCCTGATCGCCGGCCCCTGCGTGGTCGAGAGCGAGCAGCTGCAGATCGACGTGGCGGGGCAGTTGAAGGAGATCACCGGCAAGCTCGGGATCAACTTCATCTTCAAGTCCAGCTTCGACAAGGCCAACCGCACATCGATCAACAGCTTCCGCGGTCCCGGCATGGAAGAGGGCCTGCGCGTGTTGGCGGAAGTGAAGCGCCAGCTCGGCGTGCCGGTGCTCACCGACGTACACGAATACACGCCGATGGACGAAGTGGCCTCGGTGGTGGACGTGCTGCAGACGCCGGCGTTCCTGGTGCGCCAGACCGACTTCATCACCAAGGTCTGCGCCACCGGCAAGCCGGTCAATATCAAGAAGGGCCAGTTCCTGTCGCCGTGGGACATGAAGCCGGTGGTGGAGAAAGCCAAGTCCACCGGCAACCAGCAGATCATGGTCTGCGAGCGCGGCGCCAGCTTCGGCTACAACAACCTGGTCAGCGACATGCGCAGCCTCGCGGTCATGCGCGACACCGGCTGCCCGGTGGTGTTCGACGCCACCCACTCGGTGCAGCTGCCGGGCGGGCAGGGCAGCAGCTCCGGCGGGCAGCGCGAGTTCGTGCCGGTGCTGGCGCGCGCGGCAGTGGCGGTGGGCGTGTCCGGCGTGTTCATGGAAACCCATCCCGACCCGAGCAAGGCGCTGTCCGACGGCCCCAACGCGTGGCCGCTGGGCAAGATGGAAGCGCTGCTGGAAACGCTGCTGGCACTGGATGCCGCGATCAAGCGCGGCGGCTTCCTCGAACAGACCCTCTGAATTCCCCTGGACGATCCCACCCCATGACCACGATCACCCGCATCCACGCCCGCGAGATCCTCGACAGCCGCGGCAACCCCACGCTCGAAGCGGACGTGACCCTGGCCGACGGCAGCTTCGGTCGCGCCGCGGTGCCTTCGGGCGCCTCCACCGGCAGCAAGGAAGCCGTGGAACTGCGCGACGGCGACAAGACGCGCTACCTCGGCAAGGGCGTGCAGAAGGCCGTCGGCAACGTCAACGGCGTGATCGCCGATGCGCTGCAGGGCTTCGATGCCGCCGACCAGGCCGGGCTGGACAAGCGCCTGATCGACCTCGACGGCACCGAGAACAAGGGCCGGCTGGGCGCGAACGCGCTGCTGGGCGTGTCGATGGCGGCCGCGCATGCGGTGGCGGCCTCGCGCAAGCAGGCGCTGTGGCAGTACCTCGCCGGCCTGTCCGGCGCGGCGCCGGTGCTGCCGGTGCCGATGATGAACATCATCAACGGCGGCGCGCACGCCGACAACAACGTGGACCTGCAGGAATTCATGGTCCTGCCGGTCGGCTTCGATTCGTTCTCCGAGGCGCTGCGCAGCGGCACCGAGATCTTCCATGCGCTGAAGTCCGTGCTGAAGGCGCGCGGCCTGTCCACCGCCGTGGGCGACGAGGGCGGCTTCGCCCCCGACCTGCGCAGCAACGAGGAAGCCCTGGAGACCATCCTCGAGGCCATCGGCAAGGCCGGCTACAAGGCCGGCGAAGACGTCCTGCTGGGCCTGGACGTGGCGTCCACCGAGTTCTTCGAGAACGGCAAGTACAACCTGACCGGCGAGGGCAAGCGCCTCACCTCGGAGCAGTTCGTCGATTTCCTCGCCAACTGGTGCGCGCAGTACCCGATCATCACCATCGAAGACGGCATGGCCGAGGACGACTGGGATGGCTGGAAGCTGCTGACCGACCGCCTCGGCGGCAAGGTGCAGCTGGTCGGCGACGACCTGTTCGTGACCAATCCGCGCATCTTCAAGGACGGCATCGGCCGCGGCGTGGCCAACGCCATCCTCATCAAGGTGAACCAGATCGGCACCCTCAGCGAGACGCTGGAGGCCATCGCCATGGCCGATGCGGCGAAGTACGCGGCGATCGTGTCGCACCGCTCCGGCGAAACCGAGGACACGACCATCGCCGACATCGCGGTGGCGACCACCGCGACGCAGATCAAGACCGGCTCGCTGTGCCGCAGCGACCGCGTGGCCAAGTACAACCAGCTGCTGCGCATCGAGCAGCAGCTGGGCGCGGCCGCGCGCTACGCCGGCCGCGATGCCTTCGTGTCGCTGAAGCGCTGAACCGGTTCCGCCGGTGAAACCGATGCGCGTGCTGCTGCTGGTCCTGGCGCTGCTGCTGGCGGCCCTGCAGGCCAAGCTCTGGTACGGCAGCGGCGGCCAGCGCGAGGTGGCCGCGCTGAAGGCGCAGGTATCGATACAGACCGCCGAGAACCGCAAGCTGCAGGCCCGCAACGACGCGCTGGCCGCGGAAGTCGCCGACCTCAAGGCCGGCGGCGAAGCGGTCGAGGAGCGGGCACGCAGCGAGCTGGGCATGGTGAAGCCGGGTGAGACGTTCTACCGCGTGATCGACGGCGCACAGGCCCCGGCCGCGCCGGCTGCAGCACCCGCTGCACCGGCCAACGACGACGGCACGGCGCCATGAACTGGGCGCTGGTCCCCGCCGCCGGCAGCGGGCGCCGCTTCGGTGGCGAGGTGCCCAAGCAGTACCTGCAGGCCGCCGGCAAGCCGCTGATCGCGCATGCGCTGGAGGCGCTGCTGGCGCATCCGCGCATCGAGGGCGTGGTGGTGGCGCTGGCGGACGGCGACGTGCGCTGGCCCGGCTGGGCGGCATTGCACGGCAAGCCCGTCGTCACCTGCATCGGCGGCGGCGAGCGTGCCGACTCGGTGCTCGCCGCGCTCCGCGCACTGCCGGAATGCGTGGGCGATGACGCGCTGCTGCTGGTGCACGACGCCGCGCGTCCCAACCTGCGCGCGGACGATATCGGCAAGTTGCTCGACGCCGCGGCCGCCTGTGCCGACGGCGCCATCCTCGCCGCGCCGGTGCGCGATACCCTCAAGCGCGGCGGCGATGACGTCCGCATCGATGCCACCGAGCCCCGGGAGCGCCTCTGGCGCGCGCTGACGCCACAGGCGTTCCGCCGCGACCTGCTGCGGCGCGCGCTGGAAACGGCGCAGGCCGATGGCGTGGTGGTGACCGACGAGGCGATGGCGGTCGAGCGCCTGGGCCTGCGCCCGCGCTTGGTCGAAGGGCGCGAGGACAACGTGAAAGTGACCACGCCGGCGGACCTGGCCCTGGTCGAATTCCTGCTGGCGAGGACGCCATGAACATCCGCATCGGCCAAGGTTTCGACGTCCACGCTTTCGGCGCGGGCGACCACGTGGTGCTGGGCGGCGTGCGCATCCCGCACGCGCGCGGCGTGCTGGCGCACAGCGATGGCGACGTGGCGCTGCACGCGCTGTGCGACGCCATGCTCGGCGCGCTGGCACTGGGCGACATCGGCCGCCACTTCCCGCCGTCCGACGCGCGCTGGAAGGACGCCGACAGCCGTGCCTTCGTCCGCCATTGCGACGCGCTGCTGCGCGAGCGCGGCTGGCGCGTGGGCAACTGCGACATCACGGTGGTCTGCGAGGCGCCCAAGGTCGGGCCGCACGCGCAGGCCATGCGCGAACGGATCGCCGCCGACCTCGGCATCGGCATCGACGCGGTGAGCGTCAAGGCCACGACCAGCGAGACGCTCGGTTTCACCGGTCGCGGCGAGGGCATCGCGGCGCAGGCGGTGTGCCTGCTGGTGCCGGCATGACCGTGGCCGTGCGCGCCCACGGCGCGCCGGTCCTGGCCGCGCGCATCCGCGCCGCCGCCGAGGACTTCTTCGTCGAGGAATTGCCGGGGTTCGAGGCCAGCGGTGCCGGGGAGCACTTGCTGCTGACGGTCGAAAAGCGCGGCATGAACACCGCCTTCGCGGCGAAAACCCTCGCACAGTGGGCCGGCGTGGACGAATCGGCGATCGGCTATGCCGGGCTGAAGGACCGCCATGCGGTGACGCGCCAGCGGTTCTCGGTGTGGATTCCGAAGAAGATCGTGCCGCCGATCGAGGCATTGGAGCGCGACGACCCCGGATCAGGTCCGGGGCAGGCGCTGCGCGTACTGGACCACGCGTGGCACGCGCGCAAGCTGCCGCGCGGCGCGCTGGCCGGCAACCGCTTCGTGCTGGTGCTGCGCGACGTCGCGGGCGAGCGCGAGGCGATCGCGGCGCGCCTGTCCACCATCGCCCGGCGCGGGGTGCCCAACTTCTTCGGCGAGCAGCGCTTCGGCCGCGGCGGCGGCAACGTGTCGCAGGCGGTGGCGATGTTCGCCGGCCGCCGGGTGAAGCGCGAGGAGCGCACGATGCTGCTGTCGGCAGCGCGTTCCGAGCTGTTCAACCGGGTGCTGGCCGCGCGCATCGAGGCCGGTTGCTGGGACGCGCCCCTGGAGGGCGAGGTGTGGATGCTGGACGGCAGCCGCAGCGTGTTCGGGCCCGAGGCGTTCACTTCCGAATTGCAGGCGCGGCTGGATGCGTTCGATATCCATCCCACCGGCCCGCTGTGGGGCGAGGGCGAACTGCGCAGCACGGGTGCTGCCCGCGAACTGGAGCTTGCGGCGCTGGCCGGCGATACCGCCACGCGGCTGCGGGCCGGGTTGGAGCGCGCGGGCCTGAAGCAGGAGCGCCGGACCCTGCGCCTGCGGCCTGCGGGCCTCGGCTGGGACTGGCGCGACGATGGCGCGTTGGTGCTGCGCTTCGACCTGCCGCCGGGCTGTTACGCGACCACGGTGCTGGGCGAACTCGGCGAGGTCGTGGACGCTGCGGCATCGGGCTGAGCGCGGCCGTCCGTGCATTCGCGGACGGTGGGCGGGGTCACGCTGGAAGTGCGGCCGGTGCCGGCCTCAGGTCCGCTTCTCCAGCAGCACCAGCACCGCCCCGGTCCCACCCTGCGCGGCCGGCGGCGAATGGAACGCCAGCACGTCGGCGCGCTGGCGCAGGACGCGGTCCACCAGGTTCTTCAGCACCGGCAGGCGTTCCTCCGAGTTGCGGCCCTTGCCGTGCACGATCCGCACGCAGCCCAGCCCGTGGGCGCGGCAGTCGCGCAGGAATTCGCGCAGCAGCGCTTCGGCCGCCTGCGCGGGCAGGCCGTGCAGGTCGAGTTCCTCCTGCGCCGCGTACTCGCCGCGGGCCAGTTTCTTCAACACCCGCGGGGGGATCTCGTCACGTCGGTAGCTGAGCGCGTCGCCGGCCTCCAGCGCCGAGACCAGCATGTGCCGGAACTCCTCCCGCGCGGCATCCTCGTCGCGGCGGGCCATCTTCGCCGAGGGTTTCGGCTTCGGCGGGGCGGGTGGTGGTGGCGCGGGCGGCAGCGGGCGGACTTGCCCGGCATCGGCGCCGATGGCGGCGCGGAACAGGCTGGCGTCGTCGCGGTCGTCGGGATCGGGCGGGGCCTTGCGCATGCGGGAAGGGTACCGCGAAGCGCACGTGCCATCCGGTATCATGGCCCGATGCAGAATGTTCCGATGCCGTGATGCGGGTCCTGGTCAGCAACGACGACGGCGTCGACGCCCCCGGCATCCATGCGCTGGCCGACGGCCTGCGCGATGCCGGCCACGAGGTGCTGGTGGTGGCGCCCGACCGCGACCGCAGCGGCGCCAGCAATTCCCTGACGCTGGATGCGCCGATCCGCGTGGTGCAGCTCGATGCACGCACCTGGAAGGTCCACGGCACGCCCACCGACTGCGTGCACGTGGCGATCACCGGCATGCTGGACGCACTGGACCTGATGCCGGACATCGTGGTGTCCGGGATCAACAACGTCGCCAACCTGGGCGACGACGTCATCTATTCCGGCACCGTGGCCGCCGCGATGGAAGGCCGCTTCCTCGGCCTGCCGTCGGTGGCGGTCTCGCTGGTCACCGAGGGGCACGTCGGCCGCCATTACGGGAGCGCGGCGCGCGCGGCGGTGGAGATCGTCGAGCGCCTGCGCCGCGATCCGCTGCCGGCCAGCACCATCCTCAACGTCAACGTGCCGGACCTGCCCTGGGGCGAGATCCGCGGCTTCGAGACCAGCCGGCTGGGCCATCGCCACCGCGCCGAACCGTGCACGCCGCAGGAAGACCCGCGCGGGCGCCAGTGGTGGTGGATCGGCGCCGCCGGCGACGAACAGGACGCCGGGCCCGGTACCGACTTCCACGCGGTGCGCACCGGCCACATCGCCATCACCCCGCTGCATGTCGACCTGACCCGCTACCAGGCGCTGGAGCAGGTGGCCGGCTGGGTAGGCGGGCTGGCCGCGTCGCTGGAGACGGCGTCGTGATCGCGCGGATGCGCCTGCAGCCGGCCGACCTCGGCATGGGCCTGACCGGCCAGCGCGTGCGCGACCGGCTGATCGAGGACCTGCGCAAGGGCGGCATCGCCGACGAGCGCGTACTCAATGCGATCCGCACCGTGCCGCGGCACCAGTTCGTGGACGAGGCGCTGGCATCGCGCGCCTACGAGAACAACGCGCTGCCCATCGGCCACGGCCAGACCATCTCGCAACCGCTGGTGGTGGCGAAGATGACCGAGGCGCTGCTGCGCGATGGCCCGAAGCGGGTGCTGGAGGTCGGCACCGGCTCCGGCTACCAGGCCGCGGTGCTGGCCGCGCTGGGGCTGGAGGTCTACACGGTCGAGCGCATCGGCGACCTGCTGCGCACCGCCCGCAAGCGCTTCCGCGCGCTCGGCCTGCACGTGCGCAGCAAGCACGACGACGGCCGCATCGGCTGGCCGGACGAAGCGCCCTTCGACGCCATCATCGTCACCGCCGCCGGTCCTGCGCTGGTGGACGCCCTGCTCGGCCAGCTGGCCCCTGGTGGCGTGCTGGTCGCGCCGGTGGGCGCTGCGGCCGGGCAGTCCCTGCTGTGCCTGCGCAAGGACGCGGACGGAGGGCTGGTGCAGGAAGACCTCGGCGCCGTCGTGTTCGTGCCGCTGCTGTCCGGGATGGTGGATCGATGAAGCTGTTCGGCCCCCTGTACCAGCGGGCGCTGGCATGGTCGCGGCATCCCAAGGCGCCGGCGCTGCTGGGCGGCCTGAGCTTCGCCGAGGCGATCGTGTTCCCGGTGATGCCCGAAGTGATGCTGGCGCCGATGTGCCTGGCGCAGCCGAAGCATGCGTTCCGCTTCGCCAATATCAGCCTGCTGTTCTCGCTGCTGGGCGCGGTGGTCGGCTACCTGCTGGGCCACTACGCCTATGAACTGGTGAAGCCGGCACTGGCCGCGCTGGGCTGGCTGGGCCGGATCGACGCGCAGGTGGAGGAGTTGCGCGGCATCGTGGCCCACTCGCCGTGGCGCGCGTTCTGGCTGCTGGTGCTGGCGGGCTTCACCCCGATCCCGCTGAAGATCTTCACCTGGGCCAGTGGCGTGGTGGGCGTGCCGATGCTGCCGTTCCTGGCGGCCATGCTGGTCGGGCGCGGCAAGCGCGTGCACCTGCTGGCGCTGGTCATCCGGCTGGGCGGCGAGCGTGCCGAGCGCGCGCTGCACCGCTGGATCGAGCACCTCGGCTGGGCCGCGCTACTGCTGCTGGCCGGGCTGGTCGGTTGGTTGCTGTTGCACGGGCATGCGGCATGATGTGGGGCATGCGTGCGAACCGGATCCTGTTGGGGGTGGTGGCCGTGGCGGTACTGGCCAGCTGCGGGCGCAGCCGGCTGGTGCGTGAGCCGGCCTCGTATGGCGCGCGGACGGCCCTGCCGCCGGTCCGCGTGTCCCAGCCGAAATACGGTGCCACCGCGGTGGTGAAGCGCGGCCAGACCGTCTACCGCATCGCCACCGAGAACGGCATCACCGCGCTCGACCTGGCGCTGTGGAACGACATTCCGCCGCCCTACATCATCCATCCCGGCCAGCGCCTGCGCCTGTACCCGCTGGACCGTCGCGAGGCGCCGTCCCGGCCGGTCGCGTCCTCGCCAACGACCGGCTCGGGTGCCGCCAGCGCCCCGCGCCCGGTGCCGTCACCCGTCGCGCCGCCACCGGCTGCCGGGGCCCTGGCTTGGCGCTGGCCGGCCGAAGGCAGTATCGCGACCACCTTCGCCTCGGGCGATCCCACCCGGCAGGGCGTCGATATCGCCGGCAAGGCGGGGCAGCCGGTGCGCGCCGCCGCCGACGGCGTGGTGGTCTATTCGGGATCGGGCCTGGTGGGCTACGGCGAGCTGGTGATCGTCAAGCACAACGACCAGTGGTTGTCGGCCTATGGCCACAACCGCGCGCGGCTGGTGAACGAAGGGGCACTGGTCAAGGCCGGGCAGCAGATCGCGGAGATGGGCCGCAGCGGCGCGTCGCGCGACATGCTGCATTTCGAGATCCGCTACAACGGCAAGCCCGTCGATCCGCTCGGCTACCTGCCAGCGCGGTGATCGGTCCATCACTTCGGGCGGGTGCGGATCCCCGGCCCGGCGCGAAAACGCACCGGGCGCTCGCCGGCGCGCAGTCCGATGGACTGCAGGCGCGCCTGTTCGCACGCTACAACGGCAAGGCTATCGATCCGCTGGCCACCTGCCCGCGCGGTGATCGGTGCACCGCTACTGACGGCCCCAAACGCCCGGTCCGGCAACGCAGTCCGGGGAATTGCTGGTGATCCGTCGTCGCGAAGCTTGCGCCGCGGAGCGCCTCAGCGCACCGACTTCAGCGTCAACTCCAGCTCGTCCCGGCCGTCGCGGCGCTGCAGGATGCGGGCCGGCGTCGGCAGGCCGTCCACCACCCACACGATGACCTGCTTGTCGTCGCTGGTGCGTGCCACCTTGGTGGCCGTGCGGGTCTGGCCGGCCACGGTGACGGTGTCCTTGCCGAGGTTCTGGAACCGCTGCGGGCGCGCCACGCCGTTGTCGACCAGGCGGTAGCTCAGCGGCTTGCCGGCGGCCACGTCGCGCACCAGCGCCAGGTTCAGCAGCATGCCGTCGAGGTCGCCTTCCTCCAGCTTCACCGGGCCGGCGCGATCGTCCTTGACGTCGCCGCTCCAGCGCGCCTCGCGCTGGGCCCAGTCGTAGGTGGCGTTCTTCTGCGAACGCTTGAACAGGACCTGGGTGGCGTCGACGCCCGACAGCGGGCGGTAGTCGTCGCCGCGCGCCTCGAACACCGTGGTTTGGCGCGAGCTGCCCAGCTGGTTGCTGACGCTCAGCTCGTAGTTCCAGCGGTCGCCGGCGCTGCGGCTGAGGCTGATCTGCGCGTTCGCCTGCACGCCTTTCCAGCTGGCGTCGTAGTCGGCCACGAACGGCTTGACCGCCCACGCGGGCGCGGTGGCCAGCAGGAGGGTCAGCAGGGCGAGCGGGCGGCGTGCGGTCATCGGGGATTCCTCCTGAAAAGCGGCGCAGGCGCCGTCATGTCGCGGTCGACTCTAGCGGCAGCGGCGTAAACACGGCCTGACCATCCAGCACCGCCTGTCCGTTCCGTTCAGCCAGGCGGCCGGCGGCGGCCAAGCGCAGCACCTGCAGCAGCAGCGGGTGTTCCACGGCCAGCACCCGCGCCGCGAGGGTGTCGGCGTCATCGCCAGGCTGCACGGGCACCCGCGCCTGCGCGATCACCGCGCCGCCGTCCAGCTCCGCGGTCACGAAGTGCACGCTGGCGCCGTGCTCGGCATCACCGGCTTCCAGCGCGCGCTGGTGGGTGTGCAGGCCCTTGTGCTTTGGCAGCAGGGACGGGTGGATGTTCAGCAGGCGTCCGGCGAAGCGCTGCACGAAGGCTTCGCCGAGGATGCGCATGTAGCCGACGCAGACGATCCAGTCCGGCGCGCAGGCGGCCACGGCGTCGCCCAGCACCGCGTCGAAGGCGGCGCGGCCGCCGCAGGACTTCGGGGTGCGCGACCAGCGCAGCGCCTCGGGCACCCGCTGCAGGGCCGGGGCCTCGGGCTTGTCCGAGAACACGCCGACCACCGAGGCGTCCAGCGTGCCGGCGGCGATGGCGTCCAGGATGGCCTGCAGGTTGCTGCCGCGGCCGGAAGCAAGGATGGCGAGGCGGGCGGTCATCGGGTCGGCGTCAGCCGATCCGCAGGCGATCGCCGTCGCGCGGCGCGGTGACCTGGCCGATCCGCCAGTGCGCCAGCTGCAGGCGGTCCAGGTCCGCCTCGATGGCAGCCGCGTCGGCCGGGTCGGCCATCAGCACGTAGCCGATGCCGCAGTTGAAGGTGCGCCACATTTCCGCGTCCGCCACGTTGCCTTCGCGCTGCAGCCAGTCGAATACCGCCGGCCGCGGCCAGCTGGACGTGTCGATGTCCAGGCCCAGCGGGGCCGGGACCACGCGGATGATCTTCTCCACCAGCGCGCCGCCGGTGACGTGGGCCATCGCGTGGATGTCGTGCCTGGCCAGCAGCTCCAGCACCGGCTTCACGTAGATGCGGGTGGGGGCCATCAACGCGTCGGCCAGCGAGGTGCCGCCAAGGTCGAGGTCCAGCGGGCTCCCGGCGCGCTGCAGGATCTTGCGCACCAGCGAATAGCCGTTGGAATGGGGGCCGCTGGAAGCGATGCCGATCAGCACGTCGCCCGCGCGCAGCTTGCTGGAATCGACCAGCTTCGACTTCTCCACGGCGCCGACGGTGAAGCCGGCGAGGTCGTATTCGCCCGGCGGGTACATGTCGGGCATTTCCGCCGTCTCGCCGCCGATCAGCGCGCAGCCGGCGAGTTCGCAGCCCTTGGCGATGCCGGCGACCACGTTGACCGTGGTGTCGACGTCGAGCTTGCCGGTGGCGAAGTAGTCGAGGAAGAACAGCGGCTCGGCGCCTTGCACCAGCACGTCGTTCACGCACATCGCCACCAGGTCCTGGCCGATGGTGTCGTGGCGGCCCAGCTGCTTGGCAAGGATCAGCTTGGTGCCGACGCCATCGGTGCCGGACACCAGCACCGGTTCCCGGTAGCGGCCGGCCAGGTCGAACAGGCCGCCGAACAGGCCCACGCCGCCCAGGACCTCGGGGCGCAGCGTGCGGCGGACCAGCGGCTTGATCCGCTCGACCACCTCGTTGCCGGCATCGATATCGACGCCGGCGTCGCGATAGGTCAGGCCGGGGGAGGAGGGCGTGGTAGGCGTCACGGCGGACTCGCGCGGGCATTGTGAATCCGCGATTTTAGCAGCCGTGCGACCCGGACATGGACGTGTCCGCCCGCCTGCGGCACCATTTCCCTACGCAATGGCCGGATCTCCGGCGAGGAAGGGCGATGCAAACCAAGCCGCGATGGACGATGCAACCGGGCCTGGGCTGGCTGCGGGCAGCCCTGCTGGCCGCGGTGCTGGGCCTGTTGCCGGCGGGCGTGGCGCTGGCGCAGCGGACCGAGGGCGACCGCGCGCAGGCGCAAGGCGCCTACCAGGCGGAAGTCGCGGTGCGCAACCAGACCGATGCCGAGCGTGAGAAGGCGTTCGCCCGGGCGCTGGCGCAGGTGCTGGGCAATGTCACCGGGGATGATGGTGCCGCCCAGCGCCCCGGCGTGCGGGAGGAACTGGCCAAGGCCACCGATTACGTAGACGGGTACGACTACCGCCAGGACGAGGGCGTGTCGGCCACCGGCGCGCCGAGTTTCCAGACCATGCTGGTGGTGCGCTTCCGCCAAGCCGACGTGGATGACCTGGTGGCCATGCTGGGCCTGCCCAGCTGGCCGCAGCCGCGTCCCAAGCCGGTGCTGTGGCTGGCCATCGACGACGGCAGCGGCCCGCGACTGGTCGGATTGGCGCAAGTCAATGCAGCGCGTTCGGTCCTGGATGCCGCCAAGGCCCGCGGCTATGCGCTGGGCCTGCCCGCCGGTACCGCGGCCGAGCAGGCCGCGGTGGGCGCCATCTGGCGCGGCGACACCGCCGCCATCGCGGCCCTGTCCAAGCGCTACAGCCCACCGATGCAACTGATCGGCAAGCTGCGGCGCAGTCCGGGTGGCTGGAGCGCCGACTGGACCTTCGTGGACGGCGGCAAGGTGCTGTCGACCTGGCAGACCAGCCATCCGGACGCCCGCCGGGCCATGGCCGGCGGCGCGGACGGCGCCGCCGACGCGCTGTTCAAGCGCTACGCCAAGGCGGGCACCTCCGGGCCGGCGGGCACCTACCGGCTGCGCATCCTCGGGATCCGTAGCGCGGACGATTACCTGCGTCTGGCGGGATATCTCGACGGGATCGCCATCGTGAAGCAGGTCGCGCCGGTCGCGGCGTCGCCCGAGGCGCTGGAGGTGGACGTCGACCTGGCGACGGGTCTCGCTGGCTTCAATCGCTACATCGCGCGCGGCGACTTGCTGATCCCGGTCGCCGGTGATCCGACGGACACCGGTGGCCCGGCAGTCTTCCGCATGGCCGGAGGCTGAGCATGCATCGCGACGACGACCTGGCGACGATCGCCGCCTTCTACCGGCGCGTGCAGTGGGCCGCACTGGGGTTGGGCGTGCTTTGGGTGGTGTGGCTGCTGGCGCCCATCCTCAGTCCGTTCGTGTTCTCGGCCCTGCTGGGCTGGCTGGGCGACCCGATGGTGGACCGGCTGGAGGCGCGCGGCCTGAAGCGCAACACCGCCGTGCTGCTGGTGTTCAGCGCGATGACCCTGCTGCTGGTGGTGGCCGCGATCCTGCTGGTGCCGGTGCTGGAACAACAGATCGTCA
This sequence comes from Thermomonas sp., assembly GCA_036405455.1. Classification (GTDB taxonomy): domain Bacteria; phylum Pseudomonadota; class Gammaproteobacteria; order Xanthomonadales; family Xanthomonadaceae; genus Thermomonas. The sequence continues at coordinate 29,051 of DASWXO010000029.1, read as the reverse complement.
CCCTGGTCGAATCGCTGCCGCGCTACCGCGACTGGTTCGTGCAGGTCGCCCTGCCGTGGATCGAACACCGCACCGGCCTGCAGATCCTGTCGTGGCTGGATCCGGAGCGGCTGTTCCAGCTGATCCGCGAGCACTGGCAGAGCGCCGGCGGCATGGCGGCGACGGTGCTGGGCTATGTGTCCCGCTCCGGGTTCGCGCTGATGGGGTGGCTGGCGAACATCGTGCTGCTGCCGGTGCTGACGTTCTTCTTCCTGCGCGACTGGGACCTGCTGGTGGCGCGCGTCGGCGCGCTGGTGCCACGCGACCACTACGACACCGTGCGCCGACTGGCGCGCGAGTCGGACGAGGTATTGGGCGGGTTCCTGCGCGGCCAGCTCACGGTGATGCTGATCCTGGGCGTGCTGTACGCGCTGGGCCTGTGGGCGGTAGGCCTCAACCTCGGCATCCTGATCGGCCTGGTCGCCGGCCTGCTGACCTTCGTGCCTTATCTCGGCCCGGCGTCCATCGTGGTGTTCGGCGGCATCGCCGCGCTGGTGCAGTTCGGGGACTGGCAGCACTTGGCCGGCGTGGCGGTGGTGTTCACCGTCGGCCAGCTCATCGAGAGCTACTGGCTGACGCCGAAGCTGGTCGGCGACCGCATCGGCCTGCATCCGATGGCGGTGATCTTCGCGGTGATGGCGGGCGGCACGCTGTTCGGCTTCCTCGGCATGCTGCTGGCGCTGCCGGTGGCGGCGGTAGCGAACGTGCTGCTGCGCTATGCCCAGGATCGTTATCGCCACAGCCGCCTGTATGCCGGCGACGCGCCGGTGATGGTGGTGCCCGCCGAGATCGTGCCGGACGCGGCCCCGGTGCCGGCCGCCGACGTGGACGCGCCTGCGCCCTGACATGGCCGACCTGGTGCCACAACTGCCGCTGGCGCTGCGCGCGCCGCCGGAACAGCGCCTGTCGCGCTATGTCGGCCCGCCCGTGGGCCTGCTGGAGGCGCTGCGCGCCCTGGCTGCCGGCGACGTGCGGGGCGGGTTATTCCTGCAGGGCGTTCCCGCCACCGGCAAGACCCACCTGCTGCTGGGGACCTGCGCTGAGGCGGAGCTTGCCGGACGCCGTGCCAGCTATCTGGCCCTGCGCGGCCTGCGCGGCCGCGTGCGCGCCGCCGTCGAGGGCCTCGATCAGGCGGACCTGCTGGCGCTGGACGACCTCGACGCGGTCGCCGGCGAGCGCGACGACGAGATCGCGCTGTTCGACCTGCACAACCGCCTGCGCGATGCCGGCCGCACGCTGCTGTACGCCGCCGCCGACGGGCCCGACGCCCTCGGCCTGGTGCTGCCCGATTTGCGCTCGCGACTCGCCCAGTGCGCGCGCTGGACACTGCCGGTGCTGGATGACGACGGCCGCGCCGAGTTGCTGCGCCAGCGCGCCGCCGCGCGTGGGCTGGAGTTCGATGAGGCTGCGTTGGACTGGCTGCTGCGACGGGCCAGCCGCGACGTCGGCAGCCTGACCGCGCTGTTCGAGCGACTGGACCGCGCCTCCCTGGCCGCGCAGCGGCGGCTGACCGTGCCGTTCCTGCGGCAGGTGCTGGAGATCGACCTGCCCTGATCGTCCGCGGGGGGCTCGTGCTGTCAGGCGCCGGCCCGCAGTTCGGCGTCGAGGCGCGCCAGCCGCTCCGGCGTGCCCACGTCGGTCCAGCGGCCGCGGTGGTGTTCGCCGGTGATCGTGCCACGGGCCATGTGCGCGCGCAGGAGCGGGGCCAGCGGGAACTTCGGTTTGCCGTTGGCGAGCGTGGGCGTGGCGATGGTGGCGCGCCACCCATCCAGCAGTTGCGGACGATAGACGCCCACGCCGGCATAGGTCAGTTTGTGGTCGCCGTCGGCGCGCACGCAGCCGTCGGCGTCGAGCGCGAAATCGCCGTGGGTCGCCTGCGGCGGCCGGTCCACCATCACGAGGTGCGCCAGTCCGCGCGGTGCGCGCGGCAGGGTGGCGAAATCGACGTCGGTCCACACGTCGCCATTCACCAGCAGGAAGGGCGCGTCCCCGAGCAGCGGCAGGGCGTTGAGCATGCCGCCGCCGGTTTCCAGCGGGGTATCGCCTTCGAAGGCGAAGTGGAGGCGCAGGTTCCAGCGCGCGCCGACGCCCAGTGCCGCGGGGAACTGGTCCGCCAGCCACGAGGTGTTCACGACGACATCGCGAATGCCCAGCGCCGCCAGCTTCTCCAGATGCCATTCGATCAGCGGCTTGCCGCCGACGCGCAGTAGCGGCTTGGGCGTGGTGTCGGTGAGCGGGCGCATGCGCTCGCCCAGTCCGGCGGCGAAGATGAGCGCCTTCATGCGGCCACCTTCGCAAAGGCGGGCTTGATCGTGCGGTCCAGCAGCTCGCGCAGCGGATCGAGTGCGCGGTATTTCGGCACCACCGCGTCGAGGTAGGCGAAGAAGCGCGGTGCGTCGGCGAGATAGCGCGGCTTGCCGTCGCGGTGGTGCAGCCGGGCGAAGATCCCGAGGATCTTCAGGTGCCGCTGCACGCCGCACCAGTCGGCATCGCGCAAGAACAGGTCGAGCGCGGGCACCGGTACGCCGGCCGCCACGGCGCGCGCGTGGTAGTCGCGCAGCCAGCCGTCGACACGCGGTTCCGGCCAGCTGAGGAACGCGTCGCGCAGCAGGCTGACCGGGTCGTAGGCGACCGGTCCCAGCACCAGGTCCTGGAAGTCCAGCACCGCGGGGCCGCCGTCGACGGGCATGAGGTTGCGCGGCATGTAGTCGCGGTGGGTGGGCACGCGCGGCTGTGCCAGCGCGTTGTCCATCAGCCGGCGCTGGGCCAGCTCCAGACGCTCGCTGTCGCCGCAGTCCAGTTCGATGCCGAGGTGGCGGCGCACGAACCAGTCTTCGAACAGGCCGGCATCCCGCTGCAGCAGCGCCTCGCCGAACGCCGGCGCGTCGGCGGGCAGGGGGATCGACTGCAGCCGCACCAGCTGGGCGATGGCGGCCGCCATGTGGGCGTCGGCATTGCCGGCGTCGATCACTTGCGCCACCGTCGGCCCGCCCAGGTCCTCCAGCAGCAGGAAGCCAGTGTCGACGTCGCGCGCGAGGACCTGCGGCACCCGCACGCCGCCGGCCTCCAGCACGTCGCGGATGCGCAGCCACGGACGCACGTCTTCCTGGCCGGGCGGCGAGTCCATCACGATGCGCGAGGGCACGGTGCCCACCGTGCGCCAGTAGCTGCGGAAGCCGGCATCGGTGGAGGCGCGTTCCAGCCCGGCGTCGGGCTGGTGCAGGGCCGCGCGGGCCCAGGCCAGGCGCTGCGCGGCGCGGGCGTCGTGCGTTGCGGGTTCACTCATGCGCAAAGAGTAAACTGCGGGCCGGTATTTGCGCAGTCGTAGCGAGGCCTCCGTGGCGAAATTGCAGCCCGTCCTGTTGTCCGGCGGTTCCGGTACGCGGCTGTGGCCGTTGTCGCGCGAGGCCTATCCCAAGCAGTTCCTGCCGCTGGCAGGCGACGCCACCATGCTGCAGGCCACCTGGCAGCGGGTATCGGCGCTGGCCGACGCCGCGCCCATCGTGGTCGCCGGCGAGGACCACCGCTTCCTGGTCGCCGAACAGCTGCGTCAGATCGGCGCGCCGACTCCGGCGATCCTGCTGGAGCCCACGGGCCGCAACACCGCGCCGGCGATCGCCGCCGCCGCGCTGCAAGCGATGGTGGGCGGTGACGATCCGCTGCTGCTGGTGCTGCCGTCCGACCACGTGGTGCGCAACGACGCCGCCTTCCGCGCGGCCGTGGCCGCCGCGATGCCGGCGGCGGAGGCCGGCCGGCTGGTCACGTTCGGCATCGTGCCGGACGCACCGGAAACCGGCTTCGGCTACATCCAGGCGGCGCCGGGCGACGGCGTGCGCCCGGTGCTGCGCTTCGTCGAGAAGCCCGATGCGGCGACCGCGCAGGCCTACCTCGAGGCCGGCGGGTATTACTGGAACAGCGGCATGTTCCTGCTGCGCGCGTCGCGCTACCTGGACGAGCTGCAGCGCTTCCGCCCGGACATCGTCGCGGCCGTGCGAGCCGCGTTCGCCGCCGCCGTCTGCGACGGCGACTTCATCCGCCTGGACAAGGCGGCGTTCGCGGCTTGCCCCTCCGATTCCATCGACTACGCGGTGATGGAAAAGACCGACGCGGCCGCCGTGCTGCCGGTCGACATCGGCTGGAACGACGTGGGCTCGTGGTCGGCGTTGTGGGACGTCAGCGAGCAGGACGCCGACGGCAATGCCCACCATGGCGACGTGGTATCGATCGACAGCCGTAACAGCTACGCCTATGCCCGCCGCTTGGTAGCGCTGGTGGGCGTGGACGACCTGGTGGTGGTGGAGACCGACGACGCCGTGCTGGTGGCACGCAAGGACAAGGTGCAGCAGGTCAAGGACGTGGTGGCGCGGCTGAAGGCCGGGCAGCGCTCGCAGGCCGTGCTGCACCGGGAGGTGCATCGTCCCTGGGGCAGCTATGACTCGGTGGACGTGGGCGAGCGCTTCCAGGTGAAGCGCATCAAGGTGAAGCCGGGTGCGCGGCTGTCGCTGCAGTCGCACGGGCAGCGCGCCGAGCACTGGATCGTGGTCAGTGGCGTCGCCCGCGTGACGCGCGACAACGACGTGTTCGAGCTGTTCGCCAACCAGAGCACCTATATCCCGATCGGCGCCAAGCACCGGCTGGAGAACCCGGGCAACGAGATGCTGGAGCTTGTCGAGGTGCAGTCCGGTGATTACCTCGGCGAGGACGACATCGTGCGCTACGAGGACGTGTACGGCCGCACCTGAGCCTGCGCGCGGCGGCGCTTATCCCAGCGCGGCCAGCCAGTCGTCGTCGCTGCCGTCGTGCAGGTCGGCGAACAGCGGCGAGGAGAAGTAGCGCTCGCCGGTGTCCGGTAGCATCGCCAGCAGCACGCTGCCTTCCGGCGCGGCCTGCGCCAATGCCAGCGCGGTGGCGGCGGTGGCGCCGGCGGAGATGCCCACGAAGATGCCTTCCTCGGCGGCCAGCCGGCGCGCGGTGTCAATGGCGTCCTCGTCGGTGACCGTGTGCAGTTCGTCGACCACGCCGCGGTTCAACACGTCCGGCACGAAGTCCGGCGTCCAGCCCTGGATCTTGTGCGGCTGCCAAGCGGCGCCCGCCAGCAGCGCCGCACCGGCCGGCTCGGTGCCCGCGATGCGCACGTCAGGGCGCGCCAGTTTCAGCACCTCGCCCACACCGGTGACGGTGCCGCCGCTGCCCCAGCCGCTCACGAACCAGTCCAGCCGCTTGCCGGCGAAGTCGCGCAGGATCTCCGCGGCCGTGGTGCTGCGGTGGAACGCGGGATTGGCCGGATTGGCGAACTGGCTGGCCAGGAACCACCCGTGCCGGGCCGCGAGTTCCTGCGCCTTCTGCACCATGCCCGAGCCGCGCGCCGCCGCCGGGGTGAGGATGACCTTGGCGCCGTAGGCGCGCATCGCCTTGCGGCGTTCGACGGAGAAGGTCTCGCTCATCACCGCCACGAACTTGTAGCCGCGTGCGGCCGCCACCATCGCCAGCGCGATGCCGGTGTTGCCCGAGGTCGCTTCGACGATGGTGTCGCCGGGCTTCAGCAGCCCGCGTCGTTCGGCGTCCAGCACGATGCCCAGCGCCAGGCGGTCCTTGACCGAGCCGCCGGGGTTGAATGCCTCCACCTTCACGTAGACGGTGGCGTGTGCCGGCGCGAGCCGTGCCAGCCGCACGATGGGCGTGTTGCCGACGGTGTCGAGGATGCTGTCGTAGAGGGCCATGGGGTGGTGTCCTGGAAGCGGGGGGCGCAAGGCGGCAAGCGCGAGTCTGCGCGGATGCGCGTCAGGGGCGTCTTGGCAAACCTGACCGGAGGCACGGCGCAGGCGCGGGGCGCGCCGGGAGGAGGTGCCACCCTAGGCGCGGACCGACGGGCGGTGCCAATGGCCGTCCGCGGTTTGCTTATGCTTCGTGGGCATAAGCAAGGTCTTTTGCCGCTGTCGCGGCGGGCTATAATCTATCTTTATATATCGATGAAGCGATATTTGATCGCCCCGCCATGACCCTTACCCAGCTCCGCTACCTGGTCGCCATCGCCGATTCCGGCTTCAACATCACCCAAGCCGCCGAGCGCGTGCACGCCACCCAGCCGGGGCTGTCGAAGCAGCTGAAACAGCTGGAGGAGGAACTCGGGTTCCAGCTGTTCCTGCGCAAGGGCCGCAGCCTGGAGGGCGTGGCGCCGGCCGGGGTGAAGGTGATCGAGAGCGCACGCCGCATCCTGGCGGAGGCGGCCAACATCCGCAGCTATGCCGCCAACGAGCGCGGCGAGCACCGCGGCCGCCTGCTGCTGGCCACCACCCACACGCAGGCGCGCTACGTGCTGCCCAAGGCCATCGCGGACCTGTCGCGGCGCTACCCGCAGGTGAGCGTGGATCTCTTCGCGGCCGGGGATGCGGAGGTGCTGGACAAGCTGGACGAGGCCGACTTCGGGCTGATCAGCACGGCCGGCGGGGCGCCCGCGACCGGCGGCATCGCGGTGCCGCTGTTCCGCTGGCGCCGCGTGCTGCTGGTGCAGAAAGGGCATCCGCTGGCCGAACTGGGCGCGCCGCCCACGTTGGCGGAGCTGGCGCGCTATCCGTTGATTTCCTACGAGTCCTCGACGCTGCCGGACTCCTCGCTGCAGCGGGCCTTCGCCGCCGCCGGCGTGGTGCCCCAGATCGCGATGACGGCACGCGACGCCAACCTCATCAAGGCCTACGTGCGCACCGGCATGGGCGCCGGACTGCTGGCGGAGATGGCGGTGGGCGGCCGGGAGGACGACGACCTGCGGGTCATCGAGGCGCCGCAGGCGCTGCCCGAGTGCATCACCTGGGCGGTGGTGCCCCGCGGCCGCGTGCTGCGCGAATACGCATTGGCCCTGTTGCACGGGCTGGCGCCGCAGATCGATCCACGCGACCTGCGGCGCGTGCTGGAAGGCAACCTCACCCCCGACTGGCCCGAGCCGCCGCGCTGGCAGCCGGCCTGACGGGCCGGTGCGCGCCGTCCCTGGCGCGCACCGGACGGGATCAGCCGCGCAGCGCGAACTCCACCGGCACCAGGCCGATCGCCTGCACCGGCAGGCCGTCGCGGCTTGCGGGCTGGAAGCGCCAGCGCTTCAGCACCTGCAGGCGGGCGGCCTCGTCCAGCTCCCGGTGGCCGCTGCTGCGGGACACCGTGACCTCCAGCGGCCGGCCGTCCACGTCCACCAGCACCTGCAACAGCACGGTGCCGGCCAGCCGACGCTGCAGCGCGGCGCGCGGGTAGGCCGGGGCGGGCGCGTCGCGATACGCCAGTTGCATGGGCGCGGGGCCTCCCTGCGGCGGCAGGCCCAGGTCGGGCGGACCGACCTCGCGGCTGTCTGCGTTCGTATCGATGGCCGGGGTGGTGCCGGTGTCCGCCACCACCGCGGGCGGCGACACCGGTTCCGGTCGCGGCGTCGCCACGCTGCGGCGTTCGGGGGTCGGGGCCGCGGGCGTCGGGCGTGGCAGCGTCACCACCTCCACCACCTCGGGTGGCTTCGGCAGGATGCGGGCCTGCAGGTCGCGCCGGGTGGGCGGGTCCACCGCGGGAGGCGGCAGCGAGACCGGGATCAGCAGCAGGCCGAACACCAGCAGGTTCAGCGCCAGCGTGCTGCTGAGGGTGAGCACGCGCGCGGGATCCGGGCGCGGCCGTTCCGTGGGCGCGTGGGCATGGGCAAGGGCGAGGGAAGCGGACGTCGTCATGGCCAATCTCCTGGTGCAAGGAATCGGGAACCACGCGGATGCGAACGACCGGGTGCGGGAAACGGGGTCGCCGCACGCTTCCACGCTGCGCCCGCGGCGGCGCGTGCGGCAAGTGGGGGGCGCAGCGTGCGTTGGCGGCGATTCAGCCCGCCACGCACGACGACGCCCGCACGGGGCGGGCGTCGCAGGGCCAGCCGGGGGGAGGCGCGGCTTACTGGCCGAGTTCGAACACCATCTCCACGGACACCGACACCGAGCTCTCGCCCGGCGCGACCGCGGTTTCCTTGAAACCGGCGTCGGCGGCCATCGCGCGCATCATCGGCACCGGCCGCGGCAGGCTGGCGCCTCCCTCGCTGATGCTGACGATGCGCTTCACCTGCAGGCCCAGCGCGCGGGCGTAGGTCTGCGCCTGCGCCTGCGCCTTCTTCACCGCCGCGAGGCGGGCCTCTTCCAGCGCGGCCTCGGGCTGGTCGATGCCGAAGCTGGGGCCGTTGATCTGGTTGGCGCCCTGCGCCACCAGCGCGTCCAGCACCTTGCCCAGCTTGGCCAGCTCGCGCACCTTCACGTTGACCGTGTTGCTGGCCTGGTAGCCGACGATGGCCGGCGGCTGGTTCTCCGCGTACTTGTACTGCGGGTTGAGGTTGATCCCGCTGGTCTGGATGTCGCGCGGGGCGATCCCTGCCGCGCGCAGCGCCGCCAGCATCCGGTCCATCTGCACGGCGTTGTCGCGCATCGCCGCGTTGGCGTCGGCGGCCTGGGTCACCACGCCGGTGGAGATCGTGGCGACATCCGGCGTGCGGCTGGCCTCGGCGGTGGCGGAGACCGACAGCAGCGTGCCCTGCGTGGCGGGGACGGCGAGGTCGGTGGCGGGGCGGGCGTGGCTGGTCATGGGCAGGGCGGCGGCAAGGGCGAAGGCGAGCAGCAGCGGGCGCAGCGTGGGCATGATGGACTCCTGTGGGGTGCGGGGAAAGGATGCACTCGACGGGGGTGAACGGCCGGTGAGCCGCAACGGGGTCGGCCCGTGCCGGCGGTGCGGCGTGCAGTCAGGTGCGGGTTAGACTTCCGGCATGCTGCATCTTGCCTCGCGTTCGCCCCGCCGCGCCGACCTGCTGGCCCGCCTCGGGCTGGAGTTCGGTCTCCTTGATCTCGACGTCCCCGAACAGCAGGGGCCGGGCGAGCCCGCCGCCGACTACGTGCGCCGGGTCGCGCGCGAAAAGGCCGGAGCCGGGCTGCTGGCGGTGGTCGCGGTGCCCGGCGCGGTGGTGCTGGGGGCGGATACCGAAGTCATCCTCGACGACCGCGTCTTCGGCAAGCCGGCGGACGCGGACGATGCCGCGGCGATGCTGCGCGCGCTGTCCGGCCGCACCCATGACGTGCTGACCGCGGTCTCGCTGGTCAGCGCCGGGCGCGAGGCACAGGCGGCATCGCTGACCCGCGTCACGGTGGACCCGCTGTCCGAGGCCGACATCGCCCGCTACCTCGCCAGCGGCGAGTGGCAGGGCAAAGCCGGCGCGTACGCCATCCAGGGGCGGTTCGAGGCCCACGTGGCACGGCTGGACGGCAGCTACTCCGGCGTCATGGGCCTGCCGCTGCGGGACACCGCCGGCCTGCTGCGCCAGTTCGGGCTGCTGCCGTCATGAGCGAGGAGCTGCTGGTCAACGTGACCCCGCGCGAGACCCGCGTGGCGGTGGTCGAGAACGGCATGCTGCAGGAGCTGCACATCGAGCGCGGCAGCCAGCGCGGCGTGGTCGGCAACATCTACAAGGGCAAGGTGCAGCGGGTGATGCCCGGCATGCAGGCTGCCTTCGTGGACATCGGCCTGGACCGCGCGGCCTTCCTGCACGCCAACGACATCTTCCGCGGCCCGCCCATCGAGGCAGTGCCCGGCGAGGAGCCGGCCCCGGCCCCGCCGCCGCCGGTGCAGACCCCCATCTCCGACCTGCTGCGCGACGGCGCCGAGGTGGTGGTGCAGGTGGTGAAGGACCCGATCGGAAGCAAGGGCGCCCGGCTCACCACCCAGATCAGCATCCCGTCGCGCTACCTGGTGCTGCTGCCGCGCTCGAAAGTGGTCGGCATTTCCGCCCGCATCGAGGACGAGGCCGAGCGCGCGCGCCTGAAGGGCCTGATGGCGGAACTCACCGCCGGTGGGTCCGGCCACGGCTATATCGTCCGCACCAATGCCGAGGGCCAGCCGGCCGAAGCGCTGGCCGAGGACATCGCCTACCTTGGGCGGGTGTGGGAGCTGGTCGAGCGCAATGCCGCCGCCGCCAAGGTGGGCAGCCGCGTGTACGAGGACCTCAGCCTGCCGCTGCGCGCGGTGCGCGACCTGATCCGCCGCGACGTGGAAAAAGTGAAGGTGGATTCGCGCGAGACCTGCGAGCGCCTGCGCGAGTTCGCGGCACGCTACATGCCGGCGCTGGCCGACAAGGTGGAGCACTACACCGGCGCGCGCCCGATCTTCGACATGTACGGCGTCGAGGACGAGATCCAGCATGCGCTGGAGAAGGAAGTGCCGCTGAAGTCCGGTGGCTACCTGGTGATCGACCAGACCGAGGCGATGACCACGGTGGACGTGAACACCGGCAGCTTCCTCGGTCAGCGCAACCTCGAGGAGACGGTCTACCGCACCAACCTGGAGGCGGCGCAGGCGGTCGCGCGCCAGCTGCGCCTGCGCAACCTGGGCGGCATCATCATCATCGACTTCATCGACATGCACGACGCCGAGCACCGCCGGCAGGTGCTGCGCACGCTGGAGAAGTCGCTGGCGAAGGACCACGCCAAGACCACCGTGTACGACTTCTCGCCGCTGGGCCTGGTGGAGATGACCCGCAAGCGCACGGTGGAGTCGCTCGAGCGCCAGCTGTGCGAGCCCTGCCACGAGTGCGGCGGGCGCGGCATGCTGAAGACCGCGGAGACCGTGACCTACGAGATCTTCCGCGAGATCGTGCGCGCCGTGCGCCAGTTCGATGCCGCGCGGCTGCTGGTCATCGCCTCGCCGAAGGTGGTGACGCGGATCACCGACGAGGAATCCAACGCGGTCGCCGAGCTGGAGGAATTCATCGGCAAGTCGATCCGCTTCCAGGCCGATGCGCAGTACCTGCAGGAGCAGTTCGATGTGGTGCTGCTCTGATGCGGGAGGCGGTCGCCCCGCGTAGCGCCGTCGCGGCCGGGGAGGGCCGGGCGTGACCATGCCGTGGCGCCACCGGCTGCGCCTGCTGCGGCGTGGCGCCTGGTACACGCTGGCTGCGCTGCTGGTGCTGCTGGCGCTGGGCAACGGCATCGGCAGCCAGCTGCTGCCGCTGGCGGACCGCCATCCCGACCGCATCGCCGCATGGCTGAGTGCGCGCGCCGGCCGCCCGGTGGCGTTCGACCACGTCACCACCGAGTGGACGCGGCGCGGACCGCTGCTGCGGCTGGACAACCTGCGCGTGGGCGATCCCGCCCGGCCGCTGCGCATCGGTGACGCCGAGGTGCTGGTGGCGCAGTACGCCGGCCTGCTGCCCGGGCGTTCCTTCACCGAGCTGCGCCTGCGCGGCGTGGACCTCACCCTCCAGCGCGCGCCGAACGGGCAGTGGCAGGTGCGCGGCCTGCCCGGCCAGCAGGCGGGCGGCGATCCGCTCGACGCGTTGTCGAACCTCGGTGAGCTGCAACTCGCGCAGGCCCGCCTGCGGGTGCTCGCGCCCGAGCTGGGCATCGACCTGCGCCTGCCGCGCATCGACCTGCGCCTGCGCGTGGACGGGGCACGCATCCGCGCCGGCGCGCGGGCGTGGCTGCGCGCCGGCGGCCAGCCGTTCGACATCGCCGGCGAACTGCAGCGTGCCTCCGGCGACGGTCGCGTGTACGCAGGCACCCGCCAGGCCGACCTGGCCACGTTGGCCGGCACCTTCGAATTCGCCGGCCTCACGCCGCTGTCCGGCCGCGGCCGCCTGCGCGCATGGGCCCAGCTGCGTGGCCATCGCGTGGTGGCGCTGCGAGCCGATGCCGGCCTGCTAGACGTGCGGCTGCGCGGCCGCGCGGCGTCCGGCCAGCCGGCGCCGGCAAGGGCGCTGGGTGAACTGGTGCTGGATGCCAACTGGTCGGGCAGCGTGCAGGCGTGGCAAGTGCGCGTGCCGCGTTTGCGCCTGGGCGACGGCGCCCAGCGGCAGACCCTGGACGGACTGGCGCTGGCGGGCGGCCGGCAGGGTTATGCGTTGCGGGTGCCGCGGATCGACGTGGCGCCGCTGCTGCAGGTCGCGGCTCTGGGCGATGCCCTGCCCGAAGGCCTGCGGGCCTGGGTGCGCACGACGTCGCCGGCGGCGCGGCTGGACGGCCTCGAGGCGGTCCTGCAGCCCGGCGGTCGTCTGCGTGCCCGCGCGCGCATCACGGACTTCCGCTTCGATCCGGCCGGGCATGCGCCCGGCCTGCGCGGCGTCGGCGGCTGGCTGCAGGCGGACCAGGACGGCCTGCGGCTGCGCTTCGATCCGGGCGCGCGGACGGCCTTCGACTGGCCGGCCGGGTTCGGCGTCGTGCATGCCTTCCGGCTGGACGGCGAGGCCGTGCTGTGGCGGGACGGCAACGGCTGGACGGTGCGCACGCCGGGCCTTGCCATCGACGGGGACGCCCTGCGGCTGCGCGCGCGTGGCGGCATCGGCTTCCCGCGCGACGGGACGCGGCCGCGGCTGGACCTGGCCGTGGACATCGGCGACATCCCGCTGACGGCGGCGCATGGGTTCTGGATCCACCACCTGATGCCCAAGTCGACCGTGCAGTGGCTGGACATGGCCCTGCAGGGCGGCACCCTGCGCGACATCCACGCGGTGGTGGCGGGCGACCTGGACGACTGGCCGTTCCGCAACGAGCCGGGACTGGCCGGCGCCGGCGTGTTCCGCGCCGACGCGCGCATCGATGACGGCAACGTGAAGTTCCAGCGCGACTGGCCGGCGGCGCAGCACCTCGACGCCGACCTCCGCTTCGTCGCCGACGGCTTCACCGTCACCAACGGCCGCGCGGAGCTGGCCGGGGTGCCGGTGTCCGCGCTGAAGGCCGGCATCGCCCGCTTCGGTCGGGCGGAACTGACCGTGGAGGCGGCCGCCGCTGGCGATGCCGGGCGCTTCCTGTCGATGCTTCGCGCCAGCCCGCTGCACAGGGAGTACGGCGAGACGATGGACAACCTGCGCGCCGCGGGGCCGGCGCAGGCGCGGCTGCAGATGCTGTTGCCGCTGCACCGCGGCGCGACCACGCCGCCGCGTATCGAAGGCACGGTTGCGCTGGGCGGCGTGCATCTGGCCGAGCAGCGCTGGAAGCTGGCGTTCGACCAGGTCCGCGGGCAGGTGCGCTTCGATCGCGGTGGCTTCGATGCCAGCGACCTGCAGGTGCGCCAGGACGGCGCGCCGGGGGTGCTGTCGCTGCGCGCCGGCCCGCACGTGCGCGATCCAGCGCAGGCGTTCGAGGCCACGCTGCAGGCGCCGGCGGACATCGACGTCCTGCTGGACAAGGCCGGCAACCTGGGCTGGCTGAAGCCCTACCTGCGCGGCAGGTCGGCGTGGACGACCGAGCTTGCCGTCCCGCGCGGCGCCGGGCAGGCCGCGCCGCCCAGCCGGCTGCGCCTGCGCTCGGGCCTCGTCGGCACCGCCATCGACCTGCCCGCGCCGCTGCGCAAGCCGGCCGCGCAGGCGCTGCCGGCCGAAGTCGAACTCCGCCTGCCGCTGGAAAGCGGCGATGTCGAAGTCACCCTGGGCAACCTGCTGTCGCTGCGCAGCCGCACCACCGGTGGTCGCACCGGCCTGCGCGTGCAGCTGGGCGGCGGGCAGGCCGCGGCGCCGCCCGCATCGGGCCTGGTGGTCGGCGGCCGGGTGGAGCAGCTGGACGCACTGGACTGGATCGGCGTTGCCGGCGGGGGACGCGACGATGCATCGCTGCCCCTGCGGCGGATCGAGGTCGATGCCGCGCGGTTGCGCCTGCTGGGCGCCGACCTGGGCGCGGCGCGCCTGGTGGTGGCGCCGTCGCCGCGCGGCACGGCGGTGCAGGTCCAGGGCGCGGCCATCGACGGCACGCTGGCGGTGCCGTCGCAGGACGGCGCGACCGTGGCCGGACGCTTCGAGCGCCTGCACTGGGCGCTGCCGCCGCGCGATGGCGGGCCGTCGATGCCTGCTGCCGCCGGCACGCCGCCGGCGACCGGGTTCGACCCGGCCGCAATTCCGCCGCTGCTGGTGGACGTCGGCGACCTGCGCATCGGAGGTGCGGCCATGGGGCGCGCCCGCTTCCGCAGCACGCCCGTGGCCGGCGGCCTGCGCATGGACGAGTTCACCACGGCCGGCGGCAAGCAGCGGCTCTCCGCCAGCGGCAGCTGGATCGGGCGCGGGGCGGCCGCGCGCAGCCAGTTCAAGCTGGACGTGGCCAGTGATGACGTCGGCACGCTGCTGGGCGGGTTCGGTTTCGGCGGCCAGGTCGCAGGGGGCAAGGGCAAGCTGGGCGCCGAAGCCAGCTGGCGCGGCGGTCCGGCGGACTTCGATCCGGCGACGGTGGAGGCGCGCCTGGTCGCGGACGTGCGCGACGGCCAGCTGCTCGAGATCGAGCCCGGCGCCGGCCGCGTGCTGGGCCTGCTGGGCGTGGCCCAGCTGCGCCGCCGCCTCACCCTGGATTTCAGCGATTTCTTCAGCAAGGGCTTCGCCTTCGACCGCATCCAGGGCGACGCCGTTCTGGCCCAGGGCCAGCTGCGCACCGACGACCTGGCCGTGCGCGGTCCCGCCGCCGAGATCCACGTGCGCGGTACCACCGACCTGCGCAACCAGCGCTTCGACCAGACCGTGGAGGTGCGCCCCAAGTCCGGCAGCCTGCTGACGGCGGTCGGCGCGCTGGCGGGTGGCCCGGTCGGCGCGGCGGTCGGTGCGGTGGCCAACGCGGTGCTGGACAAGCCGCTGCGCGGCATCGGCGCGAAGACCTACCGCGTCACCGGGCCCTGGGCCTCGCCCAAGGTCGACGTGGTGGCCCGCAGCGCGCCGGAGGCGCCGGACCCCGCCCGTCCGCGCGGCGATTGATTCCGCCGCGATCGTCGCCACCTTTTCCTCATTCCCGCCAGACGTTGCCCATGAACGCACTCGACATCGCCCAGACCCGCCTGCTGCTGCCCACCGGGCTGGACGCCGCCGCACTGGAGCGCGCGTTCGGCGCCCTGCTGGGGCCCGGCGTCGAGTTCGGCGACCTCTACTTCCAGCACGCCCGGCGCGAGGCGTGGAGCATGGAGGACGGCATCGTCAAGGACGGTTCGCACAGCATCGAACAGGGCGTGGGCGTGCGCGCCATCGCCGGCGAGAAGACCGGTTTCGCCTATTCCGACGCGCTGGACGCGCCGGCGCTGCTGGCCGCCGCGCAGTCGGCCCGCGCGATCGCCCGCGACGGCCGTGCACACGGCGCGCATGCGCTGCAACCCAAGGCCGGGCGCGCACTGTATCCGGCGCTCGATCCCGTCGACGCCCTGGACAACGCCGCCAAGGTCGAGGCACTGCGCCGCGTGGACGCGCTGGTGCGCGCGCTGGACCCGCGCGTGCGGCAGGTGATGGTGAGCCTGACCGGCGGCGTGGACACCGTGCTGGTGGCGCGCAGCGACGGCGTGCTGGCCGGCGACGTGCGCCCGCTGGTGCGGATGAACGTGCAGGTGATCGTCGAGCAGCACGGCCGCCGCGAGTCGGGCTTCGCCGGCTTCGGCGGACGCTACTCGTACGAGGACCTGCTGGCCGACGGCAAGCCGGAAAAATTCGCCCGCGAGGCGCTGCGGCAGGCGCTGGTGAACCTGGACGCGGTCGATGCGCCGGCCGGCACGATGCCGGTGGTGCTGGGCCACGGCTGGCCGGGCGTACTGCTGCACGAGGCGGTGGGCCACGGGCTGGAAGGTGACTTCAACCGCAAGGGCACCAGCACCTATGCCGGCCGCATCGGCCAGCAGGTGGCGGCGAAGGGCGTGACCATCGTCGACGATGGCACGCTGGACGGCCGCCGCGGGTCGCTGAACATCGACGACGAGGGCACACCGACGGCCTGCACCACGCTGATCGAGGACGGCGTGCTGGTCGGCTACATGCAGGACACGCTGAACGCGCGGCTGATGGGCATGGCGCCCACCGGCAACGGCCGCCGCGAGTCGTTCGCGCACCTGGTGATGCCGCGCATGACCAACACCTACATGCGCGCCGGCACGCACGACCCGGAAGAGATGGTCCGTTCCGTGAAGAAGGGGCTCTACGCGGTCAATTTCGGCGGCGGGCAGGTGGACATCACCAGCGGAAAGTACGTGTTCTCGGCCACCGAGGCCTACCTCATCGAGGACGGCAGGATCACCGCCCCCGTGAAGGGCGCCACCCTGATCGGCAACGGCCCGGAGACCATGCGCAAGGTGGCGATGATCGGCAACGACCTCGCCTTGGACGACGGCGTGGGCATCTGCGGCAAGGACGGCCAGAGCGTGCCGGTCGGCGTGGGGCAGCCGTCCCTGCTGGTCTCGGAATTGACCGTGGGCGGGACGAAGGCGGGCTGATCAGCCGTGGTCGTCGTCGTCCCCGTCGCCGTCGTCCGTCTCCCCGCCCGGGGCGCCGCCGTCCTGCGCCAGCAGGTCGCGCAGCTCGCGGAACAGCTCGCGGAAGGCCCGCGGCGGCTTGTTCTTCGCGCGCTCCTCGCGGGCATTGCGGACCAGCTGCCGCAGCTTCTGCCGGTCCGCCTGCGGCTGCGCCGCCAGCAGGTCGGTCAGCGCGTCGTCGCCGTCGTCGCCCAGCAGCGCCTCGCGCAGGGTTTCGGCGCGGTGCAGCAGCGCGGTCTCGCGGCGCGCGGCCTCGCCGTCCTTGCTCATGGCGTCACGGATCGCGTCCAGCACCGCGTCGTCCAGCTTGCGCATCTGCTTGGCCAGGAAGGCCAGCTGCCGCTTGTGGGCGATGTGCGAGGTGATGCGCTGGGTCTCGCGGATGTGCGGCATCAGGTCCTCGGGGATCGGCAGCCGCGCCAGCTGGGCCGCGCTGAGCGCCACCAATTGCTCCCCCAGTTCCAGCACGTCCAGCGCCGCGCGGCGCTGCTCGCTGCGGCTGGGGCTGAAAAACTCGCCGGTTTCTTCGTCACGTCCTCGCATCGCCACAGGATAAGCCATTGAACGCCCCATCCACCGATCTCGACCTTCCCGCCGACGACAGCCGGGAGCGGCTGGCCCGCCTGTCCGGCGTCGCCCAGCAGCTGCTGGCGCGGGCCCGCGCCGCCGGCGCCGACCAGTGCGAGGTGACCTGCAACGAGGACGCCGGCCTTGCGGTGAACGTGCGCATGGGCGACGTGGAGACGGTGGAGGCGACCCGCGATCGCGGCGTCGGCGTGACCGTCTACTTCGGCAAGCGCAAGGGCAGCGCCAGCACCGCCGATCTGCGCGAGGACAGCCTCGCCGCCACGGTGGCGCAGGCCTGCGCGATCGCCCGCCACACCGAGGAGGATCCGGCCGCCGGTTTGGCCGAGGCTGCGCTGATGGCGACGGTGCAGGGCGAGTTCGATGCCTGGCACCCGGTGCCCTTCGACGCCGCGCGCGCCATCGACGTGGCGCTGGCCTGCGAGGCTGCCGGGCGCGACGTGGATGCACGCATCCGCAATTCCGACGGCGCGTCGATGAACGCCAACGCGTCGCTCAGCGTGTACGCCAACTCGCACGGGTTCCTGGGCGCCGAACGTGCGACCTCGTACAGCATCGGCTGCGCGCTGATCGCCGGCGAGGGCGATGCCATGCAACGCGACGGCTGGTTCAGCGTGGCGCTGGCGCAGTCCGACCTGGAGGCGCCAGGCGCCATTGGCCGCAAGGCTGCGCGGCGCACGCTGGATCGGCTCGATCCGCGCCAGCTGCCAACCGGCGAGGTGCCGGTGCTGTTCTGCGCGGAGGTCGCGCGGTCGCTGGTGGGCAGTTTCGTCGGCGCGGTGTCCGGCGGTGCGCTGTACCGGCGCGCCAGCTTCCTGCTGGACAGCGCGGGCACCCGCGTCTTCCCCGACTGGTTCGCCATCGAGGAGGATCCGTTCCTGCCGCGCGGCTTCCGCTCCGCCGCGTTCGACGCCGAAGGCGTGGCCACGCGGCGCTCGATGCTGGTCGAGGGCGGCATCGTCCAGCGCTACGTGCTGGGCAGCTACTCGGCCCGCAAGCTGGGGCTGGCGACCACCGCCAACGCCGGCGGCGTCCACAACCTCAGTGTGCGCGCGAACGCCGGCGACCTCGCCGCGCTGGTCCGCGGCATGGGGCGCGGCCTGCTGGTGACCGAACTGATGGGGCAGGGCGTGAACGCGGTCACCGGCGACTACTCGCGCGGCGCGGCGGGGTTCTGGGTGGAGAACGGCGAGATCGCCTATCCCGTCGACGGCATCACCATCGCCGGCAACCTGAAGGCGATGTTCGCCGCCATCGAGGCGGTGGGCACCGACGTGGACCCGCGCTCGCACGTGCGCACGGGATCGATCCTGGTCGGCCGGATGACGGTGGCCGGCGAGGGTTGAGCCACCGCGTCAACCGTTCGTGCGTCGCCGCGTTTCCTCTGGCGAGTGGTGCAGAGGGCCTGGGCGATGGGCATGCGAGCGGCCGCATCCGCGGCAAACCGGTTCGGACTGGGTGCCCGGCCGGGCGAACTGGCGCAGGTCGGGGACGACCCGCGGGATTGGCTCCGGATGCAGTTGCGCGGCGGCGACGTCGGGACGGCGTTCGCCGGACTGCCGACCAGCGCGGCCTACCTCGGCCAGTACTACGACCTGCTCCGCGCGCGCCGCGACGCGCGCAAGGCCGTGCCCGGCGTGGAGGCCGCGCCGGCCGCGGTGCCCGACCCGGCGCAGCGCCGCTTCCGTCGCCAGCTGGCCATGGAGGCCGTTGTGCGCCAGCGGGTGGCGGTGCGCAGCGCGCAGGGATTCGCGGAGCGCATCGTCCGCTTCTGGTCGAACCATTTCGCCATCTCAGTGGACAAGCGCATCGCGGCGGCGTTCGCCGCGCCGATGGAGCGCGAAGCCATCCGCCCCCATGCGTTCGGTCGGTTCGCCGACCTGCTGCTGGCCGTGGAACGCCACCCCGGCATGTTGCTCTACCTCGACAACGCGCAGTCGATTGGCGAGGACTCCCGCCTGGGCCAACGTTCGGCACGCCGCGCCGGGCGGCGGCCGGACGCGCGCAAGCGCGGCCTGAACGAAAACCTGGCGCGCGAGATCCTGGAGCTGCACACGCTGGGCGTGGACGGCGGCTACGCGCAGGCCGACGTCGGCGAACTGGCGCGCGCGTTGACCGGCTGGAGCGTGCCGGGGCCGCGCGAGGACATTGCCGACGGGCAGGCGTCCGTGTTCCGCGCGGAGGCCCACGAGCCGGGCGTGCGGACCATCCTCGGCAAGGCCTACCGCGATGCCGGCGCAGCGCAGGCCGAGGCGATCCTGCGCGACCTCGCGGTGCATCCGGCGACGGCGCGGCACCTGGCCTTCAAGCTGGCCCGGCATTGCGTGGCCGACGTGCCGCCGCCGGCGCTGGTGGCGCGCATGGCGCGGGCCTACCTGGACAGCGACGGTGCGCTGCCGGCGCTGTACGCCGCGATGATCGACGACGACGCGGCGTGGGGTGAGGACGCCCGCAAGTTCAAGACGCCCGACGATTTCCTCCTGTCCGCGCTGCGCGCCACCGGGCTGGACGGCGATGTGGACGTCCGGCTGGCCCTGCAGCTGCAGGCGCAGCTCGGGCAACCCCTGTTCCAGCCGCGGTCGCCTGCCGGGTTCGGTGACATTGCCGATGACTGGGGTGGGCCGGACGCGCTGTTCAAGCGCGTCCAGGCCGCGCAGGCCCTGGCCGAACGCGCTGCCGTGGCGTCGCCGGCGGCGCTCGGCGCGGACGTGCTGGGGGATGCGCTCGGCGCCGACGCCGCGATGGCGCTCCGTCGCGCCGAATCCGCGCAGCAGGGCGTTGCCCTGCTGCTGGCCAGTCCCGTATTCCAGTGGAGGTGCTGACGATGGCGCTCGATCGACGGGGGTTCCTGGGCATGGGGGCGGCGGCGCTGGCCGCGGCGGCGCTGCCGCGGTTCGCGGTGGCCGCCACGTCGGCGTCCGACACGCGCTTCCTGCTGGTGTTGCTGCGCGGCGGCATGGATGGCCTGCACGCGCTGCCGCCGATCGGTGATCCGGAATTCGCGGCGTTGCGCGGGGCGTTCGCCAACGCACCGGGCGAACCCGCCCTGCATCGGCTGGATGGCGATTTCGCCCTGCATGGCCACCTCCCGGGCCTGGCCGACCTGTACGGACGTGGCCACCTGCTGCCGGTGGTGGCGGTGGCGCCGCCATACCGGCAGCGTTCGCATTTCGAAGCGCAGGACTGCGTGGAAAACGGCACCCGCGGCAGCGGCGGCGCGCAGGGCTGGTTGAACCGTTGCGTGGCCGCCATGCCGGGGGCCTCGGGCCTGGCGCTGGCGGCGGTGATGCCGCTGGCGATGCGCGGTGGCGGCCGCGTCGCCACCTGGTCGCCGCCGCTGCCGGACGGGGTCGATCCGGTCCTGTGGCAGCGCCTGCAGGCCCTCTACGCCGAAGATCCCCAGCTGGCGCCGACATTCGCGCAGATCGACGCTGGGATGGAGGGCGCGCGGGATCCGATGGGCGCGCGCGGCGCGGGCCCGCGGTTGGCGCAATCGATGGCGGCGGCGGCGCGCTTCCTGTCCGCGGCGGACGGGCCGCGGATCGGCTTCGTCGAAGACACTGGCTGGGACACCCACAACAACCAGCGCGGCGTGCTGGGCCGCAAGCTGTCGGAGCTGGACGCCGGGCTGCGCGCGTTTCGCGACGGCGCGCAGGCGGTCTGGGACAACACGGTCGTCGCGATCGTCACCGAGTTCGGCCGCACGGCGGCCATCAACGGCACCGCCGGCACCGACCACGGCACCGGGGGCGTGGCCTTCCTCGCCGGTGGCGCGGTGCAGGGCGGCCGCATCGCCGGCGACTGGCCCGGCCTCGGCCGCACCCAGCTCAACGATGGCCGCGACCTGCGCGCCACCACCGACATGCGCGGGCTGTTCAAGGGCGTGTTGCGCGATCACCTGCGATTGCAGGAGGACGCGCTGGCGCGGGTGTTCCCGGACAGCCGCGAGGTGGCACCGATGGCCGGGCTGCTGCGGCGCGCGTGACCGCATTCGCCAAGGGACCGCGTTATCCTCCGGCAGCACGGCACCACGCCGTGTTCACTCACCGGGGATCACACATGGACCAGAACGACACCGTTGCCACGCCGCCGCCGCCGCCCGTGGCGGGCACCCCTTCCAAGGACGAACGCCAGTGGGCGATGTTCGCCCATCTTTCCGCGCTGCTCGGCGGCCTGCTGACCTCCGCCTTCGGCGGCTGGGGCTTCTTCATCGGCCCGCTGGTGATCTGGCTGATGAAGAAGGACGAGATGCCCTTCGTGGCCGACCAGGCGAAGGAAGCGCTCAACTTCAACATCACCGTCTCGGCGATCTTCCTCATCCTGCTGGTGCTTACCGTGGTGACCCTCGGCATCGGGATCCTGATTTCGGGGCCGCTGATGCTGGTGGTGGGGATCGGTGCGCTGGTGCTGATCATCCTGGCGGCGATCAAGGCCAACGAGGGCGTGGCGTATCGCTACCCGCTCACCGTGCGCCTGATCAAGTAAGCGCAACCGCGTCATGCCGCGACGAGCCCGGGCCCGGCCCGGGCTCGTCTGTTTCCGGCGCCGGATTCGATCCGCGCCAACGCCTCTTCGTCGCGTGCGGCCCGGTTTCGTCGCCGGCCGTCTTGCAGTGCCGCGCCGCGCCGCCATCCTTGACCCAAGCCGGAATGGGTTCCGGCGGGAGACGATGATGGAAACCGTGCAGGTGCAGACGCTGTCCTCGACCCAGCACGACCGCCTGTGGGCGGCCAGCGCCCACGGCGGCGCCCTGCTGCTGGCCTTCCTGACCAGCTGGAGCGCCGGCATCGCCGGGATGCTGGCGGCGCTGGCGGTCTACCTCGCCAAGCGGGGCGATTCGGAGTTCGCCGCGACGCATGCGCGCGAAGCGTTCAATTTCAACCTGACGATGTTCCTGCTGGCCTGCGGGCTGGTCATCGTGGGCGGGCTGCTGGTCGGCGCGACGGTGCTTACCCTGGGCCTGGGCGCCATCGTGACGCTGCCGGCGGGCCTGCTGCTGGTGGTGCTGGCGGTCGTCGTGGCGGTGAGCTGGCTGGTGTGCAGCGTGATGGCCACGGTGAAGGCGTTGAACGGCGAGCCGTACCGCTATCCGTTCACCCTGCGGTTGCTGTAAGCACCGCGGGTTGCATGGAACAGGCCGGGCATGCCCGGCCTGTTTTCTGCGCGGTGCCAGGTGGTCCGGCCGATCAGCGGTCGCGTTCGATGACCTGCCGCGCCAGCGTCGCGAGCGCGCCGGTATCGGCGTCCAGCGCCGCCAATGCGTCCTGCATGGTCGCAGCCAGCGCCGCCAGGCGTGCGCGACTGGCGGCCACGCCCAGCAGCGCGGGGAAGGTGGCCTTGTCTTGCGCCGCGTCCTTGCCGGCGGTCTTGCCGAGGGTGGCCGCGTCGCCCTCGATGTCCAGCAGGTCGTCCTTGATCTGGAAGGCGAGGCCCAGCGCGTCGGCATAGGTGTCCAACGCTTGTCGCTGCGCGGGCGAAGCCCCGCCCGCCAGGGCGCCGAGGCGCACCGCGCAGCGCAGCAGCGCGCCGGTTTTCAGGGCGTGCAGGCGTTCGAGGTCGGCCAGCTGGAAGGTGGCGTCGCCTGCGCTGGCGCTGCCCCAGGTGCCGGTCGCGTCGATGTCCAGTGCCTGGCCGCCACACATGCCCGCCACGCCGGCAGCGCGCGCCAGCTCGGCCAGCATGGTCACGCGCGCCTCGGCCGGCACCGCGGCACCGGCGAGGACGTCGAAGGCCAATGCCTGCAGGGCGTCGCCGGCGAGGATGGCGGTGGCCTCGTCGAAGGCGACATGCACGGTGGGCTGCCCGCGGCGCAGCGCGTCGTCGTCCATCGCCGGCAGGTCGTCGTGGACAAGGGAATAGCAATGGACCAGTTCGACCGCGACCGCGGCGGCGTCCAGGTCGGCGTCGGCCGCGCCCAGCGCGGCGCCGGTGGCGTAGACCAGCAGCGGACGCATGCGCTTGCCGCCGTTCAGCACGCCATGGCGCATGGCCGCGTGCAGCCGCTGCGGCGCGAGGGCGGGATTGGGCAGGGCATCGAGCAGCGCGGCGTCGAGGCGCGCGCGCCAGCCCGCGAACGAAGGTTCAGCCATCGTCGCCGACGTCGAACGCGCGGGCGTCGTCGGGCCGCGCCGGGTCGCTGAGCAGGCGCACGCGCAGCTCCGCCTGCTCCAGCGCGCCCTGGCAGCGACGGTACAGGCCGACGCCGCGCTCGTAGGCGGCCAGCGATTCCTCCAGCGTCATGTCACCGGCTTCCATGCGGCCGACCAGTTCCTCCAGCGCCTGCATCGACTGTTCGAAGTCGGCGACGGGGGAGGCATCCTGCGGGGCGGGTTTCTTGGCCATGGCGCAAGTTTACGCCAGCCGCGTCCAGGCCAGCCGCGCGCCGCGCGCGCCCAGCCACTGGGCCAGCGGTGCGGCCAGCAGCGTGTCGCCGGCGGCCAGCAGCGTGCCATCGGGAGCGGACAGCAGCGGCAGCCGGTCGCGCTGCCACGGCGGCATCGCCGCGTCCTGCAGCAGGTGCTTCAGCGCGTGCGAATGCGCGCGACCGGGCAGGCGCAGGCGTTCCCCGCCCCGGCGGGCGTGCACGCGCAGCGGCGCGTCGAAGCCCGTGGCGCCTTCCAGCGCCAGCATGTCGCCGGTGGGCAGCGCCAGCGGCGCGCGGCCGTCCCACGTGGTCGTCCAGGTAGTCGCCAGCGGCGGGCGCCGCCAGTCGGCATGCAGCAGGTCGCGCCAGCGCTGGATGCGGGCGCCGTGCCAGTCGAAGCGGGCCCGGGCGTCGCGGGGTGCGGACAGCAGTGACCGTTCGATGCCGGCGACGCCTTGGGCGGGCAGCGGCGGCAGCCCGAGATCGGCGATCCAATGGCGCACTACGCGTGCGCGACGCGATGTCGGGAGGGCGTGCAGTGCCTCGACCGCAAGGTCGCGCGGCGCGCGGCGCGCGGCGGCCAACATGGCGGCGTCCTCTGCCGCCAGCAGGTCGGCGCCTTCGGCGCACAGCGCGGCGCTGCGGGCCAACGCCTCGGCCGCCTGCGGCCAGCGCTCCCGCAGCCGCGGCAGCACGGCATGGCGCAGGAAATTGCGGTCGTGGTCGATGCTGGCGTTGCCCGGATCCTCGATCCAGCGCAGGCCCTGCGCCACGGCATGCGCGTGCAGCGCAGTGCGCGGCTGGTCCAGCAGTGGCCGCCACAGCCAGCCCCGCCCCAGCCGGCGCCACGGGCGCATGGCCGCCAGTCCGTCTGGGCCGGCGCTGCGCAGGGCGCGCAGCAGGAAGGTTTCGGCCTGGTCGTCGCGGTGATGGGCGAGCGCGAGGATCTCGTCGTCGCCCAGCGCATCGGCGAACGCCGCGTGGCGCGCCGCGCGGGCGGCGCCTTCGAGGCCCAGCCCGGCCGTGCGGTCGACCTGCACCCGCGTCACCGTCAGCGCGACGCCGAGCGCGTTGCAGACGGTTTGGCAGTGCGCCGCCCAGGCATCGGCATCCGGATGCAGGCCGTGGTGGACGTGGAGGGCACGCAAGCCCGCCGCGCGGATCCGTGGCGCCGCGGCCAGCAGGTGCAGCAGGACGCAGGAGTCGAGCCCGCCGGAGAAGGCCGCGACGACCGGCCGGCCATCGTCGCGCATCACTGCCCGCGGCAGCGGTGCGCCGGCGGGGTCAGGAGGCGATGTCGTAGGCGCCATAGCCGCGCAGGCGGCGGTAGCGGTGTTCCAGCAAGTCGTCCACCGGTACGCCGTTCAGCGCATCCAGCGTGTTCAGCAGGACCGCCTTGAGGCGCTTGGCCATCTGCACCGGATTGCGGTGCGCGCCGCCGGTGGGCTCGCGTACCACCTTGTCGACCAGACCCAGCCCGTGCAGGCGCTTGGCGGTCATGCCCAGCTGTTCGGCCGCGTCCTTGGCCTTGGCCGCGTCACGCCACAGGATCGAGGCGCAGCCTTCCGGGCTGATGACGGAGTAGGTGCTGTATTCCAGCATGATGGTGCGGTCGCCCACGCCGATCGCCAGCGCGCCGCCGCTGCCGCCTTCGCCGATCACGGTGCACACCACCGGCACGCGCAGCTCGGCCATTTCCAGCAGGTTGCGGGCGATGGCTTCGGACTGGCCGCGCTCCTCGGCATCGATGCCGGGCCACGCGCCGGGGGTGTCGATGAAGGTGAGGATGGGCAGGCCGAAGCGTTCGGCCAGCTTCATCAGGCGCAGCGCCTTGCGGTAGCCCTCCGGCTTGGGCATGCCGAAGTTGCGCCGGACCTTAGCCTTGGTGTCGCGGCCCTTCTCGTGACCGATCACCATCACCGGGCGGCCGTCGATGCGGGCCAGGCCGCCGACGATGGCGTTGTCGTCCGCGAAGGCGCGGTCGCCGGCCAGCTCCTGGAACTCGTCGCAGATCACCCGCAGGTAGTCCAGCGTGTAGGGCCGCTGCGGATGGCGCGACAACTGCGAGACCTGCCACGGGGTCAGGTCGCGGAAGATGGTCGCGGTGCGCTTGCGCAGCTTTTCCTGCAGCGCGTGCACTTCGGCGTCGATGTTGACCGCCGGGCCGCTGCTGGCCTGCCGCAGCTCCTGGATCTTGGTCTCCAGGTCCGCGATAGGCTGCTCGAAATCGAGGTAGTTCGGATTCATTCCGCGAGTTTATCCCAGCCGGGCCACCGTACCGAGCCGGACGGAGCCGGCTCAGGCGCCCGTGGCCCAGGGCCGGGCCAGCTGCACGTTGACGGTGCTGACCCCCGGCAGGCTGCGCAGCAGCCCGGGCAGCGCGGCATCGACCCGCAGGCCGCGGCCGCCGTCCAGGGTCAGTCGGCCGATCCCGGCGGCGGTGGCGACCTCCAGCAGGACCGGGGTTGGCCCGGCCTGGGCTTTCAGGACCTGCTCGAACTGCGGCAGGGCGCCGGGGACCCGCAGGTCGATGCGGATCGAGATGCGCTGTGCCTGCTGGTTGCAGAGTTGCGCGAAGTCCCAGCAGCGGGTGGCGCGCAGCGCGAAACCGCCGTTGAACTCGTCCTCGCGCAGCCCGCCCTCGACCACCAGGATGCGGTCGCGGGTCAGCAGCGGGGCGAACTCCTGCCACTGGTCGTTGAAGAAGCCGACTTCCACCCGTCCACGGCCGTCCTCCAGCTGGACGAAGGCCTGGGAATCACCGCGCTTGCGCATGCCGATCACCTGGCCGGCCACCACGGTCTGCACCATCGGCCGCCAGCTGCGGCCTTCCTGCGGGCGGTTGCCGCGGGAGCCGGCCTCCCAGATCGCGTCCAGCGCGGACAGGTCGTGGCCGACCAGCTTCTGCACGTCCTCGCGGTACGGATCCATCGGATGGCCGCTGAGGTAGTGGCCCAGCGTGTCGCGCTCGCCCTGCAGCCGCTGCGCCAGCGGCCATTCGGTGGTTTCCGGCAGCTCCACCCGGATGTCGCTGCCGCCCCCGCCGCCGCCGAACATGTCGAACATGCCGGCCTCGCGGTTGCGCGCCATCTGGTCGGTGGCCTTCAACGCCTCCGGCAGTTGCAGCATGAGGGAGGCGCGGTTGACCGCCAGTGCGTCCATCGCGCCGGCATGGATCAGTGCTTCCAGCGTGCGCTTGTTCAGGCCGGCGGCGGACACGCGCTGGCAGAAGTCCAGCAGGTCGCGGAACGTGCCGCCCGACGCGCGCGCGGCGACGATCGCCTCGCACACGCCCTGGCCGACGCCCTTCACGGCGCCCAGGCCGTAGCGGATGGTGTCCGGCGCGGTGGCCTCGAACATGTAGGTGGAGGCGTTCACGTCCGGTGGCAGCACGGTCAGGCGGAGGCCGCGCGCTTCGTCGAGGAAGCCCACGACCTTCTCGGTCTTGTCCATGTCCGAGGACAGCGTGGCCGCCATGAACTCGGCCGGGTAGTGCTTCTTCAGCCAGGCGGTCTGGTAGGCGACCAGCGAGTACGCGGCGGCGTGTGACTTGTTGAAGCCGTAGCCCGCGAACTTCTCCATCAGGTCGAAGATCTCGTCGGCCTTGGCCGCGCCGACCCCGCCCTTGGCCGCGCCTTCGCGGAAGATCTCGCGGTGCTTGGCCATCTCGGCCGGCACCTTCTTACCCATCGCGCGGCGCAGCAGGTCGGCGCCGCCCAGCGAGTAGCCGCCGACGATCTGCGCCATCTGCATGACCTGCTCCTGGTAGACCATGATGCCGTAGGTCTCCTGGAGCATGGCCCGCGTGCGGGGGTCGGGGTAGTCGAACTCCTCGGTGCCGTGCTTGCGCGCCACGAACGACGGGATCATCTCCATCGGGCCGGGGCGGTACAGCGCGTTCAGCGCGATCAGGTCCTCGAAGCGGTCCGGGCGGGCGTCCTTCAGCGCACGCCGCATGCCGGCGGATTCGAACTGGAACACCGAGCCGGTGTTGCCGTTGGCGAACACGTCGCGGTAGACGCTGGCATCGTCCAGCGGGATGGTGGCGATGTCGACGGGCTCGGCGCCTTCGCGCGCGCGCCGCGCGTTGATCGCCTTCACCGCCCAGTCGATGATGGTCAGCGTGCGCAGGCCGAGGAAGTCGAACTTCACCAGGCCCACCGCCTCGACGTCGTCCTTGTCGAACTGCGTCACCGGGTTCTTGCCCAGCGTGCCGTGGTCGTGTTCGGCGAACAGCGGGCAGAAGTCGGACAGCGGCGACGGCGCGATCACCACGCCGCCCGCGTGCTTGCCGGCGTTGCGCGTGAGGTCTTCCAGCTGCAGGGCAAGGTCGATCAGGTCGCGGACGTCGTCCTCGGTCTCGTAGCGCTGGATCAGCTCCGGCGAGGCCATCTCGCCGTCCATGCCGCCCTTGCCCTTGCCCATCGCGTCCTTCAGCGAGATGCCGAGGATGTTGGGGATGAGCTTGGCGATGCCGTCCACCATGCCGTAGCCGAAGCCCAGCACGCGGCCGGTGTCGCGCAGCACCGCCTTGGCGGCCATGGTGCCGTAGGTGATGATCTGCGAGACGCGGTCGCGGCCGTACTTGCGCGCGACGTACTCGATCACCTCGTCGCGGCGGTCCATGCAGAAGTCGATGTCGAAGTCCGGCATCGACACGCGTTCCGGATTGAGGAAGCGCTCGAACAGCAGGTTGTAGGGCAGCGGGTCGAGGTCGGTGATCTGCAGCGCCCACGCCACCAGCGAGCCGGCGCCGGAACCGCGGCCGGGACCGATCGGGATGCCCTGGTGCTTCCCCCACTGGATGAAGTCGGCCACGATCAGGAAGTAGCCGGGGAAGCCCATCTTGCAGATGGTGTCCAGCTCGAATTCCAGCCGCGCGTCGTAGTCCTCGCGGGCCTTGCCGGGTGCCAGCGGGTTCTTGCGGAGTCGTGCGTCCAGGCCTTCGCGGGCCTGGCTGCGGATCCAGCTGTCCAGCGTCTCGTCGGACGGCACCGGGTAGGCGGGCAGGAAGTAGGTGCCCAGCTGCAGCTGGATGTTGCAGCGCTGCGCCAGCGCGACGGTGTTGTCCAGCGCGTCGGGCACGTCGGCGAACAGCGCGGCCATATCCTCGCTGGACTTGAGGAACTGCTCGGTGCTGTAGTCGCGCGGCCGGCGCGGGTCGTCCAGCACGCGGCCGGTGGAGATGCAGACGCGCGCCTCGTGCGCGTCGAAGCCGGCGGCGTCGAGGAAGCGCACGTCGTTGCTGGCGACCACCGGCAGGCCCAGCTTGCCCGAGGCATGCAGGGCGAAGCGGTTGAAGGCCTCCTCGCCCTCGCGGCCGGTGCGGGTGAGTTCCAGGTGCAGGTCCTCGCCGAACACCCGCCGCCATTCGGCCAGCTGCGCTTCGGCGACATCGTGCCGGTTGGCCAGCGCCAGGCGACCGGCCAGGCTCTGGCGGCCGGCGATGGCGAACAGCCCGGCGTGGTCCTCGCGCAGCCATTCCGGCTCGATCGCCACGCAGTCGCCGCGCTGGCCTTCCAACCAGGCCCGGCTGAGCAGCCGCGACAGGCTGAGGTAGCCGGTGCGGTCGCGGCACAGCAGGGTGAGCATCGACGGCGCATCGCCGCCATCGGCCACCAGCACGTCGGCGCCGGCGATGGGCTTGATGCCCACG
Organism: Thermomonas sp.; assembly: GCA_036405455.1. GTDB lineage: Bacteria > Pseudomonadota > Gammaproteobacteria > Xanthomonadales > Xanthomonadaceae > Thermomonas. The sequence continues at coordinate 162 of DASWXO010000029.1, read as the reverse complement.
CTCTCGGCCGCCTTGTAGAATTTCACCAGCGCGAACAGGTTGTTGCGGTCGGTGACGGCCAATGCCGGAAGCTGCAGTTCCACCGCGCGGCTGAGCAGGTTGGGCCGGTCGCCGGCCTTTTCCGGACGCGCATAGTCGGGCTTCTCGGGCACGCGGATGGTG
>DASWXO010000028.1:0-2669 GCA_036405455.1 Thermomonas sp. | reverse complement strand
GCTGCCGGCCAGGTCGGCGATGGTGCGGGCCACGCGCAGGATGCGGTGCAGCGAGCGCGCGGACAATTGCAGGCCGTCGACGGCGCGCTCCAGCAGGGCGGTGTCGCGCGGCGACAGTCGGCAGAACGCATTGGTCTGGGCCTGGTCGAGGCGGGCGTTGGGCTGCCCGCAGCGGTCGTGCTGGCGGGCGCGCGCCGCGACCACGCGCGCGCGCACGAAGGCGCTGGCTTCGCCCGGCGGGCCGTCGGTGCGCAGCGCGGTGGGCGGCAGCCGCGGTACTTCGACATGCAGGTCGATGCGCTCCAGCAGCGGCCCGGAAATGCGCCCGCGGTAGCGCCGGATCGCCTCGTCGCTGCACAGGCAGCGCCCCGAGGGGTCCCCGGCCCAGCCGCACGGACATGGATTCATCGCCGCCACCAGCTGGAAGCGCGCCGGGAACTCGCACTGCCTGGCGGCGCGCGAAATGCTCACGCTGCCGGACTCCAGCGGTTCGCGCAGCACTTCCAGCGCGTGCCGGCTCCATTCGGGCAGCTCGTCGAGGAACAGGGTGCCGTGATGGGCCAGCGAGATTTCTCCGGGCCGTGGGTCGCTGCCGCCACCGACCAGCGCCGCTGCGCTGGCGGTGTGGTGCGGGGCGCGGAACGGCCGCTGCCGCCAGCGCGCAAGGTCCAGTCCGCGGCCGCTGGCGGATGCGATGCTGGCGGCTTCGAGTGCCTCGGCATCGACGGGCTCCGGCAGGATGCCGCCCAGTCGCGACGCCAGCAGGGTCTTGCCGCTGCCGGGCGGACCCACCAGCAACAGGTGGTGGGCGCCGGCCGCCGCGATCTCCAGCGCGCGCCGCGCCTGCGCCTGCCCGCGCACGTCGGCCAGGTCCGGCATCGGTGCTTCCGTGCAGCTGCGCGGGCAGGCCAGCGGCAACGTCTTGCGCCCGTCCACCGCCGCGCATACTTCCAGCAGGGTGCGCGCGGTGCGGACCTCCACGCTGGCTGCCGCCAACGCGGCTTCCTCGCCGTTACCGGGCGCCACCAGCAGGCGCCGCCCGCTGGCTCCGGTGGCGAGGGCCGCGGCCAGCGCGCCATCCACGGGCCGCAGCTCGCCGGTCAGCGCCAGCTCGGCGATGAATTCCCAGCCATCCAGTGCTTCGACCGACAATTGGCCGCTGGCGGCCAGGATGCCCAGGGCGATGGCAAGGTCATAGCGGCCACCGTCCTTCGGCAGGTCTGCGGGGGCGAGGTTGACGGTGATGCGGCGGGCGGGGAACTCGAACTGCCCGCACTGGATCGCCGCGCGCACCCGATCCTTGGCCTCGCGCACCGCCGCTTCCGGCAGGCCGACGATGGACATGGACGGCAATCCGCCGGCCAGGTGCACCTCCACCCGGACCTCCGGCGCACGCACGCCCACCCGCGCACGGCTGTGCACGATCGCAAGACTCATGGTGGCGGGCCTCAGTGGCGCGGGGTGTCGTCGGACTTGCCGGCTTCGGCCAGTTCGGCCAGCTGGCGCTCCAGCGCTTCCAGCTTGTCGCGCGTGCGCGCCAGCACCGCGCGCTGCACGTCGAACTCTTCGCGGGTGACCAGGTCCAGCTTGCCCAAACCGGCCTGCAGCACCGACTTGAAGTTCTGCTGCAGCTCCTCGCGGCTGTCGCGCAGGCCCGGCGGTACCAGGCTGCTGAGGCGGCGGGCGAGTTCGTCGAGTTGGGCCAGGTCGATCATGCGTGCGGATGTCATCGGAAGGGCCTCCTGCGGGTGCCTGCAGCATGCGCGGAGGCGGGTGCGGGCGCCGTCGGCGCGGAACCCGGCGCAGGGTGGGGAAAGTCCGATCCTGCCGGTGCAGTATGCCCGCATCGCCCGCGATATGCTCACCACATCATGCAGGAGAGTCGATGATGAAAATGGTGATGGCGGTGATCAAGCCGTTCAAGCTGGACGATGTGCGCGAGGCGCTGGCCGAGGTCGGCGTGGCCGGCATCACCGCCACCGAGGTGAAGGGTTTCGGCCGCCAGAAGGGGCATACCGAGCTGTATCGCGGCGCCGAGTACGTGGTGGACTTCCTGCCCAAGATCAAGCTGGAGATCGCGGTCACCGACGACCGCGTGGACGCGGTGACCGAGGCCATCATCAGGGCTGCCGGTACCGGCAAGATCGGCGACGGCAAGATCTTCGTATGGGACCTGGAGCAGGTGGTGCGTATCCGCACCGGTGAACTGGACGGCGACGCGCTGTAGCCGCGGCTATTCCTCCACCCGGTCGCGGCCCTGGTGCTTGGCGCGATAGAGCGCCGCATCGGCGCGCGCGAACAGCGTCGCGCGGTTGTCGCCGGGGTGCGCTTCGGCGACGCCGATGCTGGTACGCACGTGCAGGGCGGGATCGATGCCCGGCAGTTCCAGGGAGCGGGTGGCGGCGAGCAGGCGGCCGGCGATCGCCAGCGCCTGTTCGCGGTTGGCATCCATGCAGACCACCGCGAACTCCTCCCCGCCGATCCGTCCCAGCCGGTCGCGCCCGCGCAGCTGCGCCTGCCAGGCCTGCGTGGTCGCGCGCAGGACTTCGTCGCCGGCGGCATGGCCATAGCGGTCGTTGATCGTCTTGAAGTGGTCCAGATCCAGCAACAGCACCGAGACCGGAGCCTGCAACTGCGCCGCTTCGGCAAGTGCGCGCTCGGCGATCTTC
>DASWXO010000027.1:0-2177 GCA_036405455.1 Thermomonas sp. | reverse complement strand
GGAAGGGACAGCGGACAGGACGTCCGCAGGCGCGATGTGTGACCCGAGTAGATCACACCCCTCCTTCCTCCGCCGTGGCCGGAGGTCATGCTGCGCTGCCGCGATCCAATCCCCGGTAGCCCAGGGCTTCGGTCAGGTGCGCCGTGCCGATCGCCTCGCTGTCGGCGAGGTCGGCGATCGTGCGCGCCACCCGCAGGATGCGGTGCAGGCTGCGCGCGGACAGTTGCAGGCGCTCGACCGCACGCTCCAGCAGTGCCTGGTCGCGGGCTGACAGGCGGCAATGCGCCATCGTCTCGGCCTGGCCCATCCGTGCATTCGGCTTTCCGCAGCGCCCATGCTGGCGGGTGCGCGCGGCGACCACGCGTGCCTGCATCACGGCGGTTCCCTCGCCGTCCGGCGCATCCGGGCGCAAGTCCTGCGGCGGCAGCCGGGGCACGTGCACATGCAGGTCGATGCGGTCCAGCAACGGACCGGAAACGCGGCTGCGGTACCGCCGGACGAGATCGGGGCCGCAGCGGCACCGCCCGCTGGGATCGCCGGCCCACCCACAGGGGCAGGGATTCATCGCCGCGACCAGTTGGAAGCGCGCAGGGAATTCCGCCGTCCGCGCCGCGCGCGAGACGGTGACGGTGCCGGACTCCAGCGGTTCGCGCAGCACTTCCAGTGCGGCGCGATTCCATTCGGGCAATTCGTCGAGGAACAGCACGCCATGGTGGGCCAGCGAGATCTCGCCGGGACGCGGTTGCGCGCCGCCGCCGACCAGGGCTACCGCGCTGGCGGTGTGGTGGGGTGCACGATACGGGCGTTGTCGCCAGCGGGCCGGGTCCAGTCCGCGCCCGCTGACCGACGCGATGGCGGCGGCTTCCATCGCCTCGGTGTCGTTGGCTTCGGGCAGCAGTCCGGGCAGGCGCGAGGCCAGCAGGGTCTTGCCGCAGCCCGGGGAGCCGATCAGCAACAGGTGGTGCCCGCCCGCCGCGGCGACTTCGAGCGCGCGTCGCGCGTGCGCTTGGCCACGCACGTCGGCCATGTCGGGGATGGTGGCGGGAAGCGCTGGCGGTGCCACGGCGTCGGGCAGGGTTTTCCGGCCTTCGAGCTGCGCGCAGACCTCGAGCAGGGTGCGTGCCGTCAGTGCCCGGCCCTGGTGTGCCAGCGCCGCTTCGGCACCGCTGGGTTCCGGCACGACCAGGGTGCGCCCACACGCTGCGACCGCCAACGCGGCGGGCAGCACACCGTCCACCGCGCGCAGCTCGCCGGTCAGGCTGAGTTCGCCGAGGAATTCGTAATCCGCCAAGGCCTCCCGCCGGATCTGCCCGCTGGCGGCAAGGATGCCGAGCGCGATCGGGAGGTCGAAACGCCCGCCGTCCTTCGGGAGATCCGCCGGGGCGAGGTTGACGGTGATGCGCCGCGTCGGGAATTCGAACTGCGCGCACAGGATTGCGGCACGCACGCGGTCCCGCGCCTCGCGTACGGCGGCTTCGGGCAGGCCGACGATCTGCGTGGACGGCAATCCGCCGGACAGGTGGACTTCGACACGCACCGGGGGCGCGGACACACCCGCCCGTGCCCGGCTGTGCACCAGGGCCAGACTCATGGCGGCGGGGTCAGGACTGGGCAGGCTTGTCGGCCAGCTGGGCTTCCAGCGTGGCGACGGTGCGCTCGAGCGTTTCCAGCTTTTCGCGGGTGCGCAGCAGGACGGCCTGCTGCACGTCGAACTCCTCGCGGGTCACCAGGTCCAGCTTGGCCAGGCCTGCCTGCAGGGCGGACTTGAAGGTCTGTTGCAGTTCTTCCTGCGAATCACGCAGGCCGGGCGGCACCAGCTGGCTGAGGCGGCGGGCGAGGTCGTCGATGTGGTTGAGGTCGATCATGGCGGTCTCCGGCAGTGCACCGAGCTTGCGAGGGCCGTCGACGGCAGGCCATCGGCGTTCGCTGCGCAGCGTTGTCGGAAATGTCCGAGCGGCGAGGCGCCCATTGAACCGCGAGACCGCACCGCGTCGCAACCGCACGCGGTCGTGTCGCGTTATCCTGCAGGCAGCATCGACGGGAGGAAGCTGCATGAAAATGGTCATGGCCATCATCAAGCCGTTCAAGCTGGATGACGTGCGCGAAGCACTGGCCGAAGCCGGGATCGCCGGCATCACGGTCACCGAGGTGAAGGGCTTCGGCCGGCAGAAGGGCCA
>DASWXO010000026.1:0-6571 GCA_036405455.1 Thermomonas sp. | reverse complement strand
CTTCTGCACCCAGTCGGCGGCGAAGATGCGCATCAGGTTGTCTTCCAGCGACAGGTAGAAGCGGGACGAACCCGGGTCGCCCTGGCGGCCGGAGCGGCCGCGCAGCTGGTTGTCGATGCGGCGGGACTCGTGGCGCTCGGTGCCGATGATGTGCAGGCCGCCGGCGGCCTTGACCGCGTCGTGGCGCACCTGCCATTCGGCCTTGACGCGGTCCTTCTCGGCCTGCGGGGCGTCCTCGCCCAGCGCGGCCAGCTCGGCCTCCAGCGAACCGCCCAGCACGATGTCGGTGCCGCGGCCGGCCATGTTGGTGGCGATGGTCACCGCGCCCGGGGCGCCGGCGTTGGCCACGATGTGCGCCTCGCGCTCGTGCTGCTTGGCGTTGAGCACCTCGTGCGGGATGCCGGCTTCGCGCAGGTTCTCGCTGAGCAGCTCCGACACCTCGATGGATGTGGTGCCGACCAGCACCGGCTGGCCCTTGGCCACGCATTCCTTGATCTCGTTCGCCACCGCGCGGTACTTGCCGGCGCGGTTGAGGAACACCAGGTCCGGGTGGTCCTTGCGGACCATCGGGCGGTGGGTCGGGATCACCACCACTTCCAAGCCGTAGATGTTCTGGAACTCGTAGGCCTCGGTGTCCGCCGTGCCGGTCATGCCGGACAGCTTCTTGTACATGCGGAACAGGTTCTGGAACGTCACCGACGCCAGCGTCTGATTCTCGCGCTGCACCGGCACGCCCTCCTTCGCCTCCACCGCCTGGTGCAGGCCGTCGGACCAGCGGCGGCCCGGCAGGGTGCGGCCGGTGAACTCGTCGACGATGATCACCTCGCCGTCGCGGACGATGTAGTCCACGTCGCGCTGGTAGATCGAGTGCGCGCGCATCGCCGCGTTCAGGTGGTGGACGACGTGGATGTTCTGCGCGGCGTACAGGCTCTCGTCGGCGCCCAGGATGCCGGCCTGGCGCAGCAGCTGCTCGGCGTGCTCCTGCCCGGCTTCGGACATGTGCACCTGCTTCTGCTTCTCGTCGACCCAGAAGTCACCCTCGCCCTCTTCGGTCTCCTGCCGCTTCAACGACGGCACCACCGCGTTGACGCGCAGGTACAGCTCGGGCGACTCGTCGGCGGGGCCGGAGATGATCAGCGGCGTGCGCGCCTCGTCGATCAGGATCGAGTCGACCTCGTCGACGATGGCGAAGTTCAGGCCGCGCTGGAAGCGGTCCTCCTTCGCCAGCGCCATGTTGTCGCGCAGGTAGTCGAAGCCGAATTCGTTGTTGGTGCCGTAGGTGATGTCGCAGGCGTAGGCCGCGCCCTTCTCGGAATGCGGCATGCCCGGGTAGACCACGCCCACGGTCAAGCCCAGCCAGTTGTACAGCTTGCCCATCTGGGCGGCGTCGCGGCGGGCCAGGTAGTCGTTCACGGTGACCACGTGCACGCCCTTGCCTTCCAGCGCGTTCAGGTACACCGCGGAGGTGGCGGTCAGGGTCTTGCCTTCGCCGGTGCGCATCTCGGCGATCTTGCCGCCGTGGAGGACCATGCCGCCGATCAGCTGCACGTCGAAATGGCGCATGCCGAACACGCGCACGGACGCCTCGCGGCAGACCGCGAACGCCTCCGGCAGCAGCTTGTCCAGCGACTCGCCCTTGGCGATGCGCTCCTTGAACTCGGTGGTCTTGGCCTTCAGCGCCTCGTCGGAGAGCGCCTGCATCTGCGGCTCCAGCGCGTTGATCTTCTTGACGATGGCGCTGTACTGCTTGAGCAGGCGCTCGTTGCGGCTGCCGAAAATGCTGGTGAGCAAACTGTTGAGCATGGGGTTGTGCGGTCCCTGGCGGGATGCGCGCCGGCGGCGCGGCATCGGGAAGAGGCGTCGAAACGGCCGAACGCGGGCGCGGGCGCCCGTTCGGGAATCGAATAGTTTAGCTGGAGGCGGCCTGCGGCGTCCGCAAGCCCCCGGCCGTTGTCAGCCGCGGGACGGCCCGTGCCGGGCCAGGGCGTTGTTGTGGCCCAGGAACTTGCGGGGATTGACCACCACGCCGTCCTGCCACAGCTCGAAGTGCACGTGCGCGCCGGTGGAGCGGCCGCTGGAGCCGGCCTTGGCAATCTCCTGCCCCGCCCGCACCAGGTCACCGACCTGGCGTTCCAGGCGCGAGTTGTGGGCGTAACGGGTCACGTAGCCGTTGCCGTGGTCGATTTCCACGGTGTTGCCATACCCGCTGCGCACCCCGGCGAAGCTGACCACGCCGTCAGCCACCGCCAGCACCGGATCGCCGATGCTGGCCTGGAAGTCGATGCCCTTGTGGAACTGGCTGCCGCCACCGAACGGATCGGCGCGGCCGCCGAAGCCGGACGTCACGAAACTGCCGGCGATCGGCTCGCGCGACGGCACTGTGCTGCGGTCCAGTGCGCGGTTGAACAGCAGGGCTTCCAGCACGGAAAGCTGGATGCCTGCGCTGCGGTAGTCGCCTTCCAGCGCCGCTAGGCGGGCGCGCAGTTCGGCGGCCGGCATGTCGCGGGTGGCGCCGCCACCACCCTGCCCGACCGGCTTGTCGAACTCGAATTCGCCATCCTGCAGCTGGCCGGCCTGGGTCAGGCGGCTGCCGAGGGCGTTCAGGCGGTTGGCCTGGGCCTGCAGCTCGGCCAGGCGCGCGGCCAGCGCGTTGATGTCGCGCTGGGCGTCGCGGCGCACCTTCTCCAGCTCGGCCTGGCGCTCGGCATCGGCCGCCTGCAGGGCTTCCAGCTGGGCCATGCCGATGGCGCTGCGCACCGCGGCGCCGCACAACATGCCGGCGCCCAACAGCAGCGCCAGCGCCGCCCACGGCCGGCGCATCGCCCAGCCGCGCAGGCGGTCGGCCTGCGCGACGGCGCGTTGGCGGGTATCGTGTGCGTTGCTGCTATCGATCATCCGTATGCCTGGTTCGCGATCCACGCCCGACAAGGGCCAAGCTTCCGCCGCCGGCCCGCGTGCCGCGCTGGACGCGCTGCTCGCGGGATCCTCCGGGGGAACCCTGCGCCGCGCCCAGTGGCTCGACGCGGTGGACCGGTTGTTGCGTCCCCACCTGCCCCCGGGACTGGCGGCGCATGCGCGCCTGGCCAATGTCCGCGGGGACAAGCTGGTGTTCGTGGTCGATGCCCCGGTGTGGCACGCCAAACTGCGGCTGGCCGCGCCCGGGCTGGTCGACGCTGCCCGGTCCATCGGGCTCGAGGTGAACGACGTGGGCGTCAAGACGACCACCGCACCGCTGCGACCGTTGCCACCGGCCACCGCGCGCCGCCCCCCGATGTCGGCCACCGCGCAGTCGGGACTGGCGGCGGCCATTGCCATGCTGCAATCGGACGCGGCGGATGGTGCCGATTCCGAGTACAAGGCCGCGCGCAGGCGGAGGCTGAAAGCGCCCGCCGGACCGGCCGAGGGCGCATCCTAGCGGCCCAAGGCCGTGATTTTGTTAAGAATTCGGAATAAGACCCGGCGATACCGTGACCTGCGTCACGCTATGGCCGCCCGCTCAGACCGCCGGCAGGGCAGCGCCGTACTGCAGCTCCGGCGCCTGCGCGGCGTCGTCGAAGCTGACTTCCTCCCAGGCCTCGGCATCGGCCAGCAGCGCGCGGACCAGCCGGTTGTTCAGCGCATGCCCGGACTTGTAGCCCTCGTAGGCGCCGAGGATGGCATGGCCGGCCAGGTACAGGTCGCCCACCGCGTCCAGCACCTTGTGGCGCACGAACTCGTCGGCATAGCGCAGGCCGTCCTCGTTCAAGACGCGGAAGTCGTCCAGCACGATGGCGTTGTCCATCGAGCCGCCCAGCCCCAGGTTGCGGTCGCGCATGTACTCGAGGTCGCGCATGAAGCCGAAGGTGCGGGCGCGGCTGACTTCCTTGATATAGGTGCTGGTGGAGAAATCCACCTCGACGCGCGACAGGGCTTCCGGGATCGCCGGATGGTCGAATTTCACCGTGAAGCCCAGGCGGAAACCGTCGTACGGCTCGAAGCGGGCCAGCTTGTCGCCATCGCGGACTTCGACGGGGCGCAGGATGCGGATGAAGCGCTTGGCGGCGTGCTGTTCCACCACGCCCGCGGATTCCAGCAGGAACACGAACGGCCCGGCCGAGCCGTCCATGATCGGCACCTCGGGGGCGCTCAGTTCGATGTAGGCGTTGTCGATGCCCAGGCCGGCCAGCGCCGACATCAGGTGCTCGACCGTCTGCACCTTGGCGCCGCCGTGGCTGAGGCCGGTGCACAGCGTGGTTTCCGAAACCAGTGCCGCGGACGCGGGCATCTCGACCACGGGCTCGAGGTCCGTGCGCCGGAACACGATGCCGGTGTCGACCGGGGCCGGCCGCAGGGTGAGGAAGACCTTTTCGCCGCCGTGCAGGCCCACGCCGGTGGCGCGGATCACGTTCTTGAGGGTGCGTTGGCGGAGCATCGCCACAGATTACCACGCGACAACCTGAATCCAGCCGGAAACGGGCGCTGCAGCGGGCGATGGACAGCCACGCCGACCGGCGCGACGGCACGCGGGGCACGGGGCGGGAAAGGGGCCGGTCGGCATGCGCCGACCGGCCGGAAGACACGCCGGGTGGACGACCCGGCGCGCGATGGAGCATCACGCTTCGCGGCCCGCCTTCCCGCACGCGGCGGGAGGGCTGCCGCAGGAGGCGTCATCCGGACGCCTCCCGATCGTTTCCCCGCTGCGGCAGGCCGCAGCAGGGCTGCTGCACCGCGACCTCAGTCGGCCTGGCGGCGCAGGAACGCCGGGATGTCCAGGTAGTCGTCCTTCGGCAGCTCGGCGGCGACCGGCGCGGCTTCGGCGGCGTTGCGGCGCAGGCTGCCGGCGAAGCCGGTGGGCGCCGCGGTGGCATAGCTGTCGGCGACCGCGTCGATCGGCAGGCCGGTGGTGCCGTCGCGCTTGACCTGGGTGCGCACCAGCTCCACCTGCGGGCGGCGCAGCGGCTCCTGGGCGGTTTCGAAGCGGACGTCGCGGCGGTCGCTGCCGATCGGCTGGCGCAAGCCCACCGTGGCGCGGCTGAGGCCGGTGGCCACCACGGTGACGCGCACCTCGTCCTGCATCTCCGGGTCGAGCACGGTGCCGATGACCACGGTGGCGTCCTCGGCGGCGAACTGCTCCACCGTGCGGCCCACTTCGTCGAACTCGGCCATGGTGAAGTCCGGGCCGGCGGTGATGTTGACCAGGATGCCGTTGGCGCCGGACAGGTTGACGTCGTCCAGCAGCGGATTCTGGATGGCGGCCTCGGCGGCGGCCTGCGCGCGGTCGTCGCCGCGGGCGCTGCCGGTACCCATCATCGCCAGGCCCATCTCGGACATCACGGTGCGCACGTCGGCGAAGTCGACGTTGATCAGGCCCGGGCGCACGATCAGGTCGGCGATGCCCTGCACGGCGCCCAGCAGGACGTCGTTGGCGGCGCGGAACGCCTGGATCATGGTGGCGTTGCGGCCCAGTACGGTGATCAGCTTCTCGTTCGGGATGGTGATCAGCGAGTCGCAGTGCTGGCTCAGCTCCTCGATGCCCTTGGCGGCCACCTGCATGCGGCGGCGGCCTTCGAACGGGAACGGCTTGGTGACCACGGCCACGGTCAGGATGCCCATCTCCTTGGCCAGCTGCGCCACGACCGGCGCGGCGCCCGTGCCGGTGCCGCCGCCCATGCCGGCGGTGATGAACACCATGTCGGCGCCCTGCAGGGCCTCGATGATCGCTTCGCGGTCCTCCAGCGCGGCCTGGCGGCCGACTTCCGGGTTGGCGCCGGCGCCCAGGCCCTTGGTGACGTTGCCGCCCAGGGTGAGCTGCTGGCTGGCGCCGCAGTTCTTGATCGCCTGCGAGTCGGTGTTGGCGGTGATGAACTCCACGCCCTCGACGCTGCTGTTGACCATGTGCGCGACCGCGTTGCCGCCGCCGCCGCCGACGCCGAAGACCTTGATGACCGCGTTGGGTGCCACCTGCTGGATCAGTTCGAAATGTGCCATGTCCGTGTCCTGTCGTTGTGGCCGGGATCGGAGGGGTAGGCCCCGCCTTCGCCGGCTTGTTATTGGGTTGTGTCCTGCGTGTACCGCGACCGCGCCTGCTGTTTCCCGCCCTGCCTGCCCTGCCCTCTCCTGCCTCCGGTGCCGCGGCTCAGAACGCGCCGCGGAACCACTTCACCGCCTTGCCCAGCACGCCGCCGACCTTGCCGTTGGGCAGGCTGGGACGCTTGGGGTGTTCCATCTGGGCGCCCATCAGCAGCAGGCCCACGCCGGTGGCATGCACCGGGTTGCCCACCACCTCGCCGAGCCCGGTGACGTGCTGCGGGATGCCGATCCGCACCGGCATCTGCAGCATCTCCTCGGCCAGCTCGACCACGCCCTCCATCTTCGAAGCGCCGCCGGTCAACACCATGCCGGCGCGCACCCGCTGCTCGAAGCCCGAGCGGCGCAGTTCGGCCTGCACCATTTCGAAGATCTCCTCGTAGCGCGCCTGCACCGCCTGCGCCAACGCATGGCGCGGCAGGCGGCGCGGCGGGCGGTCGCCCACGCTTTCCACCTGGATGCTTTCCTCGGCGCGCGCCAGCTGCGCCAGCGCGCAGGCGTACTT
>DASWXO010000025.1:0-52216 GCA_036405455.1 Thermomonas sp. | reverse complement strand
GTGCTGGGTACGCCGATCGGCATCGCCGCGGGCACCTACCTGGCCGAGTACGCCAACAAGCACTGGCTGGGCGAAACGGTCCGCTTCGTCAACGACATCCTGCTGTCAGCGCCGTCCATCGTGCTGGGCCTGTTCATCTACACCGTGATGGTCGCGCAGATGGGCCACTACTCGGCCTGGGCCGGCGCAGTGGCCCTGGCATTCATCGCGCTGCCCGTCATCGTGCGCACGACCGACGAGATGCTCCGCCTGGTGCCGCAGCAGATGCGCGAGGCCGCACTGTCGCTGGGCGTGCCGCAATGGAAGGTGACCACCCAGGTGCTGATGCGTTCGGCGTTGCCCGGCATCGTCACCGGCGTGCTGCTGGCCCTGGCGCGCATCAGCGGCGAAACCGCGCCGCTGCTGTTCACCGCCTTCAACAACCAGTTCTGGAGCACCGACCTCAACCAGTCGATGGCCAACCTGCCCATGGTGATCTTCCAGTACGCCATGAGCCCCTACGACTCGTGGAATTCGCTGGCGTGGGCCGGCGCGTTCCTCGTCACCGGCATGGTGCTGGTGCTCAGCCTGATCGCCCGAACCATCCTTCTTCGAAACAAGGTGACCCATGAATGACGCCGCCCGCATCGCCGTGGTGACGCCGCAGCGCCACGACGACCTCGCCGCCGCGAACGCCAGCGTGAAGCTGGCCGCCAAGGGCCTGGACTTCTACTACGGCGACTTCCATGCGCTGAAGAGCATCAACCTGGAAATCCCGGAAAAGCGGGTCACCGCGCTGATCGGCCCATCGGGCTGCGGCAAGTCCACGCTGCTGCGCGTCTTCAACCGCATCTACTCGCTATATCCGAAGCTCCGCGCCACCGGCGAGGTGCTGCTGGACGGCGACAACATCCTCGACACCAAGTACCCGATGAACCGCCTGCGCAGCAAGGTGGGCATGGTGTTCCAGAAGCCGGTGCCGTTCCCGATGACGATCTACGAGAACGTCGCCTACGGCATCCGCCACCACGAGCGCCTGGGCAAGGCCGATCTCGACGCCCGCGTCGAGCAGGCGCTGCGCCAGGCCGCGCTGTGGGATGAAGTGAAGGACAAGCTGAAGGAGAGCGGCCTGGGCCTGTCCGGCGGCCAGCAGCAGCGCCTGTGCATCGCCCGCGCGATCGCGCTCCGCCCCGACGTGCTGCTGCTGGACGAGCCGACCTCGGCGCTGGACCCGATCTCCACCGGCCGCATCGAGCAGCTGGTCGAGGAGCTCAAGCAGACCTTCACGATCATGATCGTGACCCACAACATGCAGCAGGCCGCGCGCGTGTCCGACTACACCGCCTTCATGTACCTGGGCGACATGGTCGAGCACGGCCCGACCGCGCAGATCTTCTCCAACCCCGGCAAGCAGCAGACCGAGGACTACATCACAGGGAGGTTCGGCTGATGAACGAGCACCACCACCACATCGTCCGCAGCTACGACCAGGAACAGGCCGCGCTGCTGGAAGACCTGATCCGCATGGGCCAGATGGCCGCCTCCCAGCTGGAAGCCGCGCTGGAAGTGGTCGACCGCCGCGACGCCAGCGCCGCCGAGCGCGTCATCGCCAACGACGACGCCATCGACGCGCTGGAGCAGCAGGTCAACCACGACGTCATCCACCTGATCCGCCGCGGCCCGATGGCCACCGACCTGCGCATCATCCTGGCCGCGCTGCGCGTGGCGTCGGACATCGAGCGCATCGGCGACTACGCCGCCAACATCGCCAAGCGCTCGCTGGTGCTCAACCTCGCGCCGCCGCTGCCGCACACCCGCGGCCTGGCCGCGCTGGGCAAGATGGCGGTGCAGCAGGTGCGCGACGTGCTGGAGGCCTACCGGACCCGCGACGGCGAGGCCGCCGTGCGCGTGCGCGACCGGGACGCCGAGCTGGACACCCTGTACACCGGGCTGTTCCGCGAGCTGCTGACCTACATGATGGAAGACCCGCGCGCGATCACCCCGTGCACGCACCTGCTGTTCATGGCCAAGAACATCGAGCGCATCGGCGACCACGCCACCAACATCGCCGAGAACATCTGGTTCCTGCTGCACGGCGAGACCCCGCTGCCGGAGCGCGAAAAGCGCGACGAGAGCAACACCGCGATGCCGTGATCCCGCCGGCGACGGCCGCGCTGGCCGCCGCGACCGGCAAGGGGTAGGATCGGCCCACCCCAACGCAATCGCGCAAGGAGTCCCCGATGTCGCACAACCGCACCCCGCTGGCGCTGCTGGTCGGCGCCGCCGTCGCCACCGGCACCCTGGCCGCCGGCTCCCTGTTCTCCATGGACGCCATGGCGCACGGCTACATGCAGGATGCCGGCAAGGCCGCCGCGACCGAAGGCAAGTGCGGCGAAGGCAAGTGCGGGGCCGGCATGATGGCCGGCGCCGGCAAGCCGGCGATGGCCAAGGCCGACCACGAGGGCGGCTGCGGCATGGCCAAGATGGACACCGACAAGGACGGCCGCGCCTCGCGCGCCGAGTTCGCGGCCGCGCACGACGGCCAGGACGCGATGTTCGCGAAGATCGATACCGACGGCGACGGCTTCATCAGCCAGGCCGAGATGGACGCCCACCACGCCGCCATGCAGAAACCCGCCGCGGACGCCAAGGCCGCCGGCGAAGGCAAGTGCGGGGAAGGCAAGTGCGGCGAGGGGAAGTGCGGCGGCAGCATGTAAACCGGCATGGCTGAGCCGCTGCCCCCGCGCAGCGCGGGCCTCGGCCTGCGCCGCGCCCTGCTGGACGAACTGATCGAGGCGCCTGCGGGCGCCTTCGATTTCCTGGAATGCGCGCCGGACAACTGGATCGGCGTCGGCGGCGCACTGGGCGACCGGCTGGCGCAGCTGTCCGACCGGCATCCACTGAGCTGCCACGGACTCTCGCTGTCGCTGGGCGGGCCCGATCCGCTGGACCACGCCTTCCTGCGCCAGACCCGCGAGTTCCTGGATCGGCACCACGTCGTGCTCTACAGCGAACACCTCAGCTACTGCGCGGCCGGCGGCCACCTCTACGACCTGCTGCCGCTGCCGTTCACCGAGGACGCGGTGCGCCACGTCGCCGCCCGCATCCGCTCGGTGCAGGACGCGCTGGGCCGCCGCATCGCCATCGAGAACGTGAGCACCTACGCCCTGCCCGACCGGGCGATGGACGAAGCCAGCTTCGTGCGCGCGGTGCTCGAAGAGGCAGACTGCGACCTGCTGCTGGACGTCAACAACGCCTACGTCAACGCGATCAACCACGGCGGCGACGCGCGCGCCTTCATCGCCGCGATGCCGGGCGAACGCATCGCCAGCTTCCACGTGGCCGGCCATTACGACGAGGCGGACGACCTCAAGATCGACACCCACGGCACTGCCGTGAAGGACGCGGTGTGGGCGTTGCTCGAATACGCCTACGCCACCCATGGCGTGCGGCCCACCCTGCTGGAGCGGGATTTCCACTTCCCGCCGCTGCCCGTGCTGCTGGACGAAGTGGCGCGGATCCGGGCGCTGCAGGCGGCATGAGCACACTGCACGACCAGCTTCACGCGCTGGCTGCGCACGTGCGCGACCCGGCAACGCACCCCGGCCCGGCCGGGATCGAGGATCGCCGCCTGGCGATCTACCGCAACCTGGTCTTCAACAACCTCGACGGCCTGCTGGCCGGCACCTTCCCGGTGATCCGCAGGACCCTGGGCGATGCCACGTGGCGGGAGCTGTTGCGGCGCTTCCTCGCCACCCATCGCAGCGAGACGCCGCTATTCACGCGGCTGGGGCTGGAATTCACGGCCTTCCTCGACACCCGGGACGATCCCGCGCGCCCATGGCTGGCGGAACTGGCGCACTACGAATGGGCGGAGCTGGGCCTGCAGCTCAGCGACACGGCGCTGCCGCCGCACGATCCCGCGGGCGACCTGTTGCACGGCGTCCCCGTGCTGTCGCCGCTGGCGTGGCCGCTGGCCTACCGCTGGCCGGTGCACAGGATCGGCCCGGACCACCAGCCCACGGAGCCGCCCGAAGTGCCCACGACGCTGCTGCTGCGGCGGGATGCAACGGGCCAGGTGCATTTCTCGATGCTGTCCCCGCTGCTGTGCCGGCTGCTGGCGCTGGTCGGCGAAGGCACGCATGCCACCGGCGCGGACCTGCTGCGCCGGTTGGCGCGGGAGGCCGGCCATGCCGATCCGGAGCAACTCCTGGTCGAGGCCGCACCCATGCTGCGGCGCCTGCACGCCGAGGGCGTGCTGCTGGGCACGCAACCCTGCGCAGAGACGCCGTGAGGCACCTCTGCGAGCCGTTGCCGCGGCCAGTCGCCGCGGCCCGCTCTGCTAGGCTTTGCGGATGACGGAACCCCACGACGCACCCGCCTTCCCGCCCATGGTCGAACGCTTCCGCGGCTATTTGCCCGTGGTGGTGGATGTGGAAACCGGCGGCTTCGACTGGAACCGGCACGCCCTGCTGGAGATCGCGGCGGTGCCGATCGAACTGGACGCCGCCGGCCGCTATGTGCCCGGCGACGTCGCGCATGCCCACATCGCACCGGCGCCCGGCACCGAGATCGACCCGAAATCGCTGGAAGTGACCGGCATCAAGATCGGCCATCCGCTGCGCGGGGAGTTGCCCGAGCGCGAGGGCCTGGACCAGGTGTTCGCACCGGTGCGCGCCGCGGTGAAGAAACACGGCTGCCAGCGCGCGATCCTGGTCGGCCACAACGCCCACTTCGACCTCAACTTCCTCAACGCCGCGGTCGGGCGGGTGCAGCACAAGCGCAACCCGTTCCATCCGTTCAGCGTGTTCGACACCGTGACCATGGCCGGCCTGGCCTACGGGCAGACCGTGCTGGCGCGCGCGGCGATGGCCGCCGGGCTCGGCTGGGACCCGCAGGAAGCGCATTCGGCGGTCTACGACACGCTGCAGACCGCCAAACTGTTCTGCGCGATCGCCAACGCCTGGCCGCTGCCACGGCCCGTGCCCGCCGACGCCTGAGGCGCCGACCCTATGGGGCCTTGGGAGCGCCGCGGGCCTTGAAGGTGCGCACGATGCCGTAGGCGCTGATGGCCATCCACGTGGCCTCCAGCACGAACACCGACACGTTGAACTTGCCCAGCAGCGACACCAGCACGCCGCCGGAACCGAACAGGTTCAGCAGCTGGTAGACGATGCCGGTGCCGGACAGCCGCCCGGCCTGCAGCAGGAAGAAGGCCACCAGCACGGCCAGCGTGCCGGCGATGCCCACCCAGTCGTACCACGCCAGGTTCAGTGCCATCACGCGCTCCTCTGCCGCACGGCTTCGAACAGGGCGACGCCGCTGGCGACCGAGACGTTCAGGCTCTCGAAACCGCCCGGCATCGGGATTTTCACCAGCCCGTCGCAGTTCTCCCGGGTCAGCCGGCGCAGGCCCTCGCCTTCGCTGCCCATCACCAGCGCCACGTTCCCCTTGAGGTCGGTGGCATACAGCGACGCGTCCGCCTCGCCCGCCAGCCCGTAGATCCACACGCCGGCTTTCTGCAGGTCGCGCAGCGTGCGCGAGAGATTGGTCACGCTGAAGATCGGCAGCGTGTCCGCCGCACCGGCGGAAGTCTTGCGCACGGTGGCGTTGACCTGCACCGCCTTGTCCTTGGGGATGATCACGCCCGTCGCCCCCGCCGCCGCCGCACTGCGCAGGCAGGCGCCCAGGTTGTGCGGGTCCTGCACGCCGTCCAGCACCAGCAGCAGTGCCTTGCCGTCGGCCGCCTCGACCAGCGCCGGCAGCTCGTGCTCGTCCCAGATCTTGGCCGCCGCATAGCGCGCCGCCGCGCCCTGGTGGCGAACGCCGCCAGCCACGCCATCCAGCGCCTGCTGGGCGACCCGGCGCACGTCGATGTCCTTGCGCCGCGCCTGCTGTTCGATCTCGACGATGCGCGGGTTCTTGCCGCCGGCCTCCAGCAGCACTTCGCGCACGTGTTCGGCGTCGTGCTCCAGTGCGGAAGCCACCGCATTCAGGCCGACGATCCATTGGGAGGATTTGCTCATGCGCGCATTCTGCGGGATCGGCGGGCACGGCGCACACTTCCGCTTCACGCGGACGGCACGGCACCCACACGGCCTGGCGGCATCGTGCCGGCACGCTTGCACCGGTCCCCGCCATGCTGCTTCCCGCGCTGTGCATCGCCCTGGCCTTGCTGGCCGCGACTGTGTTCGTCCTGCACCGGGTGTACGTCCGGCTCGGTGCGTGGCGCTTCGGCCTGTTGGCGCTGGGCCTCGGATTGCTGCCGCCCGTCGGCGTCGCGCAGTTGCGGCACCGCTTCCACATGCAGCTGGTGCCGGACGCGCTGGAGGCAAGGGGACCGCTGTACGTGATGGAGGACAGCTGGGGCTTCGGGCCCGGCGGCAACGAAGCGGGCATCCTCGTGTTCGCACTGCCGCCCCGCGTGGCCAGCGCCATCGAGCGCGGCGGGACCGGCTACCTGTCGGCACTGCCACCCAACGCGGACCAGCAGCGGCGTGACTGGCGGGGCGACTTCCACGACTGGCAGCCGACGCCGGTGCAGCCCGATGCCGGCTGGCCGCGCAATCCGCGCAGCGGCCGCCTCGAACTCACGGACTACATCTGCGCCTACGGCTTCTGCATCGACATCGACCCCGCCGTGGCCGCCGACGCCACCCGCGCGGTGAATGCGCCGGGCAGCTACCACGCGCGGGGCCGGATCGGCCGCATCGTGGTCAACCCGCGGGCGAGGCGGGTCTACTACTTCTACAACGGCTGAGGCGGGAGACTCAGTACTTCTGCTTCTGCCGCTTCGCCGGCTTGCCGCGCTCCGGCACCGGCGGCAGGCCGGCGTCGTCCTCGGCCAGGCGGAAGTCGATCTTGCGCTCCTCCACGCTGGCCTTCAGCACCACGATGCGCACCCGGTCGCCGAGGCGGAACTCGCGGCCGCGACGTTCGCCCGCGAGCGTCTTGCGGACCGCATCGAAGTGGTAGAAGTCCCGCGGCAGCTGGGTGACGTGCACCAGCCCGTTGACCTTGGAGTCATCCAGTTCCACGAACAGGCCGAAGCTGGTGACGCCGCTGATGGTCCCGTCGAACGCCTTGCCGACGTGGCTTTCCATCCATGCGGCGCGGTAGCGCTCGTCGACCTCGCGCTGCGCCTCGTCCGCCCGGCGCGAGCGTTCGGAGCACTGCAGTGCCAGCGCCGCCATGTCGTGCGGGGAATAGTCGTAGGCGTCGGGCCTCGCGCCCCGCAGGGCGTGCTTGATCGCGCGATGGACCAGCAGGTCGGGATACCGGCGGATCGGCGAGGTGAAGTGCGCGTAGGCGTCCAGCGCCAGCCCGAAGTGGCCGATGTTGTCCGGCGCGTACACCGCCAGCGACTGGCTGCGCAGGATCACCGACTCCAGCAGCGCGGCATCCGGGCGCTCGCGGATCTTCTCCAGCAGATTGCGGAAATCCTTGGGCTTGACCTTGCCCCACGGCGGCAGCCGCAGGGCGAACTCCTTCAGGAACTCCTCGAGGTCGGCGTACTTGGATTCCGGCGGTTTGTCGTGGTCGCGGTAGGGGGCGGGGATCCGCGCCTCCAGCAGGTGCAGCGCGGCCTGCACGTTGGCCGCGATCATGCATTCCTCGATCAGCTTGTGGGCGTCGTTGCGCTGGAGCATGCCGGCCTGGGTGACTACGCCCTGGGCGTCCAGCACGAAACGCACTTCGCCACTCTCGAACTCGATCGCGCCGCGCTTGGCGCGCGCCTTGTCCAGCACCTTGTAGAGCTGGTGCAGGCGCTGCACCTGCGGCAGCAGCGGGCCGATCTTGGCCAGCGCCGCCGCATGGTCGTCCTCCGGGATGCCCTCGCCCACCGCGTTCCACACGTCGGTGTAGGTCAGGCGCGCGTGGGAGTGCATCACGGCTTCATAGAACCGCGACTCGTGCACGAGGCCGTCGCGGCCCACCTGCATGTCGCAGCAGAAGCACAGGCGGTCGACCTTAGGATTGAGCGAGCAGATGCCGTTGCTCAGGGTCTCCGGCAGCATCGGCACCACGAAGCCGGGGAAATAGACCGAGGTCGCGCGCAGCTGCGCTTCGCCGTCCAGCGCGGTGCCGGGGCGGACGTAGTGCGAGACGTCGGCGATGGCCACGATCAGACGGAAGCCGTCCTTGTTCGGCTCGCACCAGACCGCGTCGTCGAAGTCCTTGGCGTCCTCGCCGTCGATGGTCACCAGCGGCACGCCGCGCAGGTCGACGCGCCCGGCGATGTCGGCCGGCTGCACCTCCAGCGGCACCGCCGTCGCCTGCGCCAGCACCTCGGGCGGGAATTCGTGCGGGATGTCGTGGCCGTGGATCGCCGCCTCCACCGCCTGCGAGGCGGTCAGCTTGTCGCCCAGCACCGCCAGCACGCGGCCGATCGGCGGCCGATGCGCCTCCGGCGCCTGCAGGATCTCGGCCACCACCAGCTGTCCGGCGCGCGCGCCGTTGCGGGCGTCCTGCGGGATCAGCACGTTGCGCTGGATGCGCTTGTCGTCCGGCACCACGTAGGCGATGCCCAGCTCCTCGGTATAGCGGCCCAGCAGGCGGGTCAGCCGGCGCTCCAGCACCTCGACGATGGTCGCCTCGCCGCGGCCGCGCCGGTCCATGCCGGTGATGCTGACCAGCACGCGGTCGCCGTGGGTGACCTTGCGCATCTCGTAGGGCGGCAGGAACAGGTCGTCGCCGCCCTTCTCGGGCCGCAGGAAGCCGAAGCCATCGGGGTTGGCGATGACGGTGCCCGCGATCAACTCCGCCTGCGCTGCCGGTACGTAGCCGCCGCGGCGGTTCTGCAGCAGCTGGCCGTCGCGCAGCATCGCGCCCAGGCGCTTCTGCAACGCCTCGAACCGGTCCGGCGCGGTCAGCGCCAGCTTGCTGGCCAGCGCGGTGTCGTCCATCGGGCCGTCCTGGGCTGCCAGCACCTGCAGGATCATCTCGCGGCTGGCGATCGGCTGGGCGTAGCGCTGGGCCTCGCGGTGGGCGTGGGGATCGGCGACGGGCGCCGCCGGTGGCGGGCCCTGGCGGCGCTGGCTGGCCGACATCGCCGCGGGCTCGGGCATCCACGGCGGGCGCTTGCCCCCGCCCTTGCCGCCACCGCGGGACGCCTTGCCGGGACCGGACGATGCACCGCCGGTGGCCTTGCCGCGGCCGGAGCCGCGCTTGCTTGGGGGTTTGCTCATGCCCCGATGGTACAGGCCCCGGATGGACCTCGAACGCAGGCGCAAAAAACTGTTGACAGCCCCCGCGCATCCCCGGAGAATGCGCGGCTCACCACCGGCCCAGGTGGCGGAATTGGTAGACGCACTAGTTTCAGGTACTAGCGGGTAAAACCGTGGAGGTTCGAGTCCTCTCCTGGGCACCATGCTTCGAACAGGCACCGCCTCGACGATGCAACAAGAAACCCGCCAGCGGCGGGTTTTTTTGTGCCCGCAACAAGGCGGGCCGGCCTGATGACGGCTGGTGTTATTCCAGCGCGCGCCGCCGCGCCAGCTGGTCGCGGTCCAGCTGCAGCAGGTACCGGAACAGCTTGCGCTGCGCCGCCGGCGCCAGGTCCACGAACTCGCAGCCGGCCTGCGCCGCGTCGTAGCCAAGGTGGCCGCGCACCAGCACGTGGCGGATCTGCAGGTTCACCTCCACGTCGCCGACGTCGGGCAGTTCGATCCGGCAACCGCGCAGCACGTCGCCGACCTGGAACTGGACCGCCGAGCGGGTGGCCACGATCGCCAGGCCGCCGCCGCCGATGTCACGGATGGTGGCCTGCACTTCGTGGTCACAGTCGGGCAGGCGCAGCAGGCAGGCCAGCGTGCCGGGCGGCGGCTCGCGACGGATGAACTCGCGCCGCTGCAGGTAGAGCATGCGCGGCGGGATGGGCAGGCGCAGCGCCGGCTTGTCCTCGTAGGTGTCCAGCCGGGCCGGGCCGCTGGAGAACCGCAGCGCGGCGCGGTCCAGGCTGCCCTCGATCCGCAGCAGGTGGGCGGCCATCCAGACATCCAGCAATTTGCGGGTGGACGGCACGTCGATCCACAGGGTGCTCTCGTCGACCTTCAGCAGCAGGGTCGCCATGGTGTCCAGGCTGCCCTCGGCGCGAACCGTCAATGCGCAGCGCTCGCCTGCCATGCGCTGGAGGTGGTGGCGGATTTCGGCCGCGTCGTGGACGTAGAACTTGTCGTAGTAGCCGTCCAGGTCGGCCGCGTCCTGCTCGGAAGGGGGCGGGGTTTCGGTCATCACACCAGATTAACGGCTCCCGGCCCCGTGCGCTTGATGGCCCCGACCAGCGGGCGTCAGGGCCGCTCGGCCGCATCGCCCTCGCGCACGCCGAGGTTGGTGGGCGCGGCGTCGTAGGTGGCGCGGTCGAGCATTCCGGTCTCCCGCGCCACCAGCACCGGCACCAGCATCTGGCCGGTCACGTTGGTCATGGTGCGCATCATGTCCAGCACGCGATCGATGGCATACAGGTACCCGATGGTCTCCAGCGGCAGCCCGGCCGCGCTCAGCACCACGGTGGCCATGATCACCGCCGTGCCCGGCACGCCCGCCGTGCCGAAGCTGCCCAGCACCGACGCCAGCGCGATCACCAGGTACTGGGTCAGCGACAGTTCGATGCCGGCGTACTGCGAGATGAACACCGCCGCCAGCGCCGGGTAGATGGCGCCGCAGCCGTCCATCTTGATGGTGGCGCCCAGCGGCACCGCGAACGCCGCGTAGTCCTTGTCGACGCCCAGGTTGTGGGTGACGCTGCGCAGCGAGGCCGGCAGCGCGGCGTAGCTGCTCGACGCCACGAAGGCCACCTGCATGCCCGGCGCGGCGCCGCGGAAGAACTTCAGCGGGTTCAGGCCATGCGCCAGCAACAAGCCGCTGTACACCACCACGATATGGAAGGCGCAGGCCAGGTACAGCGCCACCACGAAGCTCAGCAGCGGGCGCAGCTGTTCGAAGCCATAGCCACCCACCAGCGCGGCGATCAGGCCGAACGTGCCGAACGGCGTGAATTCCAGCACGTAGCGGGTGACCTGGATCATCACGTCGCTGGCTTCGCCCACCAGCTTGCGGATGCCGGCCACCTTGTCGCCCAGCTTGACCATCGCGAAGCCGACCAGGCCGGCGAAGAAGATCACCTGCAGCACCGTGCCGCTGCGCGGCACCAGCACCTTGGTGCCGTCGGCCAGCTTCGCGGTGGCCGCCCCCCCCAAGGCCTGGAACGGGTTGGACGGCACCAGGTTGAGCAGCATGTCCAGCGCGCCGGGCACGTCCTTCGGGGTGTAGTCGGACGCCATCTTCAGTTCGGACACGCCGCTGCCCGGCTTGACGATCCAGCCGAACAGCAGGCCCACGCCCACCGCCAGCACCGCGGTCAGCGCGAACCAGAGGAACGTGCGCCCGGCCAGCGCCGCGATCGACTTCTGCCCGCTCAGCGAGGACACCGCGTTGATGACCGCGAAGAACACCAGCGGCACCGCGATCATCATGATCAGGGTGACGTAGAGGTCGCCGATGGGACCGAACCAGGTCTCGGCATCCTTGCCAAACGCCCAGCCCGCCAGCGCGCCCAGCACGAAGCCGAGCACGACGCGCTTCCAGAACTTGATGCGGAACCACCAGTCGAACATGCGGGCCATCCGGGTCGGGGTCCGACGCACGATACCCGAGCGGCGCCGTGGGCGTCAGCGCCACCGGCGCAACACTGCGGCAACAGGGAGGCTCCTTCATAATGCGGGCATGACGACATCGCATTTGACCGCCCGCCTGCGGCCGTTCGCCGCCGGCCTTGCACTCGCCTTGGCGGGCTGCGCCAGCGCGCCCAGCGCCCCGCCCGCCAGCACAATGCAGGCCAGCCTGCACGTGGCCGTGCCGGCGATCCGCCGCCCCGGCGGCGAGACGCCGGCCTGGTGGTACCGCGACGGCGCCGCGCAGGCCGCCGAGCGCGGCGCGATGGCCGGCCGCGCCAAGAACGTGATCGTGTTCCTCGGCGACGGCATGAGCCTGCCCACCGTGGCCGCCGCGCGCATCCTGGAAGGCCAACGCCAGGGCGGCAGTGGTGAGGAGCACCGCCTTGCCTGGGAGGACTTCCCCGCCACCGCGATGGCCAAGACCTACAACACCGACGCGCAGACGCCGGACTCCGCCGGCACGATGACCGCCATCACCACCGGGGTGAAGTCCCACATGGGCGCCATCGGCGTCTACGCCGGCGACAAGAATGACTGCGCGGACAGCCTCGGCAAGCACGCGCAGACTTGGCTGGAGCTGGCGGGAATGGCGGGCATGGCCAGTGGCGTCGTGACCACGGCGCGCATCACCCACGCCACCCCGGCCGCCACCTTCGCGCACGTGCCCAACCGCAACTGGGAGAACGATGCCGCGTTGCCGGCCCGGGCCGCGGCCGAGGGCTGCAAAGACATCGCACGCCAGCTCATCGAGGCCACCGACGGCGGACGCGGCCCGTCGATCGTGCTGGGCGGGGGTCGCAAGGAATTCCTCACCACGGCCCAGGCCGACCCGCAGCAGCCCGACAAGCGGGGCCTGCGCCGCGACGGCCAGGATCTCGTCGCCGCCTGGCGCCGGGCGCACCCGCAGGGCGCCTACGTGACCACCGCAGGCGAACTCGCCGCCGCCACCGGCGCGCCCAGCGTGCTGGGGCTGTTCAACTACGACCACATGCAGTACGACCACGACCGCCTCGCCGCCGGCGCGGTCGAGCCCAGCCTTGCCGACATGACCCGTGCGGCGATCGCGCACATGTCACGCAGCGGCCAGGGCTACGTGCTGATGGTCGAGGGCGCGCGCATCGACATGGCCCACCACGAGGGCAACGCCTTCCGCGCGCTGGACGAGACCATCGCCTTCTCCGACGCCGTGCGCGCCGCGATCGAGGCCACCTCGGCGGACGACACGCTGATCCTGGTCACCGCCGACCACGCGCACACGCTGAACTTCGTCGGGTATCCGGCCCGCGGCAATCCGATCCTGGGCAAGGTCCGCGGCAGCAACAGCTTCGACGGCGCGCAGGGCAAGCTGGCACTGGGCCTGGACGGCAAGCCCTACACCACGCTGAGCTATGCCAACGGCCCGGGCAACACCGGCGCGACCGACGCGCAGCCCGCGGGCAGCAAGCGCTATCCGCACTGGCCGCGCAGCCTGGATGCACCGGCACAGGGGCGACCGGACCTCACGGACGTCGACACCACCGACCCCGATTACCTGCAGGACGCCCTGGTGCCCTTGGGTGCGGAAAGCCATGGCGGCGACGATGTCGGCGTGTGGGCACGCGGCCCCGGCAGCACGGCGGTGCGGGGCTCACTGGAGCAGAACGCGCTCTACCACATCGTGGTGCAGGCCACCCCGCGCCTGCGGGCGGCGCTGTGCGCGCAAGGCCTGTGCGATGCGAACGGCGTGCCGGTGGAACTGCCCCGGCTGGCCAACAGCGCCCCGAAGTGAGGGCGCTCCCGGCGTCCGCGCTTGGCAGGTACGGACCGCCCTGCAGGTGCGTGACGCCGCACCCGGCGTCGGCGGTCAGAACGGCTTCGCCAGCACCAGCCAGACCACCACCACGAACAGCGGCAGCGGCAGCTCGTTGAACCAGCGCAGCGCCCGCGGCGACGCCAGCGGCCTGCCCTGCGCCACGCCCTTCAGCTTGCGCCCGGTGGCGATGTAGAACGCCAGCAGCAGCGCCACCAGCGCCAGCTTGGCGTGCAGCCACCCACCGCCGATGCCGAAGTGCAGCCACAGGGCCAGTCCCAGCACGAAGGCGATGCCGAACATCACGTGGCCAAAGCGGTACAGGCGGCGCCCCATCAGCAGCAGGCGCTCGCGCACCGGCGGCACGTCGCCCGCTTCGGCCAGGTTGACCAGGATCCGGGGCAGGTAGAACACCGCCGCCATCCAGGCGACCACGAACACAATGTGCAGGGTTTTGACGAGGAGGTAGGCCATGCCCGGACTCGATGACGGAATGCCCATTAGGATGCCACGATGACCAAGACCTACGACCGCGCCTACTTCGACCGCTGGTACCGCGACGGCGGCATCGGCCACGCCGCGCGCCTGGCCCGCAAGGTGGCGCTGGCGGTGGCGACCGCCGAATACCACCTCGAGCGGCCGATCCGCACGGTGCTGGACATCGGCTGCGGCGAGGGCGCCTGGCGCGCACCGCTGCTGAATCTGCGGCCCAAGGCGCGTTACATGGGGTTCGACAGCAGCGACTACGCCATCGCGCGCCACGGCCGCCGGCGCAACCTGCACCACGCCCGCTTCGGCGATTTCGCCCGGCTGCGCCCCTGCCCGCCGGCCGACCTGCTGGTGTGCAGCGACGTGCTGCACTACCTCGAGACACGCGAACTCGATCGCGGCCTGCCGGCGCTCGCGGACCTGTGCGGCGGCGTCGCGTTCATCGAAGTGTTCGCCCGCGGCGACGGCGCGGAAGGCGACGAGCACGACTTCAAGCAGCGGCCTGCGGCGTTCTACCGGGACCGACTGCGGGCCCTGGGCCTGCGCCCGCTGGGCTCGCACTGCTGGCTGTCGCCGACGCTGGCGCCGCACGCGACCGCGCTGGAACTGCCGGACTGACGCCGCGAGCCGCGACGGCCGTCACGGCGCCGCGGGATCGATGCGTTATGCTGCAGTGCCGCAAACCGGGCGCGACCGCAAGACCCACCACCATGCTCCTGTACCAACTGCACGAACTCTGGCGCGCAGGCCTTGCGCCCTACGCCTACTGGGCCGATGCCGGCGCGAAGATGTATTCCGCGCACGACAGCTGGCTGTCGATGCTGCCCGGCGCGCAGCGCACCGCGGCCGCCTACGAGTTGATGTACCGGCTGGGCAAGGACTACGAGAAGCCGGCGTTCGGCATCCACCAGATCGAGGTCGAAGGCCTGTCGATCCCGGTGGTGGAACGGGTGGCGATGGAAAAGCCGTTCTGCCGGCTGCTGCGCTTCAAGCGCTACCACGACCAGGCCGACGGGCTGGCCCGGATGAAGGACGACCCCACCGTGCTGGTGGTGGCGCCGCTGTCCGGGCACCACGCCACGTTGCTGCGCGACACCGTGCGCACGCTGCTGGCCGACCACAAGGTCTACATCACCGACTGGACCGACGCACGCATGGTGCCGGCGGCCGACGGCGCGTTCACCCTCGACGACTACGTGGCCTACGTGCAGGACTTCATCCGCGCGATCGGCACCGACGACCTGCACGTGGTCAGCGTCTGCCAGCCCACCGTGCCGGTGCTGGCGGCAATCTCGCTGATGGCCGCGCGCGGCGAACCCGTGCCGCGTTCGATGACCATGATGGGTGGCCCCATCGACACCCGCCAATCGCCGACCGCGGTCAACAACCTCGCCACCCGCCAGCCGCTGTGGTGGTTCGAGAACAACGTGATCCACACCGTGCCGGCCAACTACCCCGGCGCCGGCCGCCGCGTGTATCCCGGCTTCCTGCAGCATCTGGGCTTCGTGGCGATGAACCCCGAGCGCCACGGCGTGTCGCACTGGGACTTCTACCAGGACCTGGTGAAGGGCGACCTGGATTCCGCCGAATCGCACCGCAAGTTCTACGACGAATACAACGCCGTGCTGGACATGCCGGCGGAGTACTACCTGGACACCATCCGCACCGTGTTCCAGGAACACCTGCTGCCGCGCGGGCAGTGGGACGTGGCGGGCGAGCGGGTCGACCCCTCGAAGATCCGGGACTGCGCGCTGCTGACCATCGAAGGCGAGCTGGACGACATCTCCGGACAGGGCCAGACCCGCGCCGCGCACGCCCTGTGCACCGGCATTCCCGAGGCCGACCGCCAGCACCTGACGGTGGAAGGCGCCGGCCATTACGGCATCTTCAGCGGGCGCCGCTGGCGCACGCAGGTCTATCCGCAGGTGCGCGCCTTCATCGCCGCGCACCGCGGCACGGCGACGCCTGCCGCCGCCGCGGCGACAACGCGGGGCAAGCGCACGCGGAAGACCTGAGGGCGCCGGCCACCGCGCTATGCTGGGCGCCTGCCCACCGGAGCCCGATGATGCGCGCCACGCTGCTTGCCACCGCCCTGCTCGCCCTTCTGACCGCCGACCTGCACGCCGCGGATGGCGTGGCGCCCCCCAAGCGCAAGTCCGCCCAGGAGATCATCGACGCCGCGCCGGCGAGTGCCTGGCGTGACCTCGACCCGGCCAACACCCTGTACATGGAATTGCCCGCCGGGCGCGTGGTGATCGAGCTGGCGCCCGGTTTCGCGCCGGAGCATGTGGCGAACATCAAGACGATGGCCAAGGGCGGATTCTGGGACGGCCTGACCATTTACCGCTCGCAGGACAATTTCGTGGTGCAGTTCGGCGACGCCGAGGGCGAGGAGGCCGGCAAGGCCAAACCCTACCCCGCCGGCACCCGCACCCACCTGCCGGCGGAATTCACCCGCAGCGACCGGGGCGTGCGCTTCGACCGCCTGCCCGACGTGGACGGCTGGGCGCCGCAGGTCGGCTTCGTGGACGGCTTCCCCGCGGCGCGGGATCCGAAGGCCGGCAAGGTCTGGATGGCGCATTGCTACGGCGTGCTGGGCGCGGGCCGCAACACCCCGCCGGACAGCAGCATCGGCGCCGAGCTCTACGTGGTCATCGGCCAGGCCCCGCGCGCGCTGGACCACCAGCTCAGCGTGGTCGGCCGCGTGGTGAAGGGCATGGAGCTGCTCAGCGTGATCCCGCGCGGCCCCGCGCCGATGGGCTTCTATGCGAAGCCCGAGCAGCGCGCGCCGATCCTGTCGATCAAGCTGGCCAGCGAGGTGCCCAAGGCGCAGCGTACCCCGCTGCAACTGCTGCGCACCGACAGCCAGGCGTTCATCGACGCCACCGAAGCGCGCCGCAACCGGGTGGACGATTTCTACACCGAGCCGGCCGGCCACATCGACCTGTGCAACGTGCCGCTACCCGTACGCGAGGCGAAATGAGCTGTCGCGGGCGTGCCGGGCTGTGCACCATCACCCCGTTTTCGCCTGGCTCGACCTAGGCTGCGCTTCCCCCCCACCGGAAGCCACGCCATGTCCCTGATGCGCATCCGCCTGACCGGCAGCGAGGACGCCGTCCGCGCCATCACCAACCTGTTGCAGAGCCTGGACGGGATCGAACACGTCGAGGAAGTCGACGACCTGATGCCGCACATGGACGACCCTGATTCCAGCTCGGCCGGCCTCAGCGACGTGAAAGGGCCCGGCACCCACGAACTGGAGATCGACGCGCCGAACGCGGCCACCGCGCAAAAGGTGCGGCAGGCGGTGGAAGCACTGGCCTTCGACTTGGAGGTGGTGGTGGAGTTCGAGCACGACGAGGGTTGACCAGGGCGCAACCGCGCTCGGCTCGGCCCATGACGAAGAAGGCGGCCAACGGCCGCCTTCTCTTCGCCACGCTTGCTGGTTGGATCCTCAGAAGTCCTTGCTAACCCGGATGCCCAGCGTGCGCGGCTGCGCGATCACCGTGTAGGGCTCGTTGCCGCAGGTGAGCGCCGCGCACTGGGCGAAGCGGGTCATCTGCGCGCGTTCGTCGAACGCATTCTTGAGGAACACGTCCACCGACCAGCTGTCCTTGCGCCAGCCCGCCGACAGGTCGACGAGCGTGTAGGCGTCCAGATAGCCCAGCAGCGCCGTCTCCGCCGACCGCATGTCCACCCGCCGCTTGCTGGCGTGCGACAGCGAGGCCTGCCAATAGGCTTCGCCGGATCCCAGCTCGAAGGTGTAGCGGGCATTCAACGCGCCCTTGAAGCGCGGCGTGACGGGGAGCGCAGTGCCAGCCGCCGCCTGCGGGCCGTCCACCACGTCGCCGTTGGGGTTCACCGTGCCGGCCGGGCAGACCGTCTCCGGCTTGCCGTCCGGACGCAGCCAGCCGCAGAAATTCTCGGTGAGCTTGGCGTCGTACCAGGCGAAGCTGCCGGTGAACTGCAGGTTGTAGGTGGCCGCCCAGCTCAGGTCGAGCTCCATGCCGTCGATGCGGGCCTGGTTGGCGTTGCGGATCTCGGTCAGGCCGTTCTGGCCGAGGTAGGAGAACTGGAAGTCCTTCCAGTTCTCGCGGAACACCGCACCGTTGAAGATCAGCGTGCCGCCCGCCCACGAGGTCTTCCAGCCGGCCTCGTAGTTGGTCAGGAAGTCGGAGACGTAAGGCGGCAGGGTGCCGCGGCGGTTGATGCCGCCCGGCCGGTAGCCCTGCGACCAGGTCGCGTAAACCAGCTTCTTGTCGTCGATCTTCCAGGTGGCATTGAGCCGATAGGTGGCGTCGTTCTCCTTGATCCCCTTGTCGAAGACCTTGCACGGCGCGCCGTCGTACGGCACCCAGTTGGACGGGGCGCCGTACTGGGCCAGGCAGCCCGCCTCGCCGTAGCGGTCCACGGGGTCCAGGCTGCTGCCCGAGGAATACCCGTTGGCGAAGCCGAAGTAGCCCTTCAGGCCGTTCTCGGACCGGAACCAGCGGCCGCCCGCGGTCAGCTCCAGCTTGTCGGTGGCGTCGAAGCTGACCTGGCCGAACACGGCCTGGTCGCGGTCGCGACGGTCCTGCTGGGTCAGCCAGATGGTCTCCGGCCAGCCGCTCACCGACAGCACGTCCGCCAGCCCGTCCACGCGGTAGCGCTGCTGGATGTCATGGGTCTGTTCCTGCCAGAACAGTCCCGCCACCACGCGCACCCGGTTGTCCTGCGGCGAGGCGATGCGCAGCTCGTGGCTGGTGCGCGTGTAGCCGTCCTTGGCCTCGATGTGCTGGGCCGGATTGATCAGGCCGCCGTTGTTGTCGTAGAAGTACGCGCCGTAGCCGGCCAGCGCGTCGTACCAGTAGCCGTAGTCGCTGTAGTCGGACGCGGAGTCGACGTCGCGCTTGAGGTGCGAGAACACGTAGGTCAGGTCGAAGTTGCCGACCTTGCCTTCCACGGTCATCGCGGCCTGGTACCAGCGGTCGTCCGAGAACTCCGGGTAGAAGTGCTTGACCGCCATCTCGCCGCTGGACGCGTCGTAGCCGGCGGCGGCGCTGCCCACTAGCGGATCGATGCCGGCACTGCCGTAGGCCTTCTGCTTCTGCGCGATGACCTGCGGGGTGATCGTCCAGCGGTCGTTGATGTCGAAGCGCAGCGCGGCACGCATGCCGGCGGTATCGGCCGTGTTGTAGTTCTTCTCGGCCAGGTCGGCGTTGTCGTCGACGATCCCCGAGGTGGGATAGGTGCGGGTGCCGAGCAGGTTGTCCACGTAGCCGGCATCGTGCTTCTGCCAGCCCACCAGGCGCACCGCCGCGGTGTTCTCCTTGATCGGCAGATTGACGAAGCCTTCCAGCACGTGGCCGATGCCGCCGCCGTCGATGGCGTTGACCTCCACCGCGGCGCCGGCCGAGAAGCCGGTCGGATCCGGCTTGCGGGTGATGATGCGCACCGTGCCCGACTGCGAACTGGCGCCGTACAGCGTGCCCTGCGGGCCGGCCAGCGCCTCGACGCGGTCGATGTCGTACATGTGGATGTCGAGCGCGCCCTGGATCGTGGTGATCGGCTGCTCGTCCAGGTACATGCCCACGCTGGGCTGGGACCCGGAGTGGTTGCCGTCGCCGCCGCTGGCCACGCCGCGCATGTAGACCTGCACGAAGCCCGGCCCGGAGAACACGCCGCCGCCGGCGGTGCCGTAGCTCAGGCTGGGGATCATCTTGGCGTAGTCGCTGAACGACGAGACGTTCTGCTGCTCCAGCTGCGCGTTGCCCAGCACCTGCAGGCTGATGGGCACC
Source organism: Thermomonas sp. (assembly GCA_036405455.1). Taxonomy (GTDB): domain Bacteria; phylum Pseudomonadota; class Gammaproteobacteria; order Xanthomonadales; family Xanthomonadaceae; genus Thermomonas. Next base: position 32,507 of record DASWXO010000025.1, on the reverse strand, counting down.
TCCTGCAGGTTCTCCTCGCGCTTCTGCGCGGTCACCGTGACGGTGTCGAGGGTGCGCGCTTCCTTGTCCTTCTGGGCGGGCGGCGCGGCCTGCTGCGCCCAGGCCGGCGCGGCGAAGGCCAGTGCCACGGCGGCGGCCAGCGGGATCTTGCGGAACTGCCGGTATCGGCCAACCTGGCGTTGGCCATGCTTGCTTGCGTGCATCGCGGACTCCCCTCCGGATCGTGACAGCAGTGTGGTGGTGTTGCGGTTGTGGATGCCCCTGTGGAACCGATCGTGCCCGTCCCGCCTATTTACGCGCCCTCCCCCCACGCCGGCAACTGGGCCGGCGGCGGGACCGCCGGGTAATGGGTCAGCACCGGGCCCAGCGCGTCTTCCAGTGGCCCCAGCCAGGGGGCGAAGCGGCGCCACTGGTCCAGTCCCTCGCGGTAGATCGGCCGGCGGACCTGCTCGGAGCTGGCGGTGCGCACCGCGCGGTCGTTCTCGAAGAAGCGCAGGCAGCGCGGGTCGAACTCCAACCCGCAGTAGTCCAGCAACGCGCGCACCTGCGCCTCGGTGTCGGCCACCATGTCCTCGTAGATCACCCGGTGGATGCGCCCCGGCAGCACGGCGTCGAAATGCGCCATCAGCGCGACGTAGTCGGCGTAGTACTGGCCCAGGTCGGCAAGGTCGTAGCTGAAGGCCTGGCCGCGGGCGAAGTGCTGCTTGAAGTTGGAGAAGCAGCAGGCCAGCGGATGGCGACGGGCGTCGATGATCTTCGCGTTCGGCAGGATCGCGTGGATCAGGCCGACGTGGGCGAAGTTGTTCGGCATCTTGTCGATGAACAGCGGCCGGCCCTCGCGGCGATGCACCTGCGCCCGGCGCAGGTAGTCCTCGCCCAGCGCGGCCAGGTCCGCGGGCTCCAGTCCGGCCAGCACGTCGTGGTAGGAGGTGGTTTCCGGGTTGCCGTCGCGCTGGCGCAACTCGCGGGTGATCGCGATCAGCGACGGCAGCTCCATCGTGCCTTCCACCTGCGGATGGCTGGAGAGGATCTGTTCCAGCAGGGTGGAGCCGGCACGGGGCATGCCCACCACGAAGATCGGGTCCGGCGCCGGGCAGCCGGCCCCCGCGCGTGCCGCGAAGAAGGCGGGCGTGTAGGTGTGGATGGCGCGGCGGGTACGTTCGCGCCCCAGCGCCGCGTCATACGGCAGCTGCGCGCGCCGCAGGGCGTTGCCGCGCGCGTAGTGGGCGAACGCCTCGGCGTCCTCGCCGGCGTCCTCCAGCCCTTTGCCCAGCGCGAACTCGAAGTGCAGGCGGGCATCGTCGTCCAGGTCCGTGCGGCGCAGCTGGCCACGCATCGCCTCGAGGTCGGCGGCATCGAAGCGCACCGTCTTGAGGTTGGCCAGGCTCCACCACGCGCCGCCGAAGCCGGGCCGCAGCGCGATGGCGCGACGGTAGGCGGCCACCGCCTCGGCGGTGCGGTTGGCGGTCTTGAGCGCGTGGCCGTAGCCCAGCCACACCTGCCACTGGTCCGGCGCGCGGGCCAGCACGCTCTCGTAGCCGGCGATGGCGCCATCGAAGTCGCCCAGCTTGCCCAGCACCACCGCGCGCATGTTGCGCAGCGGGGCATTGCCCGGGTCGCGCTCCAGCAGCCTGTCGATCTCGGCCAGCGCTTCTGCATGCCGGTTCGCGCGATTGAGCACCACCGCATAGTGCTGGCGCGCGGCGTCGAACCCGGGCGCACGCTCCAGCGCGTGCTCGAGCAGCAGCGCGGCCTCGTCGTTGCGGCCCAGCCGGACCGCCAGTTCGGCCAGCATCCGCAGGGCCGCCACGTCGCCCGGTTCGCGCGCCAACCGCGCGCGCAATCGCGTTTCCGCCTCGGGCAAGTCCCCGCGCGTCAGGGCATCCGCCGCCGCCAGCAGCACCGGATCCCGCGCGCTGTGGCGCACGTGCTCGAGATAAGCGGCATTCGCGCCATCCTCATCCCCGGCGGCGAACCGCAGGTCGGCCAGCGCCAGCCAGCCTCCCGGGAGCCCAGGCTGCAGGGCCACCGCGCGCTCCGCACAGGCGAGGGCATCCACCCGCCGACCGGCGGCCGCGCGCACGCGGGCCAACGCCAGCCAGGTCATCGCCGAGCGCGGCTGCGCCCGCGCCAGCCGGTCCAGCCGATGTTCGGCCGCTGCCCCGTCCCCCTGTGCCGCGGCGGCCATGCCCAGCACCAGTTCGGCGCCGGGGTGGCCCGGCGCCACCGCAAGGATCTCGTGGGCCTGGACCTCGGCCAGGTCCGGCCGGCTTTCCAGCAACTGCCACGCGTGGGCCAGCGCCGCCTCCACGCTGGCGGCCGGTGCCGCATCCGCCGAAGTCATCGCCGCCATCCCGTCCCCGGACGCGCCGGGCGATGGCCCCGGACGGTCATCGGCTGGCGCCGTCATAGGACACCACCGCCAGGCCGGCCAGATCGAGACCGGGCAGGCAGCGCAGGTTCACCGCCACCATCGGCGCACCGCTCCCGGGATCGGTGCCCTCGCTGAAGGGCGCGACGCCGCAGGTGCGGCAGAAATGGTGGCGGATGGCGTGGGTATGGAAGGTGTAGGTGGCCAGGTCGGCCTCCGGCGTGCGCAACGTCAGGGAGGCCCGCGGGAAGAACGCCAGCAGCCCGCCGCGGCGGCGGCAGAGCGAACAGTTGCAGTCGATGGCGGTGTCGATCGCGCCCTCCAGGGTGAACGCGATCGCGCCGCAGTGGCAGCTGCCTTCGTATGTCGCCATCCGCCCGACTCCCCTCGACCGTGACTACCGGCATGTTGCCACGTCCCATCGCTTCGCACATGGTGGGAATACTTTTGCCCGCACACTGCCGGAGAACCCATGCCCAGCCACCGGGTCGCCCTTGCCCTGTCCTCCCTGCTTGCGCTGTCCTCGGTTCCCCTCCTGGCCAAGGCGCCAGCGGCGGCATCCACGCCCGCCACCGGCACCGGCTGCGCCAGCATCCCGCTGGCCGCACCGGACGCCGGCGCCGTCCGCGAGTCGAGCGCTTCCAACGCCTGGGGCGGCCCGCGCCAGCCGGGTGCCGCCACCCTGTCCGACCGCGTGGTGTCGTATTCGATCGACGCCGAGCTGGACCCTGCCAAGCACACCCTGCGCGGCAAGCAGCAGCTGACCTGGCGCAACCGCAGCGCGCAGCCGGTCTGCAGCATCTACGTGCATCTGTACCTCAATGCCTTCGAGGGCCCGGGCAGCACCTTCATGACCGAGCAGCGGGCCAGCGAGCAGGGCTTCCGCAGCAACGTCGCCACCAAGGACGGCGAGTACGGCTACATCCGCCTGGACAAGGTGGCGCAGGGCGGCCAGTCCGCGAAGTGGACGTTCGTGCAGCCCGACAACGGCCCGAAAACCGACCGCAGCGTGGTCCGCATCGACCTGCCGCAGCCGGTGGCACCGGGCGCCAGCACCACGCTGGACATCGATTTCTTCGACCAGCTGCCACGCGTGGTGGCCCGCACCGGCTACTACGGCAGTTTCCATCTGGTCGGCCAGTGGTTCCCCAAGATCGGCGTGCTGGAACTGCCGGGCGAGCGTGGCGCCACCGCGCCGCGCTGGAATGCCCACGAGTTCCACCTGCACAGCGAGTTCTACGCCGACTACGGCAGTTACGACGTGCGCATCACCGTGCCGAAGGACTACACCGTCGGCGCCACCGGCCAGCTGGCCGGCAAGCCGGTGGAACAGGGCGGCAAGACCACCCATCGCTACGTCCAACACGACGTGCATGACTTCGCCTGGACCGCCGACAAGCGCTACGCCAAGCCGCTGGTGAAGACCTGGAACGGCCCGCTGGGCCCGGTCGAGGTCAAGGTGCTCTACACCCCGGAATACGAAAGCAACGCCGAGCCGGTCCTGCAGGCCACCATCGACTCGCTGGACTACTTCTCGAAGACGCTCGGCCCCTACCCGTACAAGACCGCGACCGCGGTGGTGCCGCCCTACGGCGCCACCGAGGCCGGCGGCATGGAGTACCCGACCTTCTTCACCGCCGACAGCACCACCATGGTGGCGCCCGGCAGCATCGGCCGCTGGATGCTGGACTTCGTGACCGTGCACGAGTTCGGCCACGGTTACTTCTACGGCATCCTCGGCTCGAACGAATTCGAGGAGCCGATGCTCGACGAAGGCATGAACGAGTACTGGGACCAGCGGATGATGTCCGGCCGCAAGCAGGACCTGGCGCTGGAAATGCCGTGGATGCGGTGGTTCAACATCGGCACCCGCATCGTCCCGTTCCAGATGGAGCGCCTCGGCGCCAGCCTGGCCGACCCAGCCGACCCGCTGGGCCGCAACTCGTGGGTGCGCCTGTCCAGCGGCAGCTACAACACCGTCTATTCGCGCACCGCCACCACCATGCGCCAGATCGAGGCGCTGGTCGGCACGCCGGCGATGGAGCGGGCGATGAAGCTCTACTACGAGCGCTGGAAGTTCCGCCACCCGTCGCTGGCCGACCTGCGCGACACGCTGGCGGAAGGCACCGGCAAGCCCGCCATCGTGAACGCGGCATTCGACGCCTACATCTACGGCACCGGCCGCACCGATGACCGCGTGGAAAGCCTGTCCAGCCGCGAGGTGCTGCCGCTGCCCGGCTACTACGAGTACAAGGGCAAGCAGGTGCTGGTGGGCAGCAAGGCGATCGAGCAGGCCATCGAGAAGCACCGCAAGGCCTGGAAGGACAAGCACCCCGATGCCAAGGACGGGCAAGGCGCGTTCCCGTACCGCACCGTCGTGGTCGTCCGTCGCGACACGGCCAAGCCGCCGCAGGTGCTGCGCATCCGCTTCGCCGACGGCAGCCACCGCGACTTCCCGGTGACCTCGCAGGAGACCTGGCAGCGCATCGTGGTGACCACCCGCGCCAAGGCCGTCTCCGCCGAGCTGGACCCCGACCACCTGCTGTGGATGGACGCCAACAAGCTCAACGACAGCCGCACGCTGGAGGCACAGCCCGCCGCGGCGCGCCGCTGGTTCGGCGATTTCACCGCGCTGCTGCAGTCCTTCTTCGCCCTGCTGGCCACCGTCTGAGGCGCACCCCGATGAACATGACCAATCGTCCGCTCCGCGCCCGCTCCTCCGTCCCGCATGCCCTGGCCGGCGCCCTGCAGTGGCGCCTGCTGCTCCTGTGGATCGGCGCCACCCTGCTGTCCGCGCTGATCGCGGCCCTGCCCGCCTGGGGCTGGCTGGGAAGCCTGCTGGACCATGCCGTGCAGGCCCCGGCGATCGCCGAAGGCCGCGCGCCAGGCCTGCTGCTCGAGGCACTGACCGCGCGCACCACGCCGATGGGCGTGCTGTCCGAAAGCCTGTGGGCCGGCACCCTGCTGATGCTGCTGCTCTCGCCGCTGCTGGCCGGCGCCACCGTGGCCGCGGCGCGCAGCCGCACCGCGCCGGGCTTCGGCGACCTGCTGCGCGGCGGCATCGCCGAGTACGGCCCGATGCTGCGCCTGCTGCTGTGGTCGGTGATCCCGCTGGGCATCGCCGCGGCGATCCTGATGGGCGCCATCGGCTTCAACGAGAAGGCCAACGAGCACGCCATCCTCGCGTCCGACGTGGAGCATGGCCGCAACATCGCGCTAGCCGTGGGTGGCCTGCTGTTGCTGCTTGCCCATGCCGGCATCGAAGCCGGTCGCGGCTGGCTGGCCGCCGACGCACGCCTGCGCTCGGCGTTCAAAGCGTGGTGGCGCGGCACCAAGCTGCTGTGCCGCCGCCCGATCGCGGTGCTGTCGGCCTACGTGTTGCCCACCGTGCTGGCGCTGGTGCTGGCGGCAGGGTTGCTGGCCCTGCGCCAGCGCGTGGATGCCAGCGGCATGACCGGCTTCCTGCTCGCGGGGCTGCTGGGCTGCGCGATGGCGGGCGCCTTGGCCTGGGGCCGCGCGGCACGCCTGTTCGCCCTGCGCGCCCTCGCCGAGGATGCCCACGCCCGCCGCTGACGGCCGGCGACATCGCTTCGGGTAAGATGCCCCCGGGGTCAAGACCTGGGGAACCTGCGGCGTGGCATTCTTCGATCTGATCAAGCGATGGCGCCCGGCCAGCACGCCGGGCGCAGCACCAGGCACCACCGAACGAGCCGGCCCGACGACCGGCAACGACCATCAGGCCGGCGAGCCGGCCGGCACCCAGGAGCGTCGAGAACGCGAGCGTCGCGGTGCGCGTCCCGGCACCCGCATCCTGGTGGTGGACGACTCGCCGACCATCGTCGCCCTGCTGAAACGGATGCTGCAGCAGAACCACTTCGAGGTCCTCGTGGCCTACGACGGCGAAAGCGCGCTGGAGATCGCGCAGCGCGAGCGCCCGGACCTGGTGTTCCTGGACATCGTGCTGCCCGGCATCGACGGCTTCAGTGCACTGCGCAAGCTGCGCCGCGATCCGGCCACCAAGGACGTGCCGGTGATCATGATCAGCGGCAACGCCCAGGCCACCGAACAGTTCTACGTGCAGCGCATCGGCGCCGACGACTTCATGAAGAAGCCGTTCTCGCGCGCAGAGGTGTTCAGCCGCATCGAGCAGCTGCTGGACATGGACGGCATCCCCCGCCACGCCGTGCGTCCGCCGGTGCGCCAGGACAGTGCGGCCGCCCTCGCGGACTGAGCCGGCGATCCCCCGCAAGAACGAAGGGGCCCTCGGGCCCCTTCGTGCGCTTGGCGACCTGCGCGGTCAGTCCGGCACCACCGTCACCCGCACGCGGACCCGGTCGCCGGGGTGGTAGTCCATGCGCCGGGTGTAGCGCCGGCCGTTGTATTCGTAGGTCACGTCGTAGCCCCCTGCGCGGCGGTCACCGCTGCGCACCGGCTCCGGATCGCACACCCGCACCGTCCCGCCCCGCGCGTAGCGGTTGCGCTGCTGCTGGTCGTAGATCTCCCGGCCGGCGAGACCGCCGACCATGGTGCCGACGGTCGTTGCCACGACCTGTCCACTGCCCCCGCCCACCTGGCTGCCCAGCACCGCACCGATCACGCCGCCCGCAATGGTGGCCACCGAGCGTCCCGGGCCCTCGGCGCCCGGGCGCCGCGCATCGTAGCCGTCGTCGTATCGACGGGAACGGACCTCGTAGCCGTCGGGCTCGTACCGGCCCGCAGTGGTGGTGTCGTAGCAGCGCACGCCGCTGCCGGACGTGGGGCGGTAACCGTCCTCCAGCACGGGATCGACCCGGATGACCCGCGCCTCGTCGACATAGGCCTCGCCCTGCGCACCGTCGCGGTACTCACTGTAGCCGTCGTCGTAGGGGCGGTCGTAGCGCGATTGGGCATGGGCGGTGGTACTGCCGGCGGCAAGGCCGAGAGCGAACAGGCTGGCGATGAACGGCTTCATGCGGTAATCCCCGGCGCCGGGGCAGGAAGGGACCGGCGTGGACCGAACACTGCGGCCGTGTCCTTGACGCACGGCTGAATGCCACCGCCCCGCCCCGCGGGCATTCAGCGCGCCGCCAGCCGCGCCCGTTCCACATGCGCACATGCTGCGCTGCGGCAGCCGGTGGCGCGCCGCTGCGCTAAGGTGGTTATCCGCCATGACCGCCCGCCGAGCGCCCAACGCTCCGGCGCGAAGCGCGGACAGCCATGACGCCACGTCCATTCGCACGCGAAGGAGGAACGGGCTCATGTCCTACAGCACCCCCCAGATCCGCAACGTGGCCCTGGCAGGCCACCCCGGCGCCGGCAAGACCACCCTGTTCGAAGCCCTGCTGCATGCCGGCGGCGCACTCCAGACGGCAGGCACCGTCGAACGCGGCAGCACCGTGTCCGACTTCGATCCGATCGAAAAGGAACGCGGCCACTCCCTCGACGCCGCCATCGCCAGCCTCGACCGCCCCGGCCTGCATCTCAACCTGCTCGACACGCCCGGCTACCCCGACTTCCGTGGCCCGGCGCTGGCGGCGCTGGCCGCGGTCGAGACCGTGGCAGTGGTGGTCGACGCCGACGCCGGCATTGCCCACGGCACCCGGCGCATGATGGCGTACGCCAGGGAACGCGACTTGTGCCGGATGCTGGTGGTCAACAAGATCGACCACGCCGGAGCAGACCTTGGCGCGCTCGTGGAAGCACTGCGCGCGGAGTTCGGCCCGGAAGTCCTGCCGCTCAACCTGCCCGCCGACGGCGGCACGCGCGTGGTCGATTGCTTCGGTGCCCCCTCGGGCGACAGCGACCTGGGGCCGGTGGCCGACTGGCACCAGAAGATCCTCGACCAGGTGGTGGAGATCAACGAGTCCGTGATGGACCACTACCTCGACCTCGGCGAGGGCGGGCTGTCCGGACGGGAGCTGCACGACGCGTTCGAGCAATGCCTGCGCGAAGGGCATCTGGTTCCCGTGTGCTTCGTCTCCGCCCGCGCAGGCACCGGCGTCGCGGCGCTGCTGGATGTCGCCGAACGGTGGCTGCCGCATCCGGGCGAGGCCAACCCGCCGCCGTTCCTGAAGGGCACCGGCGCGGAGGCCGCGCCGATCGAAGCCGTGCCCGATCCCGCCGCGCACGTGATCGCCGACGTCTTCAAGATCATCAACGACCCCTTCGTGGGCAAGCTGGGCATCTTCCGCGTGTACCAGGGAACCGTGCGCAAGGACGCGCAGCTGTTCGTCGACGACGGCCGCAAGCCGTTCAAGGTGGCGCACCTGTTCCGGCTGCACGGCAAGGACCACGTGGAAGTGGCGCAGGCGATCCCCGGCGACATCGCCGCGGTGGCGAAGATCGAGGAGCTGCATTTCGATGCGGTCCTGCACGATTCCCACGACGAGGACCACATCCACCTTGCGCCGTTGCCGTTCCCGCGCCCCATGTTCGGACTGGCGGTGGAGCCGGCCAGCAAGGGCCAGGAACAGAAGCTGGCCACCGCCCTGCACAAGCTGGCTGAGGAGGACCCGGCCTTCGCCGTCGAACACAACGGCGAAACCAACGAAACCGTGGTGCGCGGGCTGTCCGACCTGCACCTGCGGGTGATGCTGCGCCGATTGAAGGAGCGCTTCGGCGTCGAGGTCACCACCCACCCGCCGCGCATCGCCTACCGCGAAACCGTCGGCGCCGCGGCCGAGGGCCACCACCGGCACAAGAAGCAGACCGGCGGCGCCGGGCAGTTCGGCGAGGTCTTCCTGCGCATCGAACCGCTGCCGCGCGGGACGGGCTTCGAGTTCGTGGACGAGGTCAAGGGCGGCACCATCCCCGGGCAGTTCCTGCCGGCGGTGGAGAAAGGGGTCCGGCAGGTGCTGGCCGGTGGCGCGGTGGCCGGCTATCCGATGCAGGACATCCGCGTGGTGGTCTACGACGGCAAGCACCATCCGGTGGACAGCAAGGAGGTCGCCTTCGTCGCCGCCGGCAAGCGCGCCTTCCTGGATGCGATCGCGAAGGCGCAGCCGCAGGTGCTGGAACCCATCGTCGAGCTGGAGGTCAGCGCGCCCGAACAGCACATGGGCGACATCAGCGGCGGCCTGGCCGCCAAGCGGGCGCGGATCAGCGGCACCGACAGCCTGCGCGGCGGCGAGATCGTGGTGCGCGCGCAGGTGCCGCTGTCGGAGCTGGAGGGCTACGCCGCGGAACTGAAGTCCGCCACGGCCGGGCGCGGCCGCTACGCGCTGGACTTCAGCCACTACGAGCCGGTACCCGCGCAGGTGCAGAAGCGGCTGGCCGAGGCCTACAACCCCCACCACGACGAGGACTGAGACGCAGACCCCGCCCGTCCCCGCGAAGGCGCGCTATCGTGTGCGCCTTCGCATCCCGGACCCGCCATGCGCTGCCATCGCCCGCTCCTTTTCCTGCCGCTTGCGCTGCTGCTGGCCGCCTGCGGCGGCCCGGACCGCGCCGACCCCGCGGAAGCCGCCGGCGAGGACAGCCTGCCGAAGCCCGCTATCGCCGCGGGATCGGTGACCGGCATGCCCGCGCCCGGCCCCTCGACGCCCAACCCGGGCAAGGGGCCGACACCCGGGCCGGATCCACTGGCCACCGGGGCCGCACAAGCCACGACGGTAGCGACCGCCGAACCGGGCGCCGACGCCGCGGTGTCGGTCCTGCGCGACTACTTTTCCGCCATCAACACGCGGGACTTCGCCCGGGCCTACGCGCTGTGGCGGCAGAACCCGCAGACGCCGGCGCAGTTCGCCGACGGCTTCGCGGGCACCACCGGGGTGAGCGTCGAGATCGGCACGCCCGGCTCCATCGACGCGGGCGCCGGCCAGCGCTTCATCGACATCCCGGTGACGCTGGACGCCACCCAGGCCGACGGCCGCGTGGAACGCTATGCGGGCCGCGTGGTCCTGCATCGCAGCAGCGTCGAGGGTGGCGATCCCGGCTGGCGGATCGAGCGGGCGGCGCTGGCGAAACAGTGAGGCGGGCGCGCCCTGCTCAGAGCTCGAAGCGGTAGGTGAACTTCACCACCAGCTGCTCGGCGTCGCGGAGCGAGAACGCATCGCCCAGCAGGCGCTCCGAGGGCCGCCAGTACTCGTTGAACATGTCGCCGCCGCGCCCGTAGACCACGTAGACGTAGGACAGCGGCGCCAGTTCGTACCGGTAGCGGACCTGGAACCCGAGGTTGCGCAGGCTGAAGTCGCCGACCGCGTTGGCGCTGGGCAGCACGCTGCCGTCCGCCTGGACATCCCAGCCCTGCCGCACGCGGGCCTCCAGCCCCAGCGCCTGCAGCTTGACCCGCAGCTCCTGGCGGTCGTCGATGGTCCAGTTGACGGCCCCGTTGAGCTGCACCGAGCGCTCGTCGTATTCGCCGACGGTGTTGCCGTCCTGCCAGACCATCCAGTCGGCGACGTGCTCGGCGCTGAGGTCCAGCGTGTAGCTGAGTGCATCGTTGGCGAACCAGGTCGGGGCGATGCCGGCCGACCAGCCCACCCGGTGGTTGCCCGCCAACCCGCCGCTCATCACGTCGGTGTAGGCATCGAAGGCCCAGGCGCCCTTGCGCGGGCGGGAAAACTCGACGTGGGAGTTGAAGTTCGGCGGCGTGCGCAGCGGATGGCGGCCGCGGGTGATGCGATCGTCGTAACCCGCGCTGTTGACGTTCAGCTGCGCGAACAGGCTGCTGCCATCGCGCAGCTGGCTCTGCCTGCTCAGGCGGAACTGCCGCTGCAACGGCAGCCCGTGGTCGTTGTCGGTGGCGCTGACCCGGGCGCGCCAATCGTGCGACGCGAACGCGGACCTGGCGGGCAGGTCGGTGACCCGCTTCGAGACCTGGTAGTGCCGGTAATTGAGGTTGTTGCGCGACAGGTAGCCGAAATCGTTGACCTCCAGGCTGTCGCCGAAGTGCATGGCCATGAACTGCTGCCGCCAGCCGCGCGCCATCTCGTAGTCGGCCCACACGGTGGCGCCACTGCCGTGCGTCCGCTGCCCCGCCTGCGCGACGTCGCTGGCGATGAGGCGGGTACGCACCGTCCAGCGCGCGGTCGGCCGCCAATCATGGTCGACGCCCAGCACGTCCGCCGTGCGGTCCAGGTAGGGATGCACGACCTGGGTCAGCATCACCCCGAGGTTCTGCGACCGGAAGTCGTGCACCAGCCGCAGCGCACGGAAGGCGCGTCCGGCCGGATCGCCCTCGTCCGCCAGGAACATGCCGTACTTGGTGGACCCCACGTTGCCGTTGAACTTGAGCGCGGCCGTGATGTCGCCGGGACCGCGTCCGTCATCGGCCGGGCCGCCGACGCGGCGGGTGTAGAGCAGCTGGCTGAAATCCGAGGGCGTGGTGAACTCGAACAGCCCCTGGTTTTCGGTGAAGAACGGGCGCTTGTCGCTGTAGAACGTCTCGTTCGCGCCAAAGTTCACCACCAGGTCGTCGCTCTCGACCTGGCCGAAATCGGGATTGAGGGTGGCCGTCAACTGGAACTGGCCGTTCGGCTTCCAGAAGATGTCGGCGCCGCCGTCGAAGCGGCTTTCGCCGCGCACGTTGTCGTACAGACCGGAGGCATAGGGCGTGACCGCCAGCAGCGCGGTGTCGTAGGCCGGCAGCTCCATCGGCGCGAAGTCGGACAGGAAGCGCGGGCGCTCGAAGCTGGCCTGCGGCCAGGCCATGCGCTCGCCGGTCGCCCCCACCACGCGGTCCAGGTAGAGGCGGACCGCGCGCTTGCCGTCCACGCCCTTGGCCATGGGCGCGATGTACCAGGGGATCAGCATCTCCGCCGACCAGCCATCGGCATCGCTGCTGGCCGCGTGCTGCCAATTGCCGTCCCAGTCGGTGCTGAACTGCGACTGGTTGGTGATGACGGCGTCGTTGATGCCATTGCTGGCGCTGACCATGAAGTTGTAGCCGGTGCGGCCGTCGCCCTCGAAATCCACCATCAGGTTCACGCGATCGACCTGCGCCTGTTCGTCGCGCTGGATCTTCTGCAGCGTGCGCGGCACGCCGGCCGGCTGCATCGCGCGGAACGCGACCGCCAGCCCCTGCGGCGTGGCCATCACCCAGGCCTCGGTGGGCAGCGAACCCGGCGCTCCAGTGAGCGGCTGGGTGGTGCGGAAATCGGTGATGCGCCGCGCCCCCTGCCACTCGACCGGATCGATCACGCCATCGACCGTCACCCGCGCGTCAGGACCGGCGGCGAGCACCGGCAGGGCGAGGCACTGCAGGATCGCGAGGAACAGCAGGGTCGATCGGCGGTGGCGCATGGGCGTCAGGGTTTCAGCGATGCGCGCACCTTAGCCGCCCGCGGCAGCGCGGCGAACTGGCGTTGGTCATGTAAACCTTCGGCATGGCGGGCGCATCGCCGCGCCTGGCATGCCGCGCTCAGCGCTTGGGCTTGAGCATGGTGCCGGTGCAGGTCTTGGCGCCGCAGCGGCAGGCCCAGATCTTCTTCAGCCGCGGGGTGTGGCGCTCGGCCAGGGTGATGCCGTAGTCGTAGGTCAGCTCCTCGCCCGGCTTGATGGCGCGGACCGACTCGATGAACACGCGCGATTTCTTCGGGTCGGCCTCGTCCTCGACCAGCACCGCTTCGCAGTTCGGATCGCAGCTGTGGTTGATCCAGCGGGCGTCGTTGCCCTCGAAGTTGGCGTCGATCACCCAGTCGTCATTGAGCGTGAACAGGAAGGTGTGGCCGCTTTCGATATCACCGCTGTCGCCCGCGTCCACCTCTTCGTGGGTGCGGCGGCGGCCCTTGTATTCGATCAGGCGCTCGCCCTTCGCGATCGGCTGCGCGGCGAACACGCCGTTGCCGTGGATGGCGGACTTGCGGGTGGCGATCTTCTTGGGCATCGGCGCAGGGCGGCTTGGGGAACGGCCATTGTGCCCAGCTGAACGGCCTTCGTCACCGCATGGCCGGTGCCGGAGCGCAACCGCGTCTCTTGGGGGAACGCCCATCCACCACTCGCCACCATGCGCCTGCATCTTCGCCGCACCCTCCCCGCCCTCTCCCTCCTGCTGGTCCTTTCCGGCTGCACCGTGCCGGCCCAGGACACCAGTACCGCGCCCGCGCGCCCGGCCCTGGCCAACGGCGGCCACGACGCCAGCCTGTCCGCGCGCGGCGAGTACCTGGTACGCATCGCCGGTTGCAACGATTGCCACACGCCGGCCTACGGCGAGCGCGCCGGCAACGTGCCGAAGGCGGAATGGCTGACCGGCTCGCCGCTCGGCTTCCTCGGCCCCTGGGGCACCACCTATCCCGCCAACCTGCGCCTCAAGGCGGCGGAGATGGATGAAGCCGCGTGGCTGCGCTACACCGGCAACCTGCATACGCGGCCACTGATGCCGGATTACGCCGTGCGCGACATGACCGAGGAAGACCGCCGGGCGATCTACCGCCTGCTGCGGACGCTGGGGCCTGCGGGCCAGCCGGCGCCCGCCTACCGGCCGCCGGGGCAGCCTCCGCTGGCGCCGTACCTCCAGCTGGTGCTGCCGCCGCCCGCGCAGGGCTGAGCAAACGGCAGGCGCCTCAGCGGAACAGCCACCACGCGCCACCGCTCCAGTACAGCGCCATGCCGATGCCGAACAGCGCCCAGAACAGCTTCCTGGCGCTGCGGCCCACCCGCCACAGCACGAACACGGCGGCGGCCACCAACAGCCAGCGCAGCAGGCGCGAACGCTCCGGCCCCGGGGTGGCCGATGCCGCACGCTCCACCAGCTCGCCCACCTTGGCCTGCAGCTGCTCGGCGAACGCGGTACGGGGTTGGGTTTGGGTGTGCATCGCTGTCTCCTGCGTCCCGATTGGACGCCTCGCATTCTCCGCAGCGCCACGGATGCCGGCAGCGCAGGCCGTCAGCCATCGGCGCTGACACCTGTCACCCGGAGGCGGACGCCCGGGTTGGCTGAACGGTGGGCATCGGCATGGACGGCTGCGTCACACCCGGTCCCGCGATGCGTCAACCGATCCGGCTGGCGATGCGTTGCCGGGCGTTCCATCACGCAGGAATCCCCGCCATGTCCCAGCGCCTCGCCCTTCCCGCCGCCCTTGTCGCCCTGTGCCTGGTCGCCGCCGCCAGCGCCCCGGCGCCCGCGCAGCAACGCCTGCGCGAACGCATCGCCCAGCGCATGGAGCAGCGCACCGGGCAGCGCGGCGCCGAAGCCGACCGCGCCGAGCGCGCCACCCCGCCGCCGGGCGCGCGGGTGGAGCGCGACATCGCCTACGGGAAGGACCCGAAGCAGCGCTACGACGTCTACCTGCCTGCCAGCGTCCGTCCCGGTGCGCCGCTGCTGGTGATGGTGCATGGCGGCGGCTGGCGGACCGGCGACAAGGGCCTCGCCCGGGTGGTCAACAACAAGGCGGCCTGGTGGCTGGCGCGGGGCGGCGTGTTCGTCTCGGTGAACAACCGCCTGGTGCCGGACGCCGACCCCCAGGTGCAGGCACGCGACGTCGCGGCCGCGGTCGCCTCGGTGCAGCAGCACGCGCGCCAGTGGCAGGCGGACCCGGCGAAGACGGTGCTGATGGGCCACTCGGCGGGCGCCCACCTGGTGGCCCTGCTGGGCAGCGATCCCGCCCTGCTGCGGCTGGCCGGCGCGCAGCGTCCGCTGGGCGTGGTCTCGCTGGACAGCGGCGCGCTGGACGTGCCGGCGCTGATGGGGCAGAAGCGGGTGCCGCAGCTGTACCACAATGCCTTCGGCAATGACCCCGCGTTCTGGGCATCGGTCTCCCCGCAGCAACAGTTGAACCGGGGCGGCGTGCCGATGCTGCTGGTGTGTTCCAGCACCCGCCGCGTCCCCACCGCACCCTGCGATGAAGCACGCAAGTTCGCCGCGCGCGGGCGCACGCTGGGCGTGGCGATGCAGGTACAACCGCAGACGCTCTCGCACGGCGAGATCAACGACCAGCTGGGCCTGCCGTCGGCCTATACCGACGCCGTCACCGGCTGGATCGATCAGCGGCTGCGCTGATCCCCCGTCGCCGCCCGCCGGGCCTGCAGCCCGGGCAGTTCTTCCGCCTGCACCAGGCCCCGGGTGGCGCGGTGCCACCAGGTGGAGAACGAGGCGCAGGGATGCGCCACCTCCGGGAACAACACCGCCGGCGGACGCTGCAGCACCTGCGGCGGCAGTGCCCCGGCGACATGGGGATCGGCCAGCGTCGCCACCAAACGCGCGCCGGCCAGCGCACGCGCCAACGCGTCGCGGTCGCCCCGCCACTGCCCGACGGTGATCGCCTGCATCCGCGCCGCCACGAAGGCCAGCCGCCGGCCGCTCCACGGCCAACGGGCCAGATGCTCGGCCGGCCACCAGCCGATGCACACGACGTCCGGTGGCAGGTCGGCCGGCGGATCGCCCAGCGCCCAAGGATGCACCAACCAGACAGCGCGTCCGGCGACCCGTTCCGGGTCGGGCGGCACCGCCTGCGGCGGCGCCGGGCCGACCGGCGGTTCGTCCACGCCCGCCGCCTGCGATCCGTTCACGGCGACCGGGCTCCGGGCCATGGCGTCCAGCACCTCGTAGGACGTGTCGATCGGCGTGCCCGGGCTGTGCCACGCCGACGGCGCATAGCGGGCGACGTTCCCGGCATTGAACAGATACGGCTTGCGGCTGGCGGTGCCCGCCACCCATTGCCAGCTGAGGTGGTTGCTGGCCAGGTCGCCGTCCAGCAGGTGGCCCAGCAGCCAGTCCGCCCCTGTCCGCCAGTGCACCTTGCGCATGTGGACCACGTAGCTGGCCAGCCACATCCGCGCATGGTTGTGCAGGTAGCCGGTGGCGTAGAGGGAACGCACCGCCTGGTCGATGGCGGGCACGCCGGTGGCGCCGGCCCGCAGGTCCGCGGGCAGCACGCGGGCGTAGGCATCCTCGGGCAGCGGCCCGGGATGGAGCGACTGCAGGATCGCCTCGCCGCGGTGCGCCCACACGTGCCGGAAATAGGCGCGCCAGCCGAGCTCGAACACGAACTTGTGCTGCACGTGCAGCGGATCACGCGCCAGCACGCCGGCCAGCACGTCCGGCAGGCTGACCAGGCCGTGCGTGAGGTAAGGCGACAGCCGAGTCACCGCACCGTCGAGGGCGTTGCGGGTGCGCGCGTAGTCGCCGGGGCGGACCGCGGCGATGCGGGCCAATGCCGCGTCGCGGGTGGGGGGAAACAGGTCGGGCGCGGTCATGCGGCGGGCGGGGATGGCGCCCGCCGGCGCCACGCCGGCCGCAGGCGCAGGAACAGGCGGTAGGCCGCTTCCAGCGCGCGCAGCCGCCAGCCATTGCCGAGCAGGTGCCCCAGCCAGGCCCAGCGCGGCAGCAGCCGCCACAGTCCGGCGAAGGCCGCGGCCCCGTCCAGCAGGCGGCCGTCGGGCAGGCGCAGGTGCAGGCGCGCCAGCGCGGCCTCGCGGGTCAGGCCGGGACCGAGGCGGGCCGCATCGCAGCCGGCCACATCCACCCACTCGACGCCGCCGGCACCGGGCTGGCGGCGGTACATCGCGATCTCGCGCGCGCAGACCGGGCAAGCGCCGTCGTAGTACAGCGTCGGTTTGGAAGGGACGTCGGGATCCATGCTGGCTTTACGGAATGCCGATGCCTCCGGATGCGACCCGTCGCAACCGATCCGGCGCTTCGTCCGTATCAACCCGCGGCATTCCCCGGGATCCACCGCCATGCTCGCTCCTTCGCGTACACCGCCCCGCCTTGTTGCCCTGCTGGGCTACGGCGGCCTGGTTCCGTTCGTCGGCCTGGCGGTACTGGCCCGGCTTGATCCTGCGCGGCAGGCGCACTGGTCGGCGGCGCTGCAGGACTACGGCGCGGTGATCCTGGCCTTCGTGGGCGCCCTGCACTGGGCCCTCGCCATGCAGGCGACCGGCCTGACGCAGGCCCGCCGCGCGCAGGCCTACGCCTGGAGCGTGGTGCCGGCCCTGCTGGGCTGGGCGGCCCTGCAGTTGCCCGCGCCAGCCGGCGGCCTGCTGCTGGTCGTGGGCTTCATCCTGCATCTTGGCGCGGACCGGCAGCTTGCGACGCGAATGGCGTTGCCGGCCTGGTACCTGCCGCTGCGCCTGCAGCTGACCACCGTCGCCGGCCTTTGCCTGCTGGCGGAGGCCTGGCGGAGTGCCGCCGCCTGAGTCCCGCACTTGGCCGCGACGGCCCGAAACCGTACAATTCCGGTACGCATTCCAGTCGGCCCGTGCCATGCTTCGCGTCACCAAGCTCACCGATTACGCCACCGTCGTCCTGACCGTGCTCGCCGCGCGCCCGGACGCGGTGCTCAGCGCGCCGGAGCTGGCCGACCACGCAGGGCTGGAAGCCCCGACCGTCGCCAAGGTGCTGAAGCCGCTGGCGGCCGCCGGGCTGGTGGCCGGCTTCCGCGGCGCCAACGGCGGCTACCGGCTGGCGCGCCCGGCGGCGGAGATCACCCTGGTCGAGATCGTCGAGGCGATGGAAGGCCCGCTGGCGATGACCGAATGCAGCGTGCACGACGGCCAGTGCGGCATCGAGCACAGCTGCGGCGTGCGCGCCAACTGGCGCCGCATCAACGACGTGGTGGCCGACGCGCTGGGCAGCGTGACCCTGGCGCAGATGCTGCAACCGCCCGCGCGCCCGTCGCGCGGGCGCATCGCCGTGCGCCTGGCGCAGGCCTGAGGACTTCACCATGACCGAACCGCAGAACGCCCAGATCCACGCGCAGCTGGGGCGCAAGTACGACGCCGGCTTCATCACCGACATCGAGACCGACTCGCTGCCGCCCGGCCTGTCGGAGGACATCATCCGCGCGCTCTCGGCGAAGAAGCACGAGCCGGAGTGGATGACCGAGTGGCGCCTAGCCGCCTACCGCCACTTCCTGACGATGACCCAGCCGGACTGGGCCAAGCTCAAGATCGGCCCGATCGATTTGCAGGCGCTGAGCTACTACAGCGCACCGAAGGGACCGAAGTACCAGTCGCTGGACGAAGTGCCGAAGGAGCTGCTGGACACCTACGACAAGCTCGGCGTGCCGCTGCACGAGCGCGCCAAGCTGGCCGGCGTGGCGGTGGACGCGGTGTTCGACTCGGTCAGCGTGGGCACCACCTTCAAGAAGGAGCTGGCGGCGGCCGGGGTGATCTTCACCTCGATGAGCGACGCCATCCAGAACCACCCCGAGCTGGTGCGCCGCTACCTGGGCACGGTGGTGCCGGTGGGCGACAACTACTTCGCCGCGCTCAACTCCGCGGTGTTCTCCGACGGCAGCTTCGTGTTCATCCCGAAGGGCGTGCGCTGCCCGATGGAGCTGTCCACCTACTTCCGCATCAACGCCGGCCACACCGGCCAGTTCGAGCGCACCCTCATCGTGTGCGAGGACGGCGCCTACGTCAGCTACCTCGAGGGCTGCACCGCGCCGATGCGCGACGAGAACCAGCTGCACGCCGCAGTGGTCGAGCTGGTGGCGCTGGACGACGCCGAGATCAAGTACAGCACCGTGCAGAACTGGTACCCCGGCGACGAGAACGGCGTCGGCGGCATCTACAACTTCGTCACCAAGCGCGCCGAGTGCCGCGGCGCGCGCAGCAAGGTGACCTGGACGCAGGTGGAGACCGGCAGCGCGATCACCTGGAAGTACCCCAGCTGCGTGCTGGTGGGCGACGACTCGACCGGCGAGTTCCACTCGGTCGCGCTGACCCACCACTACCAGCAGGCCGACACCGGCACCAAGATGATCCACCTCGGCAAGCGCACCAAGTCGAAGATCGTCAGCAAGGGCATCAGCGCGGGCCGCGGCCAGAACAGCTACCGCGGGCTGGTGAAGGTGGCCGCCGGCGCCGAAGGCGCGCGCAACCACACCCAGTGCGATTCCCTACTGATCGGCAAGACCTGCGGCGCACACACCTTCCCCTACATCGAGGTGAAGAACCCCACCGCCACCGTCGAGCACGAGGCGACCACCTCCAAGATCAGCGACGACCAGCTGTTCTACTGCCGCAGCCGCGGCATCGGCGAGGAGGACGCGGTGTCGATGATCGTGGACGGCTTCTGCAAGTCGGTGTTCCGCGAACTGCCGATGGAGTTCGCCGTGGAAGCCAAGAAACTGCTGGACGTGTCGCTGGAAGGCGCCGTCGGCTGAGCCCTGCCCCGCGCGCCCGTGGCGGCGGCGCGGACCGAATCCGGATTGGAAACGACCATGCTGAAGATCGACAACCTCCACGCCCGCGTCGCCGGCAAGGACATCCTCAAGGGCCTCTCGCTGGAGGTGAAGCCCGGCGAGGTGCACGCCATCATGGGCCCGAACGGCGCGGGCAAGTCCACGCTGGGCAACATCCTGGCCGGGCGCGACGGCTACGAGGTCACCGCCGGCAGCGTCGCCTTCGACGGCAAGGACCTGCTCGAACTGGAGCCGGAGGAACGCGCCGCCGCCGGCGTGTTCCTTGCCTTCCAGTATCCGGTGGAAATCCCCGGGGTGAACAACACCTATTTCCTGCGCGCCGCCTACAACGCGCAGCGCAAGACCCGCGGCGAGCCCGAGCTGGACTCGATGCAGTTCCTGAAGAAGGTCCGCGAGAAACTCGCCGTGCTGCACCTGAAGGACGAGCTGCTGCACCGCGGCGTCAACGAAGGCTTCAGCGGCGGCGAGAAGAAGCGCAACGAGATCTTCCAGATGGCCCTGCTGGAACCGAAGCTGGCGATCCTCGACGAGACCGATTCCGGCCTCGACATCGACGCGCTGAAGGCGGTGGCCGACGGCGTCAATGCACAGCGCTCGCCCGACCGCGCGTTCATCGTCATCACCCACTACCAGCGCCTGCTCGACTACATCAAGCCGGACGTGGTGCACGTGCTGGCCGACGGTCGCATCGTCGAGACCGGCGGCCCCGAGCTGGCGCTGGAACTGGAAGCCCACGGCTACGACTGGATCCGCCAGCGCACCGGGCCGGAGGCCGCGTGATGGCAGCCGCTCGCCTTGCTTTTGCTCGTCATTCCCGCGAAGGCGGGAATCCAGCGTTTGTCCTTGCGATGAAACGCAGTGACTTGCGGGAGCGCCTCGCATGAGCGCCCTGCTCGACTCGCTGGCCGCCGGCTTCGACGGCGACGCCGATCGGCGCGCCCAGCTGGACGCGCTGCTGCAGGACGGCCTGCCGGCGCGCGCGGAAGCCTGGAAGTACACCTCGCTGCGCGCGCTCGACCGTCGCCACTTCGGCGCGGCGCAGGCGGTGACGGTCGATCCCGCGCTGTTGGCGGACATCCCGGCGCCGCGCCTGGTGTTCGTCAACGGCCGCTTCGACGCCGCGCTGAGCGACCTGTCCGGGCTGCCTGCCGGCGTGGACGTGCAGCCGTTGTCCCGGCTGCTGGGCGGCGACGATGCGCGCGCCGTCAATTTCCTCGCCCGCCGCTACGCCCGCCCCGACGAGCCCTTCGCCCGCCTCAACGCCGCGCTGGCACGCGAAGGCGCGGTGGTCCGCGTGGAGGCCGGCGTCGACGCACAGGCGCCGCTGCACGTCGTGTCCGTGGGCGCGCCGCAGGACGGCGACGCCGCCTGGCACCTGCGCCATTTCGTCGAACTGCGCGAAGGCGCACGGCTGTCGCTGGTGGAACACGAGCGCGCCGCCGGCGAGCACGCCCACCTCGGCAACGTGCTGTTGCACGCGCATGTGGCGAAGACGGCGCAGCTGGCGCACGTGCGCCTGCAGGACGCCGCGCCGCGCGCCACCCTGTTCGCCCGCACCGACGCGGTGCTGGCGCGGGAGGCGACCTATGCGCGTACCGACCTGGAACTGGGCGCCGCCCTGGCGCGGCACGAATTGAACGTCCGGCTGGAAGGCGACGGCGCGGCGCTGCAGGCCGACGGCGTGCTGCTGGCCGACGGGCGCCGCCACGTGGACACCCGCCTGGGCATCGACCACATCGCCCGCGACACCCGCTGCGGCTTGACCTGGCGCGGCCTGGCCGGCCAGCGCGGGCGCGCGGTCTTCCATGGCGGCATCACCATCCATGCGGGCGCGGACGGCGCCGAGGCCGACCTGTCCAACAAGAACCTGCTGCTGTCCACCGACGCCGAGATCGACACCCAGCCGGTGCTGGTGATCCACGCCGACGAGGTGAAGGCCGCGCACGGCGCCACCGTCGGCCAGCTCGACCCGACCGCGCTGTTCTACCTGCGTTCGCGCGGCCTGCCGGAGCCGCAAGCGCGCGCGCTGCTCACCGGCGCGTTCTGCCGCGAGGTGGTGGGCGGGATCGCCGACGCCGCCACCCGCGCGCTGTGCGACGCCGCGCTGGACCGCGCGCTGGCGCGACTGGGCGCATGACCGTGGCCGCCGCCAGCCTGATCGACTGGGACCGCATCCGCGGCGATTTCCCGCTGCTACGGCGCGAGGTGCACGGCAAGCCGCTCATTTACCTGGACTCCGCCAACACCGGGCAGAAGCCGGAGTGCGTGATCGCGGCCACCGACGACTTCTACCGCCACCACAACGCGAACGTCAGCCGCGCGGTGCACCAGCTGGGCAGCGAGGCCACGGAGGCCTACGAGGGCGCACGGCGCAAACTGGCCGCCTTCCTCCACGTGCGCGCCGATGAGCTGGTGCTGTGCAGCGGCACCACCTTCGCGCTGAACCTGGTGGCGTATTCCTGGGCGCTGCCGAGGCTGCAACCGGGCGACGTCATCCTGGTCACGCGGATGGAGCACCACGCCAACATCGTGCCGTGGCAGCTGGTGGCGCAGCGCACCGGCGCAACGCTCCGCGTGGCCGAACTGCGTCCGGACGGCAGCCTGGACCTCGAGGCGCTGTGGGCCGCGATGACGCCTGAAGTGAAGCTGCTGGCGGTGGCCCACGTCAGCAACGTACTGGGCACGGTGAATCCGGTGGCGGAGATCTGCCGCGAAGCCGCGCGCCGCGGCATCACCACCGTCGTCGACGGCTCGCAGGCGCTGCCGCACATGCCGGTCGACATCCCGGCGCTCGGCTGCGACTTCTACGCCGCCACCGGCCACAAGCTGTGCGGACCGACCGGCACCGGGCTGCTTTGGGCAAAGCGCGAACACCTGCAGGCGATGCCGCCGTTCCTTGGCGGCGGCGAGATGATCAAGGAGGTGCGCTTCGACGGCACCGTGTTCAACGACCCCCCGCACAAGTTCGAGGCGGGCACGCCCAACATCGCGGGCTTCGTCGGACTGGGCGCGGCCGTGGACTACCTGTCCGGCATCGGCATGGCCGCCATCCATGCACGCGAGGCGGACCTGCTGGCGCACGCCACCGGGGAGCTGCTGAAGATCGACGGCCTGCGCATTTACGGCACCGCGCCGGAGAAGGCGGCGGTGATCAGTTTCGCCATCGAGGGCACCCACTCGCACGACCTGGCCACCCTACTCGACCTGGAGGGCGTGGCGGTGCGCTCGGGCCAGCACTGTGCGCACCCGCTGCTGCAGTGGCTGGGCGTGGGCACCACCTGCCGGGCATCGCTGGCGTTCTACAACACGCACGCCGAGGTCGACGCCTTCGCCGCGGCGCTGCGCAAGGTGACGCGCCTGCTGGCATGAAAAAGCCCGCGCCGCAGGACGCGACGCGGGCTTCGGACTGCCCGGCTGGGGATGCCGGGGGTCAGGGCCGGAAGACCACCTTCACGCTGCCATCCACGGCACCGTCGCTGATGTAGCCGACGGCCGCCGGGTTTTCCGCCACCGCGGCCTTCACCGCGGCATCGCCCGACACCTTGCGCGGCGGCTGCGCCTTGCCGGTGAAGGTCAGCTGCGACCAGTACGCCTTCATCTGCGCGGCGTTCTTGTCCGCCACCTTGTCGTAGAACTCGTTGCGGACCGCCGCGCCTTCGGCCTGGTCGATCGGCTTCGCCACGCGGCCGTTGGGCAGCGCGTCGGTCTTGGCAAGGAAGATCTGCGACACCTGCGCACGGCTCAGGGAGTCGACATCGCTCTTGGACGACATCACGACCACCACGCCGGCCTGCGCCATCGAACTGGAGGCAAGCAGCACCGCCAGCACGGCCATCCGCCTGTTGAACGGGATTTTCATGGGCTCACCTCAGAAGACGAAGTCGACGGTGGCCGACACGAGCGTGTAACCACGGCCGGGCTGGAACCCTGGCTGCACGTTCCCCAAGCCACCGAACGAGCCGGCATGGTTCTGGATGTGGTTCGCCTGCAGCTTCACCGCGATGCTGTCGCGCACATCCCAACGCAACGCGGCGCCGATGCTGTGGCGGCTGCTGTTGTTGCTCAGTACCGCGCCGTTGAGCAGGCCGAACGGATCCAGCGTCCCCGGCAGTTCACGCCCACCGGAATCGACGTGGGCCACGGTGAGCGACGGCGTCAGGCTGCCATGCCGGAAGCCCACGCTGGCGTAGCCAGAGGTGGTCTTGCCGCTGATCGACGGGCTGTAATCGGCCTGGATCGCCTCGGCGCGCAGGAACCAGGTGCCCGGGTCATAGCTGTAACCGATTCCGCTGAAGCTGCCGTCGACGTCACGCGGGTCGAGGCGGGCCGCCGCGGCCGCCAACGCCGGGATGGGCAGATTCCGGTACGTATCGAACAGGGCATTGATGCTGTCGGTGACGTAGTGCACCTTGCCGCGGATGTGGCTGACCCGGAAGCTGGACGATCCGCGATCCACCTGCACGGCCACGCCCCGCATGGCGTCGACATCGGCTTTCTCGGAGTTGATCCGGCCGTAGAACCCCTGGATCCCGATGACGGCCTCGCCGGCGTTGATGTTGTAGACGCCCTCCACGCCATCCATCGGCAGCAGGTAGTTGTAGACCTCCTGCGGGGGACGCGCCCACGGTACCGCATAGCCGACGCGCTGGTATTCGGACAGCATGTAGAGCGGCGCGGTGATGCGGCCGAGACGCGCACTGAACGCGGAAGAGAACCGGTATTTCACATGCGCCAGTGAAATTTCCGGCTTGTAGGACTCGGTGACCGCGTATTCGCTGACGGCCTGGACCACGCCGCTGAAATTGTCCGTGAACTGGGCGTTGAGCTGCACCGCGACCCGTGAATCCAGCTTCCCGGACGTGGCATTGCTGGCACCGACGCCCCGCGTGGTCTGGAAATCAGGCGTAACGTCGGCCTGGTCCTCGGTGGAATGGGTGACGCCGAGGGTGCCGAACCCGCTCAGTTTGAAGCGGTCGTCGCCGCCATCCTGCGCCCATGCCGCCTGGGACAACGCCAGGCTGATCGCCAGCGCGATCCACTGCTTCTTCTGATGCATATGCATCCCTTTTTCGATTTGATCGGAATACGTTCCCCCGGAACGGCCACGCGGGACCCCGCGCGGCTGCTCCTCGACAGGACTAACGGCCGGGGAGGCCTGAAATGAAGTCCGCCCACCACTAGACCATGGTAGGGGGGTCAGCCGCGTCCGCCGCCATGTTCCGGGGGGATCGCCTGGCGCAACTTGCGGATCGACAGCACCGTGCGCTGGGTCAGGTCGGTGAAATCACCCTCCAGCAGTGCATGCGCGTGATCGCCATCGCCACACTGCCAACTGTGCACGATGTCGCCCGCCACGGCATGGAACCGGCGGTGCACGTGCTGCAGCTGCTGGTACTCGACCATGTCCTGCAACTGGCGTCCCGGCCCGTACAGCCACTCCCCGAGTCGGCACAGGTCATCGCGGGACACGGTCTCGGCGTCCAGCACCTCGCCCCCCCCTTGCAGGTAGGTTTTCAGCCGGACCTTCCATTTCTGGTGGCGATCGATCATGTCCTCGAAGGAGCCGACCTTGGCATCCCCGGCGCCCGGCAGGGAGGGGTCCGACCGGCCGGGGACTCGCGTCCGCGACGGCTCGGCCGAGAGCCGGAACATCGCCACCGCCTCGACCAGCTGGCGGGCCTGATCCTCCATCGAGCGGGCCGCCGCGGTGGCCTGCTCGACCAGGGCGGCGTTCTGCTGGGTGGCCTCGTCCATCTGGGTGACGGTCTGGTTGACCTGCTCGATGCCGCTGCTCTGCTCCTGCGAGGCCGAGGAGATGTCCGCCATGATGTCGGTCACCCGCTGCACCGAGGTCACGATCTCGTGCATCGTGGCGCCGGCCTGCCGCACCAGCGTGGAGCCGTCGGTGACCTTGCCCACCGATTCCTCGATCAGCTGCTTGATCTCCTTGGCGGCGCCCGCGGACCGTTGCGCAAGCGCGCGCACCTCGCCAGCCACCACCGCGAAGCCCCGGCCCTGCTCGCCGGCCCGGGCGGCTTCGACTGCCGCGTTCAGGGCCAGGATGTTGGTCTGGAAGGCAATGCCATCGATCACGCCGATGATGTCGGCGATCCGCTTCGAGGAGGCATCGATCGCACTCATCGTGGCCACCACCTGCTCGACCACCTGGCCACCCTGCGCGGCCACCCCGGCGGCCCCCTTCGCCAACTGGTTGGCTTGACGCGCGTTGTCGGCGTTCTGCTTCACCGTCGAGGTCAGCTCCTCCATCGACGCCGCGGTCTCCTCCAGCGAGGCCGCCTGCTGCTCGGTCCGGCGCGACAGGTCGTCGTTGCCGGCCGCGATCTCGCGGGACGCCGCGTTGATGTTTCCGGCCGCCTGCTGGATGCCCGAGACGATGTCCGCAAGCTGGTCCATGGTCGCGTTGGCGTCGTCGCGCATGCGCGCGAACACACCTTCGAACTCGCCGTCCATGCGCGCGGTGAGATCCCCCTCCGACAGCGCCCGCAGCACCGCCGAGACCTGGTCCACGCTGCCGGAAATCGCCGACAGCAGGTCGTTCATCTGGCCCGATAGCTGCAGCAGGAAGCCGGACTTGCCCTCCAAGGGGATGCGGCCGGACAGGTCGCCGCCGACCGCGCCACGGATCACGCCGCTGACCTGCTGCTCGACCTGCACCTCGAGGGTCCTATCGCTCCACTCCACCACGTAGCCGACCCGCTGGCCCTGTGCATCATTGACGGGGTTGATGATCTGGCGCATCACGTGGCCGCCCACGATGATCTCCGCGCGATGGGTGTCCTGCAAGGCCGCCAGCAGCTTGCGCTGGTGCGACGGGTGCTTGTGGAAGATGTCGATGTTGCTGCCCACCATGGTCTTGAGGTCGAACTGCGGGAGGTCACGGCGCAGGTCCTGCTCGGCCTTGCCCAGCACCTGCATCAGCGGCCGGTTGGCATAGAGGATGTTCAGGTCCGCGTCGGCGATCATCACGCTGGTGCTGACCTCGTCGAGTGCCGTGCGGATGCGCAGGTCCTCGGCCGCGCGCGCGCGGTCCTGGTCGGAGCGGGCCTTCAGCTGTTCCACCATCCGCCGCTGCGCCTGCAGCAGCCGGCCCAGCTCGTCGTCGCCCAGCTGCGGGATCTGGGTGTCGAGGCGGCCGTCGGCGACGTCTCCGGAGACGCGCACGGCCTCGACCAGCGGCCGCAGCACCATGCCGCGCAGCAGCAGGAACAGCGCGCCGCACAGTGCCAGCGCCGCCAGTACACCCACGCCGCCGACGATCCACAGCAGGTTGCGCGCCTGCCGCATCAGCAGGTCGCGGGGCACGATCACGCCCACCGCGAAGCGCTGCTCGGTGGCGCCGACGCGCATCGGCGCGTAGACCACGACGTTGCCGTCCGCATTCGCCTCGAAGTCGCTGAACAGCTCGCCCCGCGCCACCTGCGCCAGCGCCTGGCGGGTAGCGGCATCCTCGCGGAGCTTGCCGACTTCCGCCGGATTCTTGCTGGCCAGCACGCGGCCCGCCGGCGACAGCAGCACCACGTGGCCCTCGCCCATCGGGGTCAGCTTGGACAGGCGCTGCTGCAGGGAGGACAGCGCGAAGTCCACCGTCACCATGCCCAGGAACGCGTCGTTCTCGACGATGGGCATGGACAGGGTGGTCATCAGCACCTTGTTGCCGCCGATCTCGTATTCGTAGGGCTCCACCAGCATCGGCTGCTTGCGCTCGCGCGGCTGGAGGTACCAGTCGCCCGCGCCGGGCACTTCGTAGTCGCGCAGGGCCTCGGTGATCAGGGTGCCGTTGTTCCAGGCCCAATAGCTCATGAAGCGGCCGGTGGCGTCATGGGCCTCGTCGCCCACGTGCTCCGCATCCTTGCCGTCGAAGGCGTTGGGTTCCCACAGCGTGCCCAGCCCCACCCACTCGGGATGGGCCTGCAGCTGGCCCCGCAACAGGGCGGCGGCAGCCGGCCGCGTCAACTGGCCCTGGCTGCGCTGCAGCGCGATGGCATTGGCCAGCGTCTGCGCGGTGTCGTAGGCACCGGTGAGCTCGGTCGAGACGCGCTGCGCCTCGAGACTGGCGAGGTTCTCCAGCTGCGCCTGGGAGGCGTCCAGCAGCGCCCGGCTGCTTTTCCAATAGCTGATCGCTGCGGTCAGGCCAAACGCCGCCAAGGCGATGAGGGCGACACCCAGCATCAGCCGGTTGGCGACGCTGCTGCTGGAGGAACGGATCCGTGTCATGGGCATGGACACCTGCACTGGGGGGCGGTACGGAAGCGCCCGGCCTCCCACTGCATGCTCGCGATGAACACGGCGCAAGACAGTCTGCTGGAGCGTGACCGGCGGTTCCCCTATGGGTCCACTAACGGCCATCGAGAAGACGACTTTAGGCCCTCCTCCCTACCACCCACGGCGCCTCAGCGCGCCCGACAAGCCGCCAACAGGTCGCGGTCGCGGCGGTACACCGCCGTCTGGACGTCGAACACGCCCAGCACGGTCGAGAACAGCGCATCGTGGCTGGCCGGCCGCTTCGCCGCCTGGCGCAGGCATGCCAGGTCCAGGCCCTCGTCGGCCACGAACCCCGGCGACATCCACAGGGTCATCGGCACGTGCACCTGCGCGCGCGGGGCGATGGAATACGGGGCCCCGTGCAGGAACAGGCCATACTCGCCCAGCGACTCGCCGTGGTCGGACACGTACAGCATCGCGGCGTCGCGGCCGGCCTGTGCGGCCAGCAGGTCGACCAGCTGGCCCAGCACCGCATCCGAATAGAGAATGGCGTTGTCGTAGGCGTTGACGATCTCCTGCTTCGAGCAGCGGCTCAGCTCGGCGGTCTTGCAGACCGGCTGCCAGCGCTCGAACCGCGGCGGGTAGCGTTCGAAGTAGTTCGGCCCGTGGTTGCCCAGCATGTGCAGCACCACCAGCGCATCGCCCTGGGCCGCATCGAACTCGCGCTGCAGGCCGGCCAGCAGGATCTCGTCGAAGCAGCGTCCGCCCGAGCACAGCGCCGGCGCGTCGGCCGGCCCCATGGTGTGCGAGCTCACACGCACGCAGGTGCCCTTGCAGCCCGACTGGTTGTCGCGCCAGAGCACGCGCACGCCCGCACGGGCGGCGACGTCCAGCACGGACTCGTGGCCGCGGATGGCATCGCGGTCGTACCGCTCGCGGCCGAACGGCGAGAACATGCACGGCAGCGAGACTTCGGTGCTGGTGCCGCAGGCGGTGGTGTCGGGGAAGTTCACCACGTCGCGCGCGGCCAACTCCGGCGTGGTCTGGCGGGCATAACCGTTCAGGCCCCAGTGGTCGCCGCGCACGGTTTCGCCGACCACCAGCACCAGCAGCCGCGGCTTGCGCGCCAGCGCCTCGGGGGGGCGGCGTGCGTCGGTGCCCACCGGCACCACCGGCCCGCTCGCCTTCCTGGAAGGCTTCAGCACGTTGACCAGCGAGACAATGTAATTGCCGGGCGTGATCTTGTAGCGCAACACCGGATCGCTGCGCACCAGTGCGAACACGCCCTGGGAGGACGCGCCCAGCGCACCGCCGGCCAGCAGCCCCATCGCCAGCACGAAGCCGCCCCGCACCAGCAGGGCGCGCCGCCAGGTGCGGCGTACGGGCCGCGTCAGCAGCACCAGCACCGCGGGCAGCACGCCCAGCAGGACGATGTGCAGGACCAGCCGGACCGAGAGCAGCTCCCGGCTCTCGGCCATGTCGGTGTTGAGGACGTTGCGGATCATCTCCGCGTCGAAGACCACCGCGTAGCGGGTCATGTACCAGTGGGCCGAGGCGGTCACCACCAGCAGCAGCGCCAGCAGGGGGCGGGCCAGCCGCCCCCAGCAGGACAGGCCGAACAGCAGCGCGTGCAGCGCGAACACCGCGACGCCGAGGGACAGCAGCACGCGAAGGCTGCCGTCGCCGGCCCGGACCGCGGCCCACAGGGGGCCGTTCATCACCAGCACGAACCAGGCGCACACCAGCGCGACCAGCGCTTCCGTCGACACCACCGGGCGCCACCAGGGGCCCTTGTCGCGGGCCCGCATGCCCGTGTCACGCCAGGATTTCGCCACGCCGGCCTCCGCCTACGGTCATCGAGTGAAAGGTTGGCGCGCGACAGTAGCATCCGCCACGGCCCGCGCCCAGCGGAGACACCGCCGGGCCCGGGACAAGGCGCATGGGGGCGCGATCAGACCGGATGCGCGTCCCGGCGCATGCCGCCCTGCCGGCCGGCACGCTGCGCATCGCGCGGCTGCTTGGGGCCGGCATGCGCGTGCGCCTCGGGGGCGCGCGGCTTGCCATGCGGGCGGCGGTTGCGCGACGGACGCGGCGCGCGCGGGCCGTTGTCGAACGGCTTGGCGTCGTTCCGGATCGCGCGGCTGGGCTCGAAGCCCGGCACCACTTCCATCGTGATGTCGCGGCCCAGCAGCTTCTGGATCTGGCGCAGCAGGTTCGCTTCGTCCGGCGACACCAGCGAGATCGCCTCGCCGGTCGCGCCATTGCGGCCGGTGCGGCCGATGCGGTGCACGTAGTCCTCGGCCACCATCGGCAGGTCGTGGTTGATGACCAGCGGCAGGTCGGGGATGTCGAGGCCACGCGCGGCCACGTCGGTCGCGACCAGGATGCGAGTCTTGCCGCTCTTGAACTCGTTCAGCGCCTTCTGGCGGGCGGCCTGGCTCTTGTTGCCGTGGATCGCCAGCGCCGGCAGGCCGGCCTTTTCCAGCTGCTCCGCCAGGCGGTTGCAGCCGTGCTTGGTCTTGCCGAACACCAGCACCTGCTCGGTGTGGCGGCGGGCCAGGATCTCGACCAGCAGGTCGCGCTTGGCGGCGCCGTCCACCGGGTGCGCGCGATGGGCGATGGTCTGCGCCACGGTGTTCTGGGCGGCCACCTGCACTTCGCGCGGGTCCTTCAGGAACTCCAGCGCCAGCGCCTTGATGCGCGGCTCGAAGGTCGCGGAGAACAACAGCGTCTGGCGCTGCTTGGGCACGCGGTTGACGATGCGCTTGATCGCCGGCAGGAAGCCCATGTCCAGCATGCGGTCGGCTTCGTCCAGCACCAGCACCTCGACGCCGTCCAGCTTCACGCTGCCGCGGTCCAGGTGGTCGATCAGGCGGCCCGGGCAGGCCACCAGCACGTCCACGCCGCGGCGCAGCTGCTCGATCTGCGGCTGCATGCCGACACCGCCGAACAGCGTGGTCACGTTCAACCGCAGGTGGCGACCGTAGGTCTTGAAGCTGTCGGCGACCTGCACCGCCAGCTCACGGGTGGGCACCAGCACCAGCGCGCGCGGCTTGCGCGGGCCGGCCGGCGGGGTTTCCTTGGACAGGCGATTCAGCACCGGCAGCGCGAACGCGGCCGTCTTGCCGGTGCCGGTCTGGGCGCCGCCCAGCACGTCGCGGCCGGACAGCACCAGCGGGATCGCCTGGGCCTGGATCGGGGTCGGGGTGTTGTAGTCGTTGTCGGCGAGCGCGCGCAGCAACGCGGGCGCAAGCCCGAGGGATTCAAACGTCATTTGGTAATGCTCCGGTGTGAAAAGCCCACGCGATGGCGTGGACGAACCCGAGCGTTTCCCTGGAACCGCGCTGCGAGTCGACGATGGCACGACGCCGGTGATCCGGTGCCGTGTCTGCGCGACGAAAGGCGTGTGGAAGAAGCAGGCCGCCGAGGCGGCAGGCGTGACCGGGAAAACGATCAGCCGTGCGCAGAACGAGGCGAATGATACGCGAAAGCCTGGCTGAGAAACGGATTGGCTGAATCCGGCGTTCACCGTGCGCCCCCTTCCCGGCCGCGCGCCGCCATGCCAACCTCGCGCCTTCCATCGCAACCGACATCGCCATGAAGCCCGAAATCCGCATCGCCAGCTGGCTGATGGCCAGTGTGTTCCTCGTGATGGGCGGCTACCGCCTATGGAATGCATTGCACGGCGTGCCGACGGCCAACGCCACCCTGGCCTTCAGTGCCGGCGAACTGCTGCTGGGCATCGCCATCGCCACCGGGTGGCGCCTGCGCGCGATGGCACTGCTGGGCGCCCTGCTGATGCTGGTCGATGCCGTGCTCTCGCACCGCTTCTGGACATTGCAGGGGAACGCGCAGGCCACCCAGTTGTTGCACTTCATGAAGAACATCGGCCTGGTGGGCGGGCTGTTCCTGCTGTCCACGGTGGTCACGGGCAAACGCCGCTGAGCATGCGGGCGAATCGTCAGCCAACCCTGCGCAGCGAGGGCGGCCACGAACGCAGCCAGGTCGGCATGGTCGAGCTGTTCTTCGACCTGGTGTTCGTGTTCGCGATCACCCAGCTCTCGCACGGCTTGCTGGAACAACTGACGCCGCTGGGGGGGCTGCACACCGGGGTGCTCTTCATCGGTGCCTGGTGGCTGTGGATCTATACCACCTGGTGCACCAACTGGCTCAACCCGGCCGCGACCCCGGTGCGACAGTTGCTGTTCGTGCTGATGTTGCTGGCACTGGTGATGGCGGCCGCGCTGCCGCATGCGTTCGCGGAGCGCGGGCTGGTGTTCGCGCTGGCCTACGTCGCCCAGCACCTGCTGCGCTCGGCCTACATGGTGCATGCGTTCGGCGCGAGCAGCGCGCATGGCCGGAATTTCATCCGCATCTTCGCGTGGCTGGCCGTATCCGGCACCTGCTGGGTACTCGGCGGCTTGTCCGATCCGCAATCGCGGCTGGCCTGGTGGACGGCGGCGATCGCCATCGAGTTCATCGGCCCGTTTGCCTACTACCGCGTTCCCGGCATGGGCACCTCGACGACGACCGACTGGGACGTCGATCCGCACCACATGGCGGAGCGTTGCGGGCTGTTCGTGATCATCGCCCTCGGCGAATCGTTGCTGATCACCGGCGCGACCTTCGCCGGCCTCGCCTGGGAGACGCCGCAACTGCTGGCATTCATCGCGGCCTTCGTCGGCACGGTGGCGATGTGGTGGCTGTACTTCGACACCGGTTCCGGGCGCGCCATCCACCACTTCGAACATGCCGCGGACCGCGGCCGCGTGGCGCGGCTCGCCTACACCTACCTGCACATCCCCATCGTCGCCGGCATCATCCTGTGCGCGGTCGCGGACGAGCTG
>DASWXO010000024.1:0-3530 GCA_036405455.1 Thermomonas sp. | reverse complement strand
ACACCAGCGCCTTGCCGGGACGCACGCCCAGCTCGCGGCAGATGCTGTTCGCCAACGGCTTGTTGGCGTTGCCGGAGAACACAAGCAGGTTACGTTCGTCTTGCATGGGTCGTCTCGGCGGATGCGGCTGGACTATGGATTGGCAGGGGCGGAAGGATTCGAACCTACGAATGCCGGGATCAAAACCCGGTGCCTTAACCACTTGGCGACGCCCCTAGGCGTTTTTCTCCGTCCCGCGAGCCTGCGCCAGCGCATCCAGCAGCGGCGAGCGCGCCGCGCCCTCCGCCACCCAGGCACGAAGCCCGGCAGGCAGGGACACCAGCGCATCCTCGGCGGCGGCCCG
This sequence comes from Thermomonas sp., assembly GCA_036405455.1. Taxonomy (GTDB): domain Bacteria; phylum Pseudomonadota; class Gammaproteobacteria; order Xanthomonadales; family Xanthomonadaceae; genus Thermomonas. The sequence continues at coordinate 3,187 of DASWXO010000024.1, read as the reverse complement.
GTTGGCGAACTCCACGAAGCAGCCGCCGCCGGAGCCGGTCAGACGCGGGCGACCGACGTGCGAAAGGGCCGAAAACACTGCCTCGATGGCAGGTTCACGGCGACGCACGACCGGCTCGAACGCATTGCCGAGCAATGATCCCGAAACGAAGTCCGATATTTTCGCGGGTGCAGCATCACGCGTCAAATCCGGGGACTGGAACAGCCCCGCCGTGGGGACATGGATACCCGGATCAGCGACCAGATACCAGGCCGGCGGCAGCCCCAGAGGCGCCAGCGCCTCGCCTACCCCCTCCGCCCAGGCGTTCTCACCGCGGACGAAGACCGGAACATCGGCCCCCAAGCGCAGGCCAAGGCCCGCCAGCCGCTCCATGCCCAGATTCGTGCCCCACAGCAGATCCAGTGCAGCCAGGACAGTCGCCGCATCCGACGACCCCCCACCGAATCCTCCACCCGCCGGAATCCGCTTTTCGATGCCGATATCGGCACCTTGGTCGACATTGGCTTCAGATTGAAGCAGTCTCGCGGCCCGCACCAACAGGTCGTCGGCTTCGGCCACGCCCGGGACCGAGTCGCCGACACGGCGCACCTGGTCGTCGTTGCGCAGCCTGAGGTAGACGGTGTCACCCCACGCTAGGATGCGGAACACGGTCTGCAGCAGGTGAAAGCCGTCGGCCCGTCGCCCGATGATCTGGAGGAACAGGTTCAGCTTCGCGGGGGCCGGCCAGGCCGACCAGCCCTGGTCCGCGGGGAAGCAGGTCACGGCGACGCCAGCTGCCACTGGTCGATGGCGAGCTTCACCGTGGCGCCCTCGCGCCGCGCTTCGATCCGGCGCGGCATGGGCGGCTGGTCGGCCTCGGGGAGGGTCCACTCCATGAAGTCCACCCGCCAACCGCGCTGTCGCAGCGTGCGCAGGCGCCCGTCGGTCCCGTAATCCGCTGCTTCGATCGCCGTCGACCGATCTTCCAGCCCCCTCGCCCACTGCGCCATCGACGCCACGGGGATATCCCAGCCCGTCGCCTCCCGCAGCAAGCCCTCGGCATCGGCGCCCTCACGGGTGCCGCCTTCGAGCCCTTCGAGACGCCCGCCGCCAGAGCCCGTGTCGCCACTCAGGCGCCAGCTCTGCCGCGTCACCGGCGCACTCAGTGCGACCTCGTAGACCGACGCGTCCTGTTGCCAATCGATCCGGCCGCTACCGCCCTTTCCGTTGGCGTTCACGGCGACGCGGCCGGCGAACGACCATGCCGTGCGCTTGTCCAGCCAGGCCTGGCGTTCGGCCTGAGCGCTGCGCGCAGCGGCCAACGCTGCCGGATCGCGCAACACCGGTGCGTCGGACGCCGGCCCGCGCGTTGCGCAGCCCGCCATCGACAGGGCGAACAGCCCCGCCACGAGGATTCGAGAAACACTCATGCGCCCGTCTTCTCCAGCGCCCGTTGCAGCGAGCGGTTATCGGGATCGATCTTGCGCGCCTCTTCGAAGAACCGGCGCGCCTCGTCCTTCTGTCCCATCACCCACAACACCTCCGCGACGTGGGCGGCGATTTCCGCATCCTTCTGCATCGTGAAGGCACGGCGCAGCTCCACCAACGCCTCGGCATTGCGGCCCAGGCGGTAAAGCACCCAGCCGTAACTGTCGATGATCGCTGCGTCGTCGGGCGCCGCGGTGCGGGCGCGATCGATGAGCTCCAGTGCTTCCTGGTAACGCGTCGTGCGGTCGGCCAGCGTGTAGCCCAATGCATTCAGAGCGGCCACGTTGTCCGGCTCGATCACCAGGATGCGGCGGAAATCGGCTTCGGCGTGCTCGATGCTGTCGCGCCGCTCCCACGCCAGGCCCCGTGAGTAGAGCAGCGCGAGGTCATCGGGATACGCCGCCAGTCCGCGCGCAAACACGTCGAGTTCGCCCTCGGCCTGCCCGTCCTTCTGGCGCAGTTCGGCTTCCATCAGATAGGCGTCGCGGCGCGCACCATCCTCGACGCTCGCATCGGCCTGCAGCTTGCGCGCTTCGGCGAAAGCTTCTTCTTTGCGATCGAGGTCGAAGAGCGCCGAGATCGCGCGCAACCGGGCCTCGGACCGCTGTTCGCCCGCCGGCACGCTGCGGTACCAGGCGAGCGCCTCGTCGTGCCGCTTCAGGAATTCGGCCATCTGGCCCAGCAACAACCGACGGTCCGGGCTGAACTCGGTCGGCGGGTCCGCGCCGTTCGCGGTCTTCTTCACTTCTTCGTACAGCGCAGCCAGTGCTTCCGAGTCCTCGGCCTTCGCCAGCAGCCGCGCGCGCAGACCGTAGGTCAGCGTGTCCTGCGGCCCCTGCCCAAGCGCACGCGAAGCCGCCGCCGAATCGCCCAGGCGGTCGTACTCTTCGGCCAGCTTGAGGCGCAGCCCGCTGTCGTCCGCCGCCTTGGGCAACAGGCCGTCCAGCACTTTGCGCGCTTCGTCCTTGCGGCCTGCCTGGATGAACTGGCTGGCCTGCAACAATGCGACCTGGGGTTCGCCCGAGAAGCGCTTCACCACGTCGGCCACCATGCGCTCGGCCAGCGCCGGCTGGTCCAGCTGCTGGGCCAGGCCGGTGAAGGCCAGCCACGCCTGCAACGTACCGGGGATGGCGCCATCGTCGACCAGTTCGCGCAGCAGGCGCGCCGCCAGCTGGGGATCCTTGCCGCCGCTGGCCAGCGCCGTCAGCGCATGGCGCCAACCCAGTTCGTCGGGCTCCTTCATCAGCGAGGCCAGTTCGCGCCGCGCCACCCTGGCCTGCCCCTGGCGAAGGGCCAGAGTGGCCTCCGCACCGCGAAGCGCCAGCGTGCGGGGCGAGCGGGCGCGCCACAGCTTGATGGCCTCGGCGGCGCGTGCGTCGTCCTTGGCCAGCAAGGCGATGCGGGTCGCGCGCTCGGCCAGGCCGGCATCGTCGTCCTGGCGGGCCGCTTCCAGGTACCAGCGGGACGCATCCGGCAACTGGCCGGCCTGCAGGGCGAATTCACCGGCCATGACCGTGGCCAGCGCGTCGTCCTTCTCGGCGCGCGCGGTGGAAGGCGCCGCCATTGCCAGCGGGGCCAACGCCCCCAGGACCAGCACGGCCAGCGTGGTGCGAATCATTTCGGGCATGAAGGTCATGTCGGCCGTAAAATGGCGGCCCTGATGAGCCAGCAGCTTACTGCAAGCACCTGAACGATGACGTTGTGGGTCCTCGGATTGAAC
>DASWXO010000023.1:0-17533 GCA_036405455.1 Thermomonas sp. | reverse complement strand
GCTGGGTTCCGGGGTTGGGCCTCCCCGTCGTCACTGCAACCGAACCCGCTTGCGCGGGCACCCCGGAGCAGGGATTGCCGACAGGTGTGGATTCGACGGTACGCCCGTCGTGGCGGCGATAAAGCCCCGGAATTATGCGGCATGCCGGGGCGCCGGGCAAATGCCGGCGTCGCCGCCGGCTTCGCAGGACGGATTAAGTAAATAAATATTTACAATCAACTTGGTTGACTATATGGTTCGCACATGGACGAACGCGGACGCCACGACATCTCCTTCCCGGCCCTGCTGCGGGCGGCGCGGGCCACCTATGGCAAGGCGATCCGCGCCGCGCTGGCGGAAGCGGGGTTCGACGACATCCCCGGCAACGGCCTGTTCGTGGTCGGGGCGGTGGCGCGCACGCGCCTGCCGATGGCGAGCCTGGTGCGCGCGCTGGGCGTGACCAAGCAGGCCGCGGGCAAGCTGGTTGATACGCTGGCGCTGCGCGGTTACGTGGAGCGCGTGGCCGATCCGGACGATCGCCGCCGGCTGCTGGTGGCGCCCACCCCGCGTGGCGCCGCGGCGGCGGAGGCGATCCGCGCCGCGACCGGCGGCATCGACGCAAAACTGGCGGCGCGCGTCCCGGCCGCGCAGATCGCCCATGCCCGCGCGGTGCTGCTGGCGCTGGCGGCCCTGAGTGACGATTCAACAGAGGACAGCCTATGAACCTGGCGACGGTGGAGATGAAGGCGTTCGTGCCGGCGCGCGATTTCGCGGCGTCGAAGGCGTTCTACGAGGCGTTGGGGTTCGAGGTGCCGTGGGCGTCGGACGACTTGGCCTACGTGCGCCACGGCGGCAGCAGTTTCCTGCTGCAACGCTTCTTCGTGCCGGAACACGCGGGCAATTTCATGATGCATCTGCTGGTCGAGGATGCCGACGCCTGGCATGCGCAGGTGCTGGCCTCCGGCGTGGTCGCGCGCTTCGGCGTGCGGCTGTCGGCACCGGAAGACCGGCCGTGGCGCATCCGCGATTTCACCCTGACCGATCCGGCCGGCGTGCTGTGGCGGATCGGCCACAACCTTCCCCTCGACGCAACGGATTGAGCCCGCGCGCATCGCCGGGCGATCGACATCCGGCTGCGCGACCCCGCACGCGAATGCGCGCTGGCGCCGTTCGCGGTTCGCGTGATGCGCGCTTCGCCCGGCCGGAAGCGCGCCGGCGCGCGGGCAGGCCGCGCGCAAATGGCGGATAATCGCGGCATGAGCATCCATCTGAAAACCGCCGCGGACATCGAGAAAATGCGCGAGGCCGGCCGCCTGGCCGCCGAAGTGCTGCAGGTGGTCGCCCCGTTCGTGAAGCCGGGCGTCACCACCGAGGAACTCGACCGCATCTGCCACGACCACATCGTCAACGTGCAGGGCGCCATCCCGGCCAACGTGGGCTACCGCGGCTACCCCAAGACCGTGTGCACCTCGGTCAACAACGTCATCTGCCACGGCATCCCCAGTGAGGCCAAGGTCCTGAAGGACGGCGACATCGTCAACATCGACGTCACCGTCATCAAGGACGGCTGGCACGGCGACACCAGCCGCATGTACTTCGTGGGCACGCCCTCGGTCATGGCCAAGCGGCTGGTGGAGGTCACCCGCGAGGCGATGTTCCGCGGCATCCGCGCGGTGAAGCCGGGCGCGACCTTGGGTGATATCGGCCATGCGATCCAGCAGTACGCCGAGGCCGAGCGGTTCTCGGTGGTGCGCGAGTACTGCGGCCACGGCATCGGCAAGGTCTACCACGACGACCCGCAGGTGCTGCACTACGGCCGCCCCGGCGAGGGGCTGGTGTTGCAGGAAGGCATGACCTTCACCATCGAGCCGATGATCAACGAAGGCGCCCGCCACACCCGCCTGTTGCCGGACGGCTGGACCGTGGTGACCAAGGACCGCAAGCTGTCGGCGCAGTGGGAGCACACCGTGGCCGTGACCCGCGACGGCGTGGAGATCCTGACCCGCCTGCCGGGCGACGACAACGACCTGTGAGCGCGCCGGCGGGCGACGATCCTGCCTGGTCCGCCGCGGTGAAGGCCGCGCTGGCGCGGACCGATGCCCGCCTGGCGCGCCGCTATGACGCCGGGTTCCCGGCCAATCGCCTGGTGGCGCTGCGCGCCCGCGCCGTGGATGCAACCGTGTGCGCCGCCTGGCGGCGCTGCCTGCCGGGCGATGCCCCGCTGGCCCTGTTCGCGGTTGGCGGCTACGGCCGCGGCGAGCTGTTCCCGTGTTCCGACATCGACCTGCTGGTGCTGGCCGAGACGGCCGCGCAGCGCGCGCACGAGGCCGCGCTGGCCCGCTTCATCGCGCTGCTGTGGGATGCCGGGCTGGAAGCGAGCCACGCGGTGCGCTCGGCGGCCCAGTGCACCGAGGCGGCCGACGACCTGACCGTGCTCACCGCGCTGATCGAGGCGCGCCCGCTGTGCGCCGGGGCGTCCGCCGAGGCCGCATTGCGCGACGCCGTGTCGCCCACGCGGGTGTGGCCACCGGAAGCGTTCTTCGAAGCCAAGTGCGAGGAGCAGCGCCGCCGGCACGCCCGTTTCGGCGACACCTCCGACAACCTCGAGCCCAATCTCAAGGACGGCCCGGGCGGACTGCGCGACCTGCACGTGCTGGGCTGGCTGGCGTTGCGCAGCTTCGGGGTGCAAGCGCTGGACGAACTGATCGAATGCGGCCGGCTGGGCTGGGACGAAGCCGCCGCGCTGGAGCGCGAGCGGCGCGCGCTGTGCCGGCTGCGCTACGGCCTGCACCTGGTCGCGGGCCGGCGCGAGGAGCGCCTGCGCTTCGACTACCAGAAATTGCTGGCGGCACGGCTGGGTTATCAAGACGACGGCGGGGCGCTGGCCGTCGAGCAGATGATGCAAGGCTTCTACCGCAGCGCGGCGGTGGTGCGGCGCATCGGCGATCGCCTGCTGCAGCGCTTCGAGGAGCACTTCGCGGGTGTCGCCGTCCCGGAGCCGATCGATGCGCATTTCGAGCGCCGCGGCGGCTACCTGGCGGCGCGCGTGCCGGGCTGGCTGGGCGAAGACCCGGCCCATCTGTTCGCGCTGTTCGCCGCCTGGGCCGCCGATCCGGCGCTGCGCGGCCTGCACTCCCAGACCGCGCGCGAACTGGCGCAGGAACTGCCGCAGATTCCCGGCTATGCGGAGGCGCCGCCGTTCCTGCGCGAGGCCTTCCTGGCGTTGCTGCGTGGTCCGCAGCCGGTGAAGACGCTGGAGCGCATGGCCCGCCTGGGCGTGCTGGGACGCTGGATCCCGGCGTTCCAGAGGGTATCCGGCCGCATGCAGTTTGACCTGTTCCATGCGTTCACCGTGGACCAGCACACGCTGGCCGTGCTGCGCAATCTGGACGGGTTCGCCAGCGGCGAGCCCGACCCGCGGTTTTCCACCGCCCACCAGGTATGGCCATCGCTGCGCAAGCCCGAGCTGCTGCTGCTGGCCGGGCTGTTCCACGACATCGGCAAGGGCCGTGGCGGCGACCATTCCGAACTCGGCGCGGTGGACGCGCGCGCGTTCTGCGAAGCGCACGGCTTGTCGGAGGTCGACACGGCGCTGGTGGAGTGGCTGGTGCGCCGCCACCTGCTGATGTCGGTGACCGCGCAGAAGCAGGACATCACCGATCCCGACGTGATCCAGCGTTTCGCCGCCGAGGTGGCCGACCGCCAGCGGCTGGACGCGCTCTACCTGCTGACCTGCGCCGACATCGCCGGCACCTCGCCCAAGCTGTGGAACAGCTGGAAGGACCGCCTGCTGGCCGACCTGCATGCCGCCACCCGGCTTGCATTGCGCCGTGGGTTGGGACAGCCGGTGGGCACCGCCGAGCGCATCGCCGAGAACCGCGAGGCGGCCCGCACGCTGCTGCTGGCGGCGGGGCACGACGACGCTGACATCGCCGCGATGTTCGCGCGGATGCCGGAGGAGAACTTCCTGCGCAGCCGCGCCGACCAGATCGCCTGGCAGGCCGCCGCGCTGCGCGACGCGGCGTCCGGGCAGACCGTGGTGGCCGCGCGCGCCATGCCCGGCCGCGATGGCCGCGACGGGCTGGACGTGCTGGTGCACATGCCCGACCGCGACGGCCTGTTCGCGGCCATCGTGATCACCCTAGACCGGCTCGGCATGAGCGTGCTGCACGCGCGCGCGCTGGACGGCCCGGACGGCACCATCTTCGACACCTTCCACGTGCTGCCGGCCGAGCAGCGCCAAGCGCCGGAGCCCGCCATGCTGGCCGCGGCGCTGGCGCGCGCGCTGGGCGGCGACATCGACCGCCTGCGGCCGGCGCGGCGCAGCCAGCCGCAGCACCTGCGCCACTTCCGGGTGGCCCCGCAGCTGGATTTCGCCGAGGTCGCCGGCGTCACCCGCATCGGCCTGGTCTGCACGGACCGGCCCGGCCTGCTGGCCGACGTGGCGCGCGTGCTGCGCGATGAGCGCCTGCGCGTGCATGACGCGCGCATCGCCACCTTCGGCGAGCGCGCGGAGGACCTGCTGCTGGTCAGCGACGAACACAACCAAGCCCTGGCGCCCGAACGCCGCGACGCGCTGCGCGACGCGCTGCTGGCCGCCCTCGACGGAGACAAACGATGAGCCTGCTCGACACCGACGCCCTGCGCGCCACCCTCGACGACGCCTGGGAGCGCCGCGCCGACCTGACCGCCGACGAGATCGCCGCGCGCGTGCGCCCGGCGGTGGACGCGGCCATCGCCGGCCTGGAGCGCGGCGACCTGCGCGTCGCCGAGCCCGATGGCAACGGCGGCTGGCAGGTGAACCAGTGGTTGAAGAAGGCGGTGCTGCTGTACTTCCGCACCCAGGACATGGCCGTGGTGGACGCCGCGCCCGCGCCGTTCTGGGACAAGGTGCCGGCGCGCTTCGCCGGCTTCGACGAGGCCGCGTTCCGCCAGCTCGGCGCGCGCGTGGTGCCGGGCGCGGTGGTGCGCGCGGGCAGCCACATCGGCAAGGACGTGGTGCTGATGCCGAGCTTCGTCAACATCGGCGCCCACGTGGGCGAGGGCACGATGGTCGACACTTGGGCCACGGTCGGCAGCTGCGCGCAGATCGGCAAGGGCTGCCATCTGTCCGGCGGCGTCGGCATCGGCGGCGTGCTGGAACCGCTGCAGGCCGGGCCGACCATCATCGAGGACCACTGCTTCATCGGCGCGCGCTCGGAAGTGGTGGAGGGCTTCGTGGTCGGCCACCACAGCGTGGTGGGGATGGGGGTGTTCCTCGGCCAGAGCACGCGCATCTACAACCGCATGACCGGCGAGGTCAGCTATGGCAGCGTGCCGCCGTACAGCGTGGTGGTATCCGGCTCGCTGCCGGCGGCGGACGGCAGCCATTCGCTGTACTGCGCGGTGATCGTCAAGCAGGTCGACGAAAAGACCCGCAGCAAAACCTCGGTGAACGATCTGCTGCGCGGCCTGGCCGACTGAGCATCGTTGCCGAGACGGCGGTCTCGCCGCGCATGACGTCCGGCAGGGGGCACCTGCCGCCGGACGTGTCAAACAGGACAGGTTGCCTTGGAGGAGTCGCCCCATGAAGACGTCGTTGCTCGCCACCCTGCTGGTCGCCGCGTTGACGGCGACCTCCGCGCAGTCCGCGCAGGATCTTTCGCGCTACGGCGACGAGGGGCTGCGTGCCGAACTGTCCGCCATTGCCGACGCGCAGACCGCAGTGCTGGTGCCGATGCGGGACGGCGTCGGTTTGTCCACCAACATCTGGCGGCCGAAGGGTGCCGCCGGCCCGCTGCCCACCATCCTGTGGAAGACGCCGTACAACGAACACGTCCCGCGCGGCAGCACCGCCCGCTATGCGATCGAGGCGGTCCGCAACGGCTACGCCTTCATCGTGCAGAACGAGCGCGGCCGCTACTTCAGCCAGGGCAAGTACGAGATCCTGGGCTATCCGCAGACCGACGGCTACGACACCCTGAGCTGGATTGCCAAGCAGGCGTGGTCGAACGGCAAGGTGGGCACGCTGGGCTGCTCGTCGTCGGCCGAATGGCAGCTGGCGCTGGCGGCGATGAACCATCCGGCGCACGCGGCGATGGTGCCGATGGCGTCGGGCGCGGGCATCGGCAAGGTCGGTCCGTTCCGGGAGCAGGGCAACTTCTTCACCGGCGGCGTGCCGCGTACGCTGTTCGCGATCTGGATGTACGGCGTGGACAACCCGCTGCGCGCGCAGCTGCCCGATTCGGTGGATGGCCCGATGCGCGCACGCATCGCCCAGTACAACGACCTCGACGCCAGGAAGCCCGACGTCGACTGGAAGAAGCAGATCTACCACCTGCCGTATGCCGGGCTGCTGTCGTCGCTGGGCGAGCCGCCGGGGACCTTCGAAACCCAGATCGCGCGCGGCCCGGGCGACTCCGCGTGGAAGACCGGCGGCCTGTACGACGACTCGATGGGCTGGGGCGTGCCGGCGCTGTGGTTCAACAGCTGGTACGACGTGTCGATCGGCCCGAACATGGCGCTGTACAACCACGCCCGCAGCGTCAACAGCGACCCCGAGGCCAGCGCCAACCAGTACGTGGTGGTCGGCCCGAACCCGCACTGCCAGTTCGCGCGGCTGGGCAAGGACTACAAGGTGGGCGACCGCGCGATGGGCGACGCCAGCTTCCCCGTCGACCAGCAGATCTGGGCGTTCTTCGACCGCTGGTTGAAGGACCAGCCCAAGGCGTTCCCGGCGACCACGCCGCACGTGCGCTACTTCACGATGGGCGCCAACCGCTGGCAGGCCGATGCGCAGTGGCCACCGAAGGCCGCGCAGCCGGTGCGCATGTACCTGCGTTCTAACGGCAGCGCCAACTCGATGTTCGGCGACGGCGTACTGTCGTTCGAAGCGCCCGCCGCGGCGGAGCCGAAGGACACCTACCGCTACGATCCGGCCAACCCGGTGCAGACCATTGGCGGTGGCGACTGCTGCAACGGCGGCATCGTCATCCCCGGTCCGTTCGACCAGCGGCCGGTGGAGGCGCGCCATGACGTGTTGGTCTACACCAGTGCGCCGCTGGAGGCGCCGATGGAGGTCACCGGCTTCGTCAACGCGGTGCTGAACGTATCGTCCAGCGCGAAGGACACCGACTTCGCGGTGAAGCTGGTCGACGTGGCGCCCGACGGTACCGCCTGGATCATTGGCGACACCATCCTGCGCGCCCGCTACCGCGACGGCTACGAGAAGCCGGTGCTGCTGCAGCCCGGCGCGGTGGCCACGCTGAAGCCCACGCCCATCACCACCTCGATCCAGTTCGGCAAGGGCCACCGGATCCGCGTGGAGATCACCAGCTCCAACTTCCCCAAGTTCGCCCGCAACCTCAACACCGGCGGGCCGAACGAAACCGAGCGCGAGGCCGTGGTGGCGGACAACGCCGTGCACCACTCGGCCGAGCATCCCAGCTACATCGAACTGCCGGTGGTGAAGCGCTGACATGGCCGCGACCCTGTACGGACTGAAGAACTGCGACACCTGCAAGAAGGCGCTCAACTGGCTGAAGCGCTTCGACGTCCCGCACGCGTTCGTGGACTACCGCGACGTGCGGCAGGCGCCGGAGACGCTGGTGGCGTGGAAGGACGCGGTGGGCGGCTGGGACGCGCTGGTCAACAAGTCGTCGACCACCTGGCGGCAGCTGCCGCCCACCCGCAAGGCGCCGGGCAGCGACGCCGAATGGAAGCTGCTGCTGAAGGAGTACCCCCAGCTCGTCCGGCGGCCGGTGGTGGTGCTGGACGACGGCGGCGTGTCGCAGGGCTTTTCCGACAACGGCTTCAAGAAGCTGTTCGGAGTTGGCTGAGATGTCCGACGTCCTCGCGCTGGCGTGCGACCTCATTGCCCGGCCGTCGGTGACGCCGGACGACGCCGGTTGCCAGCACCTGATCGCGGCACGCCTGCAGGCCGCGGGTTTTTCCATCGAACACCTGCGCTTCGGCGACGTGGACAACCTCTGGGCCACCCACGGCAGCGATGGCCCGGTGCTGGCGCTGCTGGGCCACACCGACGTGGTGCCGCCCGGGCCGCGCGAGGCCTGGGCCAGCGACCCGTTCGTGCCGGAGATTCGCGATGGCCTGCTGTACGGGCGCGGCGCCGCGGACATGAAAGGCAGCGTGGCGGCGTTCGTGGTGGCGCTGGAGCGCTTCGTCGCCGCGCACCCGGACCATCCGGGCACGGTGGCCTTGCTGCTGACCTCGGACGAAGAGGGCGATGCCATCGATGGCGTGCGCAAGGTGGCGGAGGCGTTCCGCGAGCGCGGCCAGCGCCTCGACTGGTGCATCACCGGCGAACCGTCGTCCAAGGACGTGCTGGGCGACCTGCTGCGTGTCGGCCGGCGCGGCACGCTGTCCGCGACGCTGACCGTGCGCGGCATCCAGGGCCACGTGGCCTATCCGGAGAAGGCGCGCAACCCGATCCACCAGGCGCTGCCGGCGCTGGCGGCGCTGGCCGCCCGCCGCTGGGACGAAGGCTACGAGAGCTTCCCGCCCACGTCGCTGCAGGTCAGCAACATCCACGCCGGCACCGGCGCCAACAACGTCATCCCGGGCGAGCTGCAGGTGCTGTTCAACCTGCGCTACAACCCGCACTGGCGCGCCGAACAGCTCGAGGCCGAGTGCGACGCCGTCCTGCGCGCGCAGGGACTGGACTACACCCTGCACTGGCACCGCGGCGGCGAGCCGTTCTATACCCCGGAAGGCCCGCTGCGCGACGCTGCGCGCCGCGTGCTGGCCGACGCCACGGGCGGCGTGCTGCCGGAGGAGAGCACCGGCGGCGGCACCTCGGATGCCCGCTTCCTCGCGCCGCTGGGCGCGCAGTGCATCGAGGTGGGACCGGTCAACGCCAGCATCCACAAGGTGGACGAGCACGTGCGGGTCGCCGACCTGGAGCGCCTGCCCGCGCTGTACGAGGCGCTGATGGCCCGCCTGCTGGTGGCCTGACCGGCCGCTTGCCTCCGCCGCGCGGGCCGTGCAATAGTCGGCCCATGCGCACCTGCTTCGCCGCCGCCAACAATCGCAACCGCAACAATCGCGGCACGGACCCTCGTGCGCGGCTGCGGGCCCGCGCATAGGCGAAGCAGACAGCAAGCCGAATCCCTCCCAAGCCCGCATCGCAAGATGCGGGCTTTTTCGTTGCACGCCCGCCACCCCACGACAAGGACCTTCCCCATGTGCGCCATCTTCGGAATGTTCGGGCTGCAGCCCGGCGACGATCTCCACGCCCTGCGACGGGAAGCACTCGACCGCTCGCGCCGCCAGCGCCACCGCGGGCCCGACTGGAGCGGTGTCCACGTCGATGATGCGGCCATCCTCGTGCACGAGCGCCTGGCCATCGTCGATCCGGCCGGTGGCGCCCAGCCGCTGCTGTCGGCCGATGGCGCGCTGGTGCTGGCGGTCAACGGCGAGATCTACAACCACGTCGCGCTGAAGGACGCGCTGCGACGGCCGTATGCATTCCAGACCGCCTCCGATTGCGAGGTGATCAGCGCGCTGTACCGCGAGGACGATCCGGCGGCGTTCCTGAACCGCCTCAACGGCATCTTCGCGTTCGCGCTGTGGGACCGCGCGAACGGGCGCGCCCTCATCGCCCGCGATCCCATCGGGGTCGTGCCGCTGTACTGGGGCCACGACGCGGAAGGCCGCCTGCGCGTGGCGTCGGAGATGAAGGCGCTGGTCGACGACTGCGCCGACGTGGCGCCGTTCCCGCCGGGGCACTGGTACGACAGCGCGACCGGCGAGCTGGGGAAGTACTACGCGCGGCCTTGGCGCCACCACGAGGCGGTGGAGGGTGTCGAGGTGCCGCTGGCCGACTTGCGCGCGGCGTTCGAGGCCGCCGTACACCGCCAGTTGATGACCGACGTGCCGTATGGCGTGCTGCTGTCGGGCGGGCTGGATTCCTCGCTGGTGGCAGCGGTGGCCGCGCGTTACGCGCGCCACCGCATCGAGGACGGCGACAAATCGGAGGCGTGGTGGCCGCGCCTGCACAGTTTCGCCATCGGCCTGAAGGGCTCGCCGGACCTCGCGGCCGCCGAGGTCGCCGCGCGTGCGCTGGGCACCGTCCACCACGGCTTCGAATACACCTTCGAGGAAGGCCTGGACGCGGTGCCGGAGGTGATCCGCCATGTCGAGACCTACGACGTCACCACCATCCGCGCCTCGACGCCGATGTTCCTGCTGGCCCGCCGGATCAAGGCGATGGGCGTGAAGATGGTGCTGTCGGGCGAGGGCAGCGACGAGGTGTTCGGCGGCTACCTGTACTTCCACAAGGCGCCCGACGCGCGTGAATTCCACGAGGAGCTGGTGCGCAAGCTCGATGCGTTGCACCACTACGACTGCCTGCGCGCCAACAAGTCGATGATGGCCTGGGGCGTGGAGCCGCGGGTGCCGTTCCTCGACCGCGAGTTCCTGGACGTGGCGATGCGGATGGACGCCGCCCGCAAGATGGTGCGCAAGGGCGACGCCGGTCCGCAGCGGATGGAGAAGGGCGTGCTGCGCGCGGCGTTCGAAGGGTACCTCCCGGACGAAATCCTGTGGCGGCAGAAGGAGCAGTTCAGCGATGGCGTGGGCTACGGCTGGATCGATGGCCTCAAGGCGCACGCCGACACGCAGGTGTCCGACCGCGTGCTGGCCGCCGCCGACAAGCGCTTCCCGGTGAACCCGCCGGCGACCAAGGAGGCGTACTGGTACCGCCACATCTTCGAGCAGTTCTATCCCGGCCGCGCGGCCGCGGACACCGTGCCGGGCGGGAAGTCGATCGCCTGTTCGTCGCCGGCGGCGATCGCCTGGGACGCCAGCTTCGCCCGCATGGCCGATCCGTCGGGCCGCGCCGTGGCGGGCGTGCATCGCGACGCGCTGGGCGCCGGCTGATCAGCCGGCGTCGAGCCCGCGGACCTGGTTGCGGCCGCCGGCCTTGGCCAGGTAGAGGTGGCGGTCGGCTTCGCCCAGCAGCTTGTGCAGGTTGGAGAACTCCGGCGACCGCCGGGCGGCGCCGATGCTGATGGTCATCCGCAGCGGGCGGCCGTCGATGTCGATTTCCAGCCCGGCCACGGCCTGCCGCAGCTGCTCCAGGTGGCGCAGGCTCTCGTCCAGGTCCAGCCCGTCGATCAGCATGCAGAACTCCTCGCCGCCGAAGCGGCCGCATTGGTCCTCCGGGCGGGTGTGCGCATGCAGGGTCTCGGCCATCGCGCGCAGCGCGCGGTCGCCGGCCTCGTGGCCGTAGCTGTCGTTGATGTGCTTGAAGTGGTCGATATCGATCATCGCCACCGTGACGTCCTCGGTGGCGCTGCGCGCGACGCGCTTCTCGCTGTTCTCGAGGAAGCTGCGGCGGTTGGGCAGCCCGGTCAGGAAGTCGCGGGTGGCCAGGTCCTGCAGGGTGCCGATGAGCTCCAGCTGGTCGATGTTCTGCGAGACGCGGCAGAAGAACTCCTCGCGCGAGAAAGGCTTGCGCAGGAAGTCGTTGGCGCCGTTCTTGAGGAAGCGCGGGATCAGGGTGGCGTCGGTGCTGCCGGACACGCCGATCACCGCCATCCGGTCGCGCGCGCGCAGCTGGCGCAGGCGGCGGGTCAGCTCGATGCCGTCCATGCCCGGCATTTCCTGGTCGACGATCACCAGACGGATGCCGGGATCGGCCTCGACCATGCGCAACGCCGACTGGCCGTCGGCCACGTGGGAGACCTTGTAGCCCTGCATCGCCAGCAGCGAGGCGATGAAGGAGCGCGCGGACAGGGAGTCGTCCACCACCAGCGCACTGATGCGGCGGTTGCGCTCCAGCCGCTGCACCAGCCAGACCAGGTAGTCGATGCTGTCCGGCGTGCTCTTCAGCACGTAGTCGATGATCTGCTGCTGCAGCGCGCGCTGGCGCAATTCCTCGTCGTACACGCCGCTGACCACGATGGTGGGCAGCCGGCGTTCCACGAAGAAGTCGATCACGTCGTCGCGGTCGCCGTCGGCCAGCACCAGGCCGGTCAGCGCGAGGAACCAGTCGGACTCGTGGTCCAGCAGTTCGCGTGCTTCCGCCAGGGTGCTGGCGACGCTGATGGGCAACTGCACGCGGTGGTCCAGCGCTTCGCGCAGCATCGACGTATAGGCACGGGAATTCTCCAGCAGCAGGATGCGCTGGGGCAGGGCGGCGATGGGTTGGCGGGGCGTGGCCAAGGCGAATCCGGCCTGCATCGGGTGGTTTCCTGGGAAGTGCCGGCGTGGAGATGGCGTGCGTCGATTCGATTATGCAGCAGCCGCGCGGGCCTCGTGCGGCCCTCAGCCCGGCAGGCTGCGGCAGCCCAGCGCCAGCAGCACGCCGTGCATCGCGGGCAGCCGCATGAGCCAGGGGGCGGCGAGCGTGAGTAGCCCGGCGGCGATCACCAGCAGCCCGGCGACCTCGCGCAGCGCCCCGCGCTGCAGGCGCTGGCCGATGCGGGCGCCGGCCCACGTCAGCGAGGTCATCACCGGCAGCGTGCCCAGCCCGAACGCCGCCATGGTCAGGGCGCCGTGGGTGGCGCTGGCGGACAGCCACGCCGTGGCCAGCAGGGTGGTGGACAGGCCGCAGGGCATCCAGCCCCACAGCATGCCCAGTGCGATCCGCTTGCCCGCCGTGTCGGCCGGCACCAGCCGCCGTTGCAGCGGCTGAAGCGCGCGCCACAACCGGTTGCCGGGGCCGCCGGAGAAGCGCGGCAGGCGGCCCTTGCGGTCCAGCATGCGCAGCCCTGCGACCACCAGTACCAGGCCTGCCAGTGCACGCATGGCCGGGCCCAGTGCCGGCAGGCGCGCGATGCCCAGCAGGCCGCCGCCCAGCCCGCCGACCAGTGCTCCGGCAATAGCGTAGCCGGCCACGCGCCCGACGTTGGGTTGCAGCGCGGCCAGCCATCCCCGCGAATGCACGGAAAATCCGGTCGCGATGCCGCCGCACATGGCGGCACAGTGCACGCCGCCCAGCAGGCCGGTCAGCAGCGCCGCGCCGAGGACCAGCAGGTCAACCGGCATCGCGCGGCGTCTCGTCCGTTTGCGCAGCGTTGTGCACCGGGGCTGATCCCGGATCGTCGCGCAGGATGTCCAGCGCCGGCGTGTCCAGATCGTCGAACTGGCCGTGGCGCACGGCCCACGCGAACACCAGCGCGGCGACGCCGATCATCACCAGGCTGACGGGGATCAGGAACAGCAGGATGTTCATGGGGCGGGCGTCCGGGCCAGGCGCAGGGCATTGGCGGTGACCAGGAGCGAGGATAGCGCCATCCCCAGCGCGGCCAACCACGGCGTCACCATGCCGGCGGCCGCCAGCGGCAACGCCAGCAGGTTGTAGCCGATCGCCCAGGCCAGGTTCTCGCGCACGATGCGGCGGGTGCGGCGGGCGATGTCGATCGCCGCGGGCACGGTGCCCAGCGAGCTGCCAGACAGCACCAGGTCGGCAGAGCGCTGCGCCAGCGCGGCACCGTCGCCGATCGCCAGGGAGACGTCGGCACCGGCGAGCACGGGGGCGTCGTTGAGGCCGTCGCCGACCATGGCCACGACCCGGCCCTCGCGCTGCAGCGCGCGCACCAGCGCCAGCTTGTCCTCGGGCGACTGCCGCGCGTGCGCGGCGCCGATGTCCATCGCGGCGGCGAAGCGCGCGACCGGCGCGGCGGCGTCGCCACTGGCGAGATGCAGGGCCAAGCCCTGCGCGCGCAGCCTTCGCACGGCGCGGCCGGCGTCCGGGCGTTCGTGTTCCGCGAGGGTGAAGCGGGCGCGCGCGCCGGCGGTGTTGCCCAGCCAGACGGCACCGTCGTCGTCGCCGCCGGTGGCGAACGGCGCGGTGCCGATGCGCCAGCGGACCCCGTCCACCGTGCCTTCCACGCCCTGGCTGGCCACCGCGCGGAGCTCGGTGGCGGCCGGGGGATCAGCGACGCCGTTGAACGCCGCGGCCAGCGGGTGGCTGCTGTCGCGTTCCAGCGCGGCGGCGATGCGCAGCGCCGCGTCCACCTCGATCCCGCGGCAGGCATCGATGCCCTGCAGGGAAGGCTTGCCGTCGCCCAGCGTCCCGGTCTTGTCGAACACGACGTCGGTGACCTGCGCCAGCCGCTCCAGCGCCTCCGGTCGCACCGCGAGGACGCCGATCTTCGCCAGCGCGCCGTGGGCGGCGGCCAGCGCGGCGGGAACCGCCAGCGACAGCGCGCACGGGCAACTGATCACCAGCAGGGCCAGCACCACTTCGAAGGCCCGCGCCGGATCGTGGACGCGCCACCACGCATAGACCGCCGTTGCGACCACCAGCAGGCCGGCGACGAACCAGCCGGCGATGCGCTCGGTGCCACGCGCCAGCGCCGGGCGGTGCGCTTGCGCGCTTTCCACCAGCCGCACCAGTTCGGCGAGGCGGGTGCCGGTGCCGACGCCGGTCACGCGCACGCGCGCCGCATGCTCCCGGCAGGCGGTGCCGGCATAGACCGGGTCGCCGGCCCGGCGCGTCACCGGGGTGGATTCGCCGGTCAGCAGCGACTCCTCGAACCGGGCTTCGCCTTCCAGCAGCGCGCCATCGGCCGGGACGGGCTCGCCCACGGCGATGCGCACGGTGTCGCCCACCGCCAGCGCATCGACGGGCACCGACTCGCGGCTGCCGTCCGCGCGTTCGCGGGTGGCGAATGCCGGCCGCGCGCGCGCCAGCGCGTCCACCTGCGCGGAGGCGATGCCGCGGGCGCGCTGTTCTAGCTGGCGTGCCACCAGCAGCAGGAACACGAACATCACCGCCGCGTCGTACCAGACGTGGACGCCGCCGCGCACGGTTTCCCAGGTGCTGGCGCCCCACGCCAGCAGCGTGGAACTCGCGATCAGCGTGTCCATGCCGAGCCGGCGGCCGCGCAGTTCGTGCCAGGCGCCGAGCAGGAACGGCCAGCCCGCCCAGAACACCACCGGGGTGGAGACCAGGAAGGTGATCCAGCGGAAGAAGTCGCGGGTGGGTAGCGGCATCTCGCCGCGGGTGTCGAGGTACAGCGCCTCGGCGAACATCATCGCCTGCATGGCGCCCAGTCCGGCCAGCCCGATCCGCAGCAGGTCACGGTTGCGGGCGGCGCGGCGGGCGCGCTCGCGCGCTTCGCCGGTGGCGAGGTAGGGCCGGTAGCCCAGCGCCGCCAGTCGCGACAGCAGGCCGGACAGCCGGGTGCGCGCGGGATCCCAGGCGATGCGGATGCGGCCGGTGATGGCATTGGCGGAGGTGTCCAGCACGCCGTCCTCGCGGGCCAGCGCACGGTCGATCAGCCACGCGCAGGCGGCGCAGCGCATGCCGTCGGTGAGCACCGTGATCTCGCGACCGCCGGCCACGTCGCGGGCATGCCCGGCCAGCAGCTCCTCGCGGTCCCAGGCGGCCAGCGCCGGCGCGTCGGCGTCCACGCGGCCGCCGGGTGCGCTGCGCAGGCGGTAATAGTCGTCCAGGTCGGCGTCGCGGATCCAGCGCGCCGCGGCCGCGCAGCCATCGCAGCAGAACGCCTGTTCGACGCCGTCGAGGGGCAGGCGCACCGGCGCTTGCGGCAGCGGTTCGCCGCAGTGGTGGCAGACCGCGGGCATGGCATCCACCCGCGCTAGGGCTGTGCGTCGTCCAGCGCGGGCTGCAACTGCGCGGCGCGCTGGCCGTGCGGGATGCGGCCGCGCAGGCGCCAGGCCTTGCCGTCGGCGGGGGTGAGCTGCACCCGCCAGTCGTGGTCGGCCGCCAGCGTGGCGTCGGCGCGCCAGCCGGTGTCGGTGGCGGCCAGCGCCAGTGTCTGGTCCAGCTCCGCGCGGGTGGGGTGGTGCAAGCGCAAGGTGAGCGGCGCGGCGCGGTCGAACTCGCCGCTGACCGGCAGCACTTCGACGAAGCCGTGTTCATCGTCGATGCGCACGATCGCCGACAGCTTGCGGCGGGCCGCCGCCGCATCCGGGCCCAGGTCGGCCTGTTGTGCCTGCCCGGTGCGCTGCACCTCGTCCGGCACGGCGTCCACGCTGTCGCCGTTGGTGGCCACCTTGACCAGCAGCAGGCTGCCGACCACGGCGGCGCCGACCAGGGCCACCATCAGCCAGACGATGGGCTGCCGCCAGGGCGAGCGCGATTCGGATTGCATGCCGGGTCCTTGCTTACATCGGGCCGAAGAAACTGCTGTCCACGGTCCGCTCGACCTGGCCGTCGGCGCTGCGGACCACGAAGGTCACGCCGTGGCGGCCGCCGGTGCCGGCGGGCGCGGACAACGTCAGCGGCAGCGACGCCACCGAGCCGGCCGCGACGGGGATCGTGGACGCCTCGCGCAGGCGCAGGCCGGCGAGGTCGGAGCGCAGCGTGACCTGGTATTGCTGGGGCTGGTCCGTCTTGTTGACCAGCTTCAGCGTGTAACCGTTCTCGATGCCGGCCGCGCTCTCGCGATACAGCGCGTTGCGGTCGCGCAGCACCTCGGCGATCAGCGGGCTGCGGTGGGTGACGCCCACCGCCCAGCCCACCATCAGCGCCAGCAGGATCATCCCGTACACCAGGATGCGCGGCCGCAGCACGCGGGTCGGGGTGCCGTCGATGGCGTTCTGGGTCGAATAGCGGATCAGGCCCTTCGGGTAGCCGACCTTCGCCATCACCTCGTCGCAGGCGTCGATGCAGGCGCCGCAGGCGATGCACTCGTATTGCAGGCCGTTGCGGATGTCGATGCCGGTGGGGCAGACCTGCACGCACAAGGTGCAGTCGATGCAGTCGCCCAGTTCGTCGGGCGCGAACTTCGGCAGCGGCGCGGCCTCGATGCCGCCGTCGAAGGTGATCGTGCCCGCCGCATGCGCCTGCTGGCTGGCGGCGCTGGGATGGCGGCTGGCGCGGAACACGTAGTCGTTGGCCGTGGCCACGTCCAGCAGGCCGCGCGCACGTTCCAGCACGCTGGCCAGGCCGCGCTTGCGCGGGCCGCGCGGCTCGCCGCGCATCGGGTCGTAGGCGATGATCAGGGTATTGCGGTCGAACATCGCGCTCTGGAAGCGCGCGTACGGACACATGTACTTGCACACCTGCTCGCGCAGGAAGCCGGCATTGCCCCAGGTGGCCAGCGAATAGAAGAACACCCAGAAGGTTTCCCAGCCACCCCAGTCGAACGGCGACACGCGCGCCCCCAGGTCACGGATCGGGGTGAAGAAGCCGACGAAGGTGAAGCCGGTCCACAGCGCGAACAGCAGCCAGACCAGGTGCTTGCCGCCCTTGCGGAGCAGCTTGTTGCGGTTCCACGGGCCGGCATCCAGCTTCATCCGCTTGTGGCGGTCGCCCTCGATGGCGCTTTCCATCCACAGGAACACTTCGGTCCACACCGTCTGCGGGCAGGCATAGCCGCACCACAGCCGGCCGGCAAGCGCGGTGAAGAAGAACAGCACCAGCGCCGCGATCATCAGGAGCATCGCCAGGAACACGAAGTCCTGCGGCCAGAAGGTGAGGGCGAAGACGTGGAACTTGCGCGCGGGCAGGTCGAACAGCACCGCCTGGCGACCATCCCAGGACAACCACGGGAACAGGTAGAACATGCCCAGCAGCCAGAACACCGCGGCCACGCGCAGGCGGTTCAGCGGTCCGGAGACATCGCGCGGATAGACC